>NZ_CP011120.1:1200000-1500000 GCF_001628715.1 Acetobacter oryzifermentans | reverse complement strand
TGATACGTAACATGTGCATTTACAGCATTCAGTTTGGGAATGTTGATAGGGGTATCTGGCAGCACCGTGTTGCTTTTGGCTTCCGCTTTTTCTTCTGCCTTTGTCTTGTCAGGTTTTGCGCCAATAAAACCTCCCAGATCAACAAGGTTTACTTGTTTGGAATGGAGGTCTGCCTGTACGAATATGGGCTTTTCATGTGGGTTGATTTCAATGGTGCCACCAATATCACTGCTGCCCATCTTGCCTTCAAAATCTTTAAAAACAACATGTTCGCGCGTATAGTTTAGGGCTCCCGTAATGCTGTACGCAGGTGTGCGTGGAATGGGTACACCGGTAAGCGGATACAGCAAAGACATATCAGGCCCGGCAAAGTGCAGTTTGAGATGCGCCCCACTGAGTGTGAGCGGATGCACAACATCCCCTTTCAGCGTGGCTGTGGTAGGGCCATTTTGCACGAACAAATCAACCGGATAAGGCTCCTTATCAGCAACAAAGGAGAGAACAGTGCCCCCTACAAAGCGGGCTGTAATAGGTTGCTGCGCATAACGTCCTTTAGCTGTAAGACGCAAAGATCCGCGGTTGTTGCCTTGCGGAGGCGTGGTTTCCACTCCCATCTGCATATCAGCCTGTAGCGGATCATGCCGGACATGCAGTGCACCATTGGTAATACGCAGTTCTCCAATATCAGGAAGGCTGCTGGCCTGCTCCGTCTTGTTCTTGTTTGCTGGGGCGGGTTTTCCGTCTTCCGTAAAGGTGTAATTATTTTCACCATTCTTGCGGGCAAGAATGTCTGCTTTGGGCTCAGTAAGCGCTATCAGCGGGATATGAAGCGCGCGATGCCATAGGTAGGACCAGACATCAACTGAAACGGTTAGCTCCTTAGATTGAGCAAACAGATCTTTTTCCTGATCAAAGGTCTTGGGCTGTTCTATCCTAAGGTTTTCCACCCGAATAGTTGTCACACGCCCAAGCGCAACGTGCAGATGCTCAATAGTGGTCTTGCGGTGGAGTATTGCCGTGGCACGGGAATTGACCAAAGGTACAAACCAATCCCATGACCAGAATACAATCAGCAGGATAATGGCCAGCAGAAAACAACCTAACCCTATCAGCACCGGGTGCGATTTTGCGGGTGTCTGAGGGGGTGTTTCAGTCATAAAGCGTGCTCCTTGAAGGCATAAGGCCACAAACAGATAAAAACTTAAAATATATCAGGGATAGAAAGTGTTATCCCGGTATTGCATTTATATAACAAGGCAAACGTTATGTTTGGTTGCGAAGTTCCTGCCCGTTACCAGTCTGGCACAATGTGCCTGTCAGAGAACGGCAGAAAGAGAAGGTATGTTCCTAAAAAAGACACTGGCTCTAAATATGGCCAGAGATACGAGAATACTGCATACCTGCAACGCTTTTCGTTTGAGTTGTTGGTTTACTCTAAGAGCTATGCCTAAAAATGTTCTATGACCTCAGCTCTTCCAGCACAGACCGCCAGCCTTATTCCTCGCGCCCTTCGCCATGCCAATGGCATAAAACTGCGCAAGATTGCGCCACGTACCCAACAGGCAGAATGGCATCCCCCAAAAACAAGGATAGATCCGGTGTCTATCCTTGTTACGCAAGGGGAGCATCGAATCAGCGCATTATTACCAGTGCGTTATGCACGCATGGCCGTTTCTCCCTTTGCCTTTTTACGCGGCGCGGCTGCTGTTATGGCAGCAGATTTGGCCGGAACACTTTCCGCTGGTCTAAAAGTGCAAAGCTGTGGAGATTGCCACCTGGCCAACTTTGGCAGTTATGCCTCTGCGGAAGGAACCGCAGTTTTTGATATCAATGATTTTGATGAAACGCTTTCCGCTCCATTTGAATGGGACATCAAACGTTTAGGCACCTCTTTGGTGCTGGCGGGGCGAGAATCTGGGCTTTCCGAGGCATCTGCACGTAATCTGGCACGTAGCATGGCGCAATGCTATGCGCAGGAAATGGTGCGCCTAGCCCCTATGAGCCCTTTGGAAATCTGGGCAGAACGCATTGATCTTTCGGCCGCCATTGCGGGTTTTCAGGACAAACAAGCCCGCAAAAAAGTCCAGAACCTGCTAGATGCACGCCTGGAAAGTGCGCGTACACATTTTGGCCTTGTGGCAGAAGATTACGGTACACTACGCCTAACAGAAAAACCGCCCTTGGTGGTGCGTCTGCCAGAACAGGATGAGGCAATACGCGCAGCCTTTACCCGATATATTGCAACACAACCGCCTGAACGTGCCATTCTGCTTTCTCGCTACACGTTGCAGGATGTTATTTTTAAGGTTGTAGGCGTAGGCAGTGTGGGCACGTTTTGCGCCATAGGCCTATTTTCGACACCAGATAATGAAGTTTTACTGCTTCAAATCAAGGAAGCGCAGGTTTCTGTTCTAGCTCCATATCTTCCACCCTCGGTATTCCACAATCAGGGTGAACGCGTTGTGGTAGGGCAACGTATTATGCAAACAGCATCTGACGCGTTTTTAGGCTGGACGCATAGTAGCGGCACAGATGAAGTAGATGGCGAAACGGGAAGCCTTCCTGTTGGGCAGCGCCAGTTTTATGTGCGCCGGCTGAAAGATCAGCGTTTGGCTGCGATTGGGGCAGAATTTGCACAGATTGGTCTGCCAGATTATGCGCTTTTATGTGGTCGCACGCTTGCACGCGCTCATGCGCGTTCTGGTGATGTTGCCACTTTGGCGGGCTATCTGGGTGGAGGACGTGCTTTTGCAGATGCCATTGCGGGTTTTTCTGTTGCTTATGCAGATCAGACAAAAGCTGATTGGAAAACCTTCTGTGCAGCCATTAAAGCAGGGCGCATTTCTACTCTCCCTTCTGCCTTATCATCCAAAGAAAACGTATCTTCAAAGAAGAAATCTTAATTTCACAATGTTTTCTGGTGAGAGGTGTAGGGCTTACATGCGTCTCTTACCAAGAAGAGCTCATTAAATTAGGAGTGCCTGTTACCCAAAACATCATAAGTCCGGCTTTTTAGCCATTTTTTAGGGCTATAGGTTTGGGCTTTACAAGAAACCGTCCAGACGGTATGTTTTGTTCATGACAAGCCATAAGACACGTACAAACAATCCGGAATCTGTAAAAAGCAATCTTTTGGATGCTGCTGCTGAAATACTGATTCATGAAAGCGCACAAAAACTGACACTAAATTTGGTTGCGCAAAAGGCGGGTGTTAGCAAAGGCGGCTTGCTCCATCATTTTCCCTCTAAGGAGAAACTTCTTGATGGGTTGTTCCATCGAGAACTCAATCTTTTTCGAGATGAAATACAGGCTGCTATGGAAAAAGATCCTGTTGAAACAGGGCGGGCAGCGCGTGCCTATATTGGCTTGGGTAATGCATCTAACCCGCAGGATAAAAGCTATATTATTCTGCGCCAGTTGCTATCTATCATGCTGTCAGACAATACATTGTCTCAAGAATGGACGCGCATTTATTGGCAAACAATAAAATCTACCGGGCTTTTTGAAGAAAGTTCGCCGTTAATGATTTTATGCTGCTTAGCAGCAGATGGGTTGTCATTATGGGAAATATTAGGTGCTGACAAACTGAATAGCATTAATTACGAAGATATTCAGAGTATTATTGAAAAAATTACATATTCTAAACGGATAGACCAATGAAGGGGTTTTTGTACATATTCTTTACGGTAGTTTCCGAAGTAATCGGCACGGCAGCACTGAAAGAAGCACAGAATTTCACAAAGCCTCTCCCAATTTGCGTAATGAGTGTTGGGTATGTGCTATCGTTTCTCTTTCTATCCCTTGCCTTAAAAGTTACGCCTATGAGTGTTGTTTATAGTGTATCTTCTGGGTTGGGTATTATTTTTTCGTGCCTTATTAGCCGGTTTTATTTCAATCAAAGTTTAGATTACTCGCAAATATTAGGTATTATTCTTATATTTTTTGGTGTCTTGTTGTCAAACGGCACCAATGTTCACAATACGTAAAATCTCTAAAACTCTCAAAATAGTGCAAGTGCATAGTTGTAAGTATTATGTGGTATCAGATCAAAAAAACAAAAGTGCTCTATAAGACTTTCTTAATTACCACTCTTATATCTATGAGTGCTTGTAAAGAGAAATACAGTAAACCTGTGGCGCCACAACCAAAACCAGTTGAGGCCGTTCAGGTTGTCCCTGCTGATAATAATTTATCACAATATGTAGGTTTTTATACTGCTCAGCATATAATATCTGTCTCTACGCTACGAGAAGGAAAAATTAAAAGTATTTCTGTCAGCGAAGGAGAATTTGTACATAAAAATGATATTTTAGCTATTATGCACAATACAGATTCAAAACTTCTTCTGGCACAAGCGCAGAGTGAGTTTGAAGCAGCGCATGCCAATACGCTTCAGCTTTCTGATCTTGTAAAACGTAGTAACGGTTTGGATACTATTGGCGCTTTATCTACAAGCACAATAAAAGATCGACAATCAGCTCTTTCTATGGCCCGTGCAAAGGAAAAAATTGCAAAAGAAGCCGAAAAACTGGCTGAAAGCCAAGAACAACAAAGCATGGTGCGGTCTCCAGAGGATGGAATTATCATAAAAGTTTCTGCCCAGCCCGGTGCATTAGCCGGGGTTGGGAGCAAGATTATTGTAATGGCAGCAGGCAACCCCGAAATTGACGTAGAGCTATATGATTCAAAGTCCGTAAACATTGGTGAGCAAGCCAAAATTACGATTATAGGAGATACACACCCCATTGTTGTGAAAGGGGAGGTTGTGCGTATCAGCCCATATTTTGATCCTGATACAAAAGTAAGACATGCACGGCTAGCATTAAAAAATCCGTTACCAATACCATTGAACACTTCTGTTTTTGTTACACTCTTATCAGAACAAGTAAAAAATTTTGTTCGTGTGCCTCTTACTGCAATTTTTTACACAAAAAATACGCCCCTTGTTTGGGTGGTGAGTAAAAATAAACAGCATATTGAGGAGCAAAACATCACAATTGTAAGCTTGAAAGGGCAAGATGCTATTGTAACAGGCCTTTTACCCGAACAACTTGTGGTTTCAAGTGGCCCAGACCTTCTTCAGCATGAAGACCTCGTAAAAATTGTGCAGATGGATGAGCATTCATGATGTCTCAAAAATTCAATCCATCTCGTTGGGCTGTGGAACATCCTCAGCTTATTGGCTTTCTAATGATTATCTCTGTCATTGCTGGGGGATGGCAGTTTATCAATCTGGGGCGTGCTGAAGATCCTAATTTTACATTAAAAAGTATGACAATTTCGGCCCAATGGGCTGGAGCAAGCCCGGATGCATTGCAGGCACAAATAATAAATCCATTGGAACAAGAATTACGTGGTATAGATTTTTTAGATACTCTTTCCACATACTGTAATCAGTCTTTTTGTGTTACGCAGGTTTCTTTAAATGATAATGCGCCCAAAGAGCAGGTTCCACAAATCTGGCAAAAAGTTCGTAACAAAGTAGCTGACGTTTCTCCTACTTTACCAGAAGGAGGAACATTATCTGTAAATGATGATTTTGCAGATGTTTATGGTTATACCTTTGCGCTGACAGGGGCAGAAGTCTCTAGCCTTTCTCCAATCGCCAAGAAAATAAAAACTGGTTTTCAGAGAATTCCCGATGTTGCAAAGGTGCAAATTATTGGGGAAATTCCAGCAACATTTAATATAGATATAGATCCTATTCGGCTAAAAAATGTAGGTATGGGCCTGGCTCAATTTTCTGAGGCCATACAGCAACATAGCCTTATTGCATCAGGCGGTATGCTGGATTTTGGCATTGACATGCCTATTGATGTTTCTGGTGCCGTTTATAATCAGGAATCCATAGAACAGATCACGTTGCCTTCAAAATCTGGCAACTTGCACGTCAAAGACATTGCAACTGTTAGCCGGGGCTATATTGATCCGCCATCCAGTATTGTGCGGTATCATGGCAAACCAGCACTCATTATCGCCGTGGCAATGGCAAAAGATGGTGATGGTCTTACCTTAGGTAAAAAACTAAATACCGAGCTAGATAAAATAAATAGTGAACTGCCAACAGGTTTGAAATTTGTTCAAGTTGAGGATCAAAGTAAGATTATTAAGGAAGCCGTAAATACATTCCTGTTAAAATTCTTTTTTGCGCTTCTGGTTGTACTGGTTGTAGCATTTGGAACACTCGGATTTCGAAGCGGAATGGTTGTGGCATTTTCAGTGCCGCTTACCTTATCTTTTGTTGCACTATACATGAAAATATCTGGCATTGGTTTAGAGCGCATTTCTTTGGGTGCTTTAATACTATCCCTCGGCCTATTGGTTGATGATGCTATTATTAGTATAGAAGCCATGATTGTGCAGTTATCCAACGGTGCCAGCAGAGAGGATGCTGCATCCTACGCGTGGGAACACACGGCTTTTCCTATGCTTACAGGCACTTTAATAACAATTATAAGCTTTTTACCTGTTGGAATAGCCAAATCTACAACAGGTGAATATGCTGGTGAGATTTTCTGGGTAAGTGCTGCTGCACTGCTTTGTAGCTGGGTTATAGCCGTAATTTTTATACCTTTGCTTGGAGTATGGTTTTTACCACAACCGCAAAATACATTAGGAAATACACCGTCTTTAGAAACAAAAAGCATTCTTGCTTTACGTAAAATTCTTGAATGGGTTGTTGTTAGAAAAAAAACCGTTTGTGCCGTAACTCTTACTCTTCTTGTTATGGCAATATTGGGCACATCTTTGGTTAATCAGCAGTTTTTTCCTCTATCTGATCGCCCAGAACTGATTGTTGATGTTGCATTGCCACCCGGAAGTTCACTTAGTAAAACCAATAAAATTGTAAGCGATATTGAAAGCAAGATATTATACTTGCCATTTTTGGCTCATATTGAAACACACATCGGAGATGGCGCCCCCAGATTTTACCTGCCTTATATACCAGCCAGCCCAAGTGCTTCACATGCAACATTGCTTTTAGTTGCTAAAGATTTAAATGCTCGGGAAGAGCTCTTCAAAAGTATAAAAAATTTCGCGAATGGTATTCCCGCAAGCCTTCATGTGCAAAGGCTCTCTTTGGGGCCAACGGCTGATTTTCCCGTGCAATATCGCATTATTGGTTCAAACATAGATAAAATTATAAATATATCGCATGAAATAAGAGATATCCTTAAAAATACATCCGGCACATCTGATATACAAATTGATTGGGGCAATCGTACACTCTCTGAATCATTTCAACTGGATGCAGAAAAAGTAGCTCATTTTGGAAGTAACCGTATTGCTATTGCACAACAAATGCAGGCTTTTCTTTCTGGAGAAGAGGTAGGTAAAATTTTTAATGCGGATAATCATCGCAGCCTAGTTATCCGTGCAGAAGAAAAATTCCGTCATAATCCACAATTATGGGGACTGCTTCCAATACAAACGCAAATGGGAAATGTATTTCTAGGCCAATTAGGGTCTTTGGAAATTAAACAGATTTTCCCTGTGATATGGAGAAGAAATGGAGAACCATGCATAACAGTTCAATCTGATGTTATGCCGGGTATTGAGCCCTTGGAAATTGTAGAGCAGATAAAACAGAAAATAGATAACATAAAAAAGCATCTTCCATATGGTTATAGGGTAGAAGTAGGGGGAGACGCCGAACTTTCTGAAACAGCAAATGATGCCATATTTGCTTTATTGCCCCCAACAATTGGTATCATGCTGCTTGTTTTAATGCTGCAATTGCAAAAATTCAGCCGTGTTGTGCTGGTTTTATGCTCCAGCTTTTTGGGGCTGATAGGTGCCGTATTGGCTTTACTTATTTTTAAAGCACCATTTGGTTTTGTTGCCTTGTTAGGTTTAATTGCTTTGGCCGGAATGATTATGCGCAATACCATATTACTGGTAGATCAAATAGAATATAACAAACACAATGGTTTAACGCTAAACGCATCTGTTATTGATGCAACAATATTGCGTGCACGCCCTGTTATACTTACAGCTCTGGCCTCTGTTTTTGCCTTCATTCCGTTAGCATTTAATATTTTTTGGGGGCCTATGGCCATTGTCATGATTGGGGGATTGAGTGTTGCTACATTTCTTACTCTTCTTTCCTTGCCAGCTTTTTACTTGGTTATATTTAGTGACAAACAAAAAGATAAGGCTGCACAATGATTTTTATGTTTTCTAAATCCCAGAAAATTAAAATTGTATTGTTATTGCCAGTCGCATTTCTGGAGGCATGCTCCTTACAGCCTAAAACATCACTCCCAAAAGTAACATTACCACAAGCTTGGGAGAATACACCGGCCCAACAGTTTTATGGCAAAGCACAAAAAGACTGGTGGCAGAACTTTCATCAGCCAAAATTGAATAACCTTGTAAGTATTGGGTTGCAGGAAAATATTGATATCAATATTGCGTATGAAAAACTGCAAGCATCTCGTATTGAAACAAAAATAGCCTATGCAGCAAATATGCCCGAAATTAACGGCACAGCAGGGTATAGCAGAAATTATACATCTACAGCAGGCATAGGAGATGTATTGCGGCCTTTATTAGGGTTAGACCAAGGTGGTTCTTACCTAGAACCTAAAGGAGTTTCTTATAGTAATTTTAATACGGGTATGTTTGCATCATGGGAACTAGATTTATGGGGGCGCTATAAATTGATGCGAAAGGTGGCTGATGCCAACCGTCAGGCCTTTCAAGATGATATTGAGGCTGTGTCTCTTTCATTTGAGGCAGAAATCTGCCGTCTTTATTTTCTTTGGGTCAACCTTACCCAAATGGTAGAGGTTGAAAAAAAAGCATCGAATATTTTAAAAGAAATAGAGACCATAAATAACGCCTCGTACCAAAGGGGCTTGATATCACAAACAGTTCTTCTTGAACAAAGTAATCAATTTCATAAGGTTTTTATGAAGTATCAGGAACTAGATAATACGCAACAGGCTGTACGTCGGGCGCTTTCCGCGCTGGTATATAACCGTCCTGATGCTTTATCTGTGAATGATCAGAGTTTCTCACCTATTGATTATACTCAAATCACACCAGCACCTTTAAAAATTCCGTCCGTATTGGTGCAAAGTCGGCCAGATATTCGTGCGGCTGAGCAAAGATTGCACGCGGCTTCGGCTATGGTTGGTATTGCTAGAGCAGACTTTTACCCTCGCATTACGTTTTCCGGCGAATTGTCGATAGATGCGTTAACATTAACCGAGTTCGGGTGGGGGGCACGAAATACCCAATTTGGCCCAACGCTGACTTTACCTATTTTTGAAGGTGGCAAAATTGCGCGGCAAGTGGAATTGCGCCAATCCGAACTCAAAAACGCTGGGCTGGAATATAAACGAACAGTGCTGAATGCATGGAAAGAAACAGAAGATGCACTCGCCAATTATAATATGACACGCGCACAGTACGGCGATGCCGCGCAGATGGCTGAAAATGCAAAAATAAGTGAAAAAAGGGTAGGGGCTTCTTACCGTCGAGGAGATGAATCCAAAGTAGAATTTCTTGTCAGCCAGCTCGCAAGCCTAGATTGTGAGATCGAGCTTTTGAACATGCAGCAACGTTTGATGGAAAATTACATTCGCCTATATGTCGTTTCAGGCGGGTAACGTGTAGCTCTATCAAGAGCTACACAGAAGCCAACGCCAACCCCTCAGCAACAGAAACAAACTCCCCACCCAATTCAACCCGATCTTCTCCAAACCGAGAGGTAAAGAGTTGCCTAACTGCTGGCACAAAAGATGTGCCCCCAGTTAGAAACACCCGGTCAATCTGCTCTGGAGCCAGAGAGGCTTGACGAAGCGCTTGGTCAATACCTTCACCCAGTTTGGCAATATCTGGGGCAATCCAACGGTCAAAATCTGCACGAGAAACGGTTGTTTTAATATCTAGACCGGGCTGCGAGAAAGAAAGCTCAGCACTTTCAGCAGAGGACAAAGCGCGTTTGGTAGCGGAAACTGCGTTGTAAAGTTCCTGCCCATGCTGTTCACGAATAAGCTCGATCAGGCTTTTTAACTTTTCCGGTTCAGAAGCTGTTCGGGCAACATCTGCAATCTCGTTAAGAATACGCGGTGTGCGCATAAGAAAGAGACGGTGCCAGCGTGCTAGAGAATGATACCACTCAATAGGCACCGGAAGAGGCTCGCCCCCCATGATGCGGAACGTGCAGTCACGTCCAAGGTAAGGGGCCACAACATTATCAATAATACGGAAATCAAACTGATCCCCAGCCAACCCCACACCTGTATGGCCAAGAGGTTGCGCCTGTTGGTTGCTGGCGGGGTCAAAACGCATGATCGAAAAGTCACTCGTGCCGCCGCCAAAGTCTCCCACAAGCACTGTTGCGGGCCGATCCAACCGCTGCATAAAGCGCCAGCCAGCCGCTTCTGGCTCCATCATAACGCTAACATCGGCAAACCCTGCTTGCTTAAATGCCGCCCGCAACCGAGCTTCACCCAAAGCATTATCTGCATTTTCGCCCACAAAATGGACCGGCCGCCCAACCGTAACATGGCATTCTGCCGGGGTAATATCTGTAAGCGCCATCAATTCCCGCAGGAAAGTGGCAATCAGATTTTCCAACGAAAGGCGCTGGCTAAATACCTGTGTCTCACGGAAGCTGGATTGAGCCAGGTAGGACTTCATGGACATGATAAGGCGCGTTTCGGACGGATCATCAAGATGCGCCTCAACAGCATAAGCGCCTACGGCACGTTGGAGCAGCCGCCTGCCACCTTCCATTTCTTGCCACAAAGCAAGAAGTGTGGGGCAGGTTTCAGAGGAACCACCATCCGGTGTGGGGAATGAAATGGTCTGGATGGTACGATCAGGACGTGCGATAACGATGACGCTATTGGTCGTACCGAAATCAATGCCGATCTGGATGGGGCGGGCTGAAATAGTCATGGCTGGCGGAAAATAGTGCCCACTTGGCATACTGTCTATGCCTCTGATGCGCTACTGCGCCAGATATCTGCGTTTTCCTGATAAAGAACGGGATATTAGTTCAGGGCATGAGTTGGAACAATCACCTTCAACGCACCATCCGGCAGGGGCCGTTGCAGTTGAAGGGCTTCTTCTGCTGGCGCATTCATCCATATATCCAATTCTTCCGGCTGTGTGAGAATAACTGGCATAGCCTTGGGATGGATTGCCCCAACTTCTCGGTTGGCTTCTGTGGTCAAAAACCCAAAGAGGTCATCCGTTGTTTCTCCGTCCGCCAATTTGCGCACGGATGTCCACTGGCACCAGATACCCGCAAAAAATGCCAAAGGCTCATCATCATTACGAGCAAACCATATGGGTTGTGATTTACCATCTGGCAGGCGCGTGGGTTCAGAAAAAGCTGTAAGTGGCACAAGACAGCGATGCGTTACATGCTCCCAACGTTTCCACCACAGAGAGGCTGGGTGACGAATGTTGGTCACACCCCGGTCCACCTTATGCCCCTTAAGATAATTTGGAGGCGTAGGCATACCCCAACGTGCCATCATCAATTCTCGCCCTTGCGCAGTATTGCGCACAATTGGCGCCATTGTGTTGGGGTAAATATCTGGCAAAGGCTGAAGATTGCCCGTGAGATCTACCGCCACCTTTGCAACCTTGCGAATGGCCTGTGGGTTGGATGTCATGGAATAGAGATTACACATCTGCTTGCTCCAAAGGCGCATTAATCCATAAGATGACCATGCGGCTGCTTTAACGCTTCTATCAGTTCAAGTGTATTCTGTGTGGCTGCACCAAAGGTGGTATTATCATAAATTGTCCACACATCTGTGCCACATGCATTCAACGCAGCAACGCTGTTTGCGTGCGCCTGCACAGTTTCTACACTATACAGTGATTCATAAATGCGCGGAGAACCGTGTAGCCGAAAATAGGCGAGCCCATTCCAGCCTCCGGGCAGTGCGGCAGAAGCAAATCTGGCCGGATCTGCCGCAACCCGTGAGACATGCTGCCTTTTCAGCATCTTATCAACTTCTGGCTGAAACCAGCTCTCATGCCTTGGTTCCAGCACAACAGGGCCGTTGATTATGGCTTTCAAATCATGAAGAAACTGTTCTGCAATCTCTCCAGGATAAGCAAAATTTGGAGGTAGCTGAACCAGAATGGGGCCGCGCTTATTGCCTAAACCACTGGTTTCCTCAGCAAAACGTGTAACAAGATCCTGACATCCCACAAAACGCTGCTCATGCGTAATTGCCTTGGGGAGTTTGATGGAAAAGCGGAAATCTGGCGGTACGCTTGCTGCCCAGCGCACGTAAGTTTTTTGCTGATGAGGACGATAGAAGCTGCTGTTAATTTCCACAGCAGAAAAACGCGTACCGTAGCGTTCAAGATGCGTGCCGGCTGAAGGGAATTCTGCGGCAAGTTTGCTTGGAACCGACCAGCCCGCAACACCGATGCGAATAGGCATAATAATCTGCCTTAATGTCCTAAGGTTAAAAGAAGGCCCTGCCATTTTGCAAAATAATTTGTTTCTGGTGATAATCTTGCAGTGCTTTGTGATGAGTTACGCTGATAATTGTACACTGCGGCAAGAGGGTTAGCAGCGCATCGTAAAGGCAGCGTTCATTGGCAGTATCCATGGCAGACGTGGCTTCATCCAGAAACAGAATGGAAGGGCGAAATAGAAAGGCCCGTGCCAAGGCCAAACGCTGCTGTTCGCCACCAGACAAAATATTCTCCCATACTTGATCTTCATCTAGACGAGATACGTATTCCCCCAGATTAACCGCATGAAGGGCAGCCTCATAGGCGTGCAGGTTATGTTGCTCTAGGGGTAAGGGGTAGGAAAGGGCTTGCCGTAAAGAGCCCGTTGGTACGTAGCTTTGCTGCGGAACAAACATAGCCTTTGCACTGTTAAGGCACACATCTCCACTGCCATAAGGCCATAACCCGGCTAAGCTGCGTAAAAACGTGCTTTTTCCGCTGCCTGATGCACCATAAATAGCCCATCGCTCACCCGCTTGAAATGTTAGGGTGCCAAAGTCCAGCAATGTTTGCCCGGAAGGCAGATTAAGAACCAAATTATGGGTTGAAACTGTATTTTCGTTTGTGGGTTTGCACACAATGCCTTGGGTAGGCTTCTGCTGTATTATGCGTTCAAATTCAGCAAGACGTTGCAATGTAGAACGTAAACCGGCCAGATCCGTGTAATTATCAATAAACCATTGCAAACTTCTTCGAACCTGCATGAATGCGGCATTAATACGCGCATAAGTGCCAAACGTAAGCGCATGCGCCATAATTTTGGGCACAAGCAAAACCCATAAAATAATGGAAGCTGTTTGATTATAAAACGTTCCTACAAAATTAGCGCGCCATGTGTAATGCACAACCTTGCGCCAATTTTTGGCGATGTGTGCAAGATGGGTAGAAAACCGCAGATGTTCAGCGTCTTCCCCTTTATAAAAAGCAACCTGCTCAGAATTACGCCGCAAATCAAGCAGGCTTGCACGCAAATCAGCATCATAATGTTGTTGCTGATAATCGGCATGAACTAAGGGGCCACCTACTTTTTCTATAAGTAAAGAAACCAATACGGTAACAATAACTGTTCCAAAAAACAGATAACCGGGAATATGATAAACATGCCCCCAAAGCGGCACAGATAACGCGCCGCCGATTTCCCATAAAACAATAGAGAATGACAGCAGCGTCATAACCGCCTGAATAGCATCCAACCCCAGTTTGAGGACAAGGGTTGTCATTTGCGCAAGGTCATCTGCAATACGCTGGTCTGGGTTATCTGCCTGCGTGGCATCATGCTCCAAACGGTAATAGGTAGCATTTTTTAGGTAGCGTTGAAGATAGACCTTTGTGTTCCATAAGCGCCAACGCATGGAAAGGATCTGTGTCAGGTAAGTTTGCAGCACGTAAATGCCAGCCGAAAGAGCGCAAGCCGCAATATAAATCGGTAACATGCCCAAGGCGTTGCGCACATGGAACGCAAAAAAGGCATCAAAAAATTTCTGATCCCAAATACCCAACCATACGGCCGTACGCACATAAAGCAGAGAAAGCCCAATAATCAGGCCCAGCAGGCCCCATGCTTTCCACTTTTCTGCGGATACCCAAAAAGGAAACAGGATTTTCCAATCCGCAAGAGAGTGGGAAGGAGAAGGTTTATCAGTACGTAGCACGAAGCGTTGCCATAAAATTACGAGGGGCTGCGGGAAAGTTGAACTGCCATATACCACTGGCGCGTTCGTAATAATGGCGGTTTGTCAGGTTATATGCATTTAGTTGCAGGCGCAGGTTACGGTTGATTTTATAACCAATCATGCCGTCCATTGTCATGTATCCGCCCTGTACGGTTGTGGCGTAACTTCCGCGTAGATTGCTGTTGGCATCTATTCCAACCCCTATGTTCAGGTCTTTCAGCCGTCCATCTGGCACAGTGTAATGCACCCAAGATTTGAACATGTGATGTGGGGAATAAACACCGCCAAAATCGCTTACGCGGGAATTGGAAACTTTGGTGTCCAGGTACGTATAACCAATAGACACATCCAGATTAGGCAGGATTTGCCCATCAATCTGCATTTCCCACCCTTGGCGGCGAATAGGCCCGGTAGTGACGTAAAATTGTGAATGCAGCGGATCTTGCACCGGTTGGTTTACGCTCTCCATCCGGAACAGTGCAGAAGAAACATTCAACCGACCATGAAAATATTCTGCCTTAAAGCCCGTTTCAATCTGGTTGCCACGCTGGGGCGTTAGCCCGCCACCGCGATAGGTTTCCTTCCCCACAGAAGGAGTGAAAATACTGGAGTAACTGGCATACCAAGAGATATGGGGCGTAATTTGGTAAACAGATCCAAGGTAAGGTGTCAGCTCTCCATGTATATTGGATGTTGTCTGCCATTGTGTTGCTGGTGCAGGAGCAATATCGCGGAGTTTCTCGTAATAGCGTGAGGCACGCCCGCCCAGAATAAGGGAGAGCTTTTTAGTCAGCTCAAACCGCAGTTGGCCATAAAATCCCCATTGATAGGCGTAATCATCCTTACCCCAGCCATTGGCATTTGTGGCATAGTTAAAACAGTTTGCCGCAGGTTTTTGAACAACATCCGTGTTGTTTATGCTCACATCGTTATAGATGGCGTTACAGTTGTTGTTGGCATACTGCGTAACCTGTTCGTACGAATTATAATTGAAGCCGAAAAGCGCATGATGCATGCGGTTTAGAAAATGGAAACTGCCTTGGGCATAAATATCTGCAGAGTGTGATGCGTTCGTACCCTTAAAAGCGGAAATACCTTGATCCCGATACTGTAGGGTTCCTGTGGTGGGGTCTATCTGGTTCCATGGTTCATTATAAAGCGTATTATAGCTTTGATCATAAAACGTGCCGCGCGCGGTTGCAGACCAATCCCCCCAGAGCTTCTGGTTAAGTGAGGCAATGGTCTGCTGTGTCATGTAATTGGAATATCCCCAGCGCTGGCTGGGGTTTGCAGAGCGGCTGCCAGACCATAACGTATTGGCCGTTGTAAGCGGCAAACCGTAATAAGGGGCCTGATTATCCTGCTGTTGCGCAGCGTGAGAAACCATAAAGGTAGTGCGCGGGGTTATATCCCACTCCAACACCCCATAGGTTTGCCATTTGCGGGTATGGGCGTATTTGTAAAAGTAATTATTATCTTCAAACAGATCCGCCGTGCGGAAACGAAGAGTTTTGGATTTGTTGAGCGCTACCGTCATATCCACATCTGCACGGTAGTTGTTAAAACTTCCAACACTGGCAGCGCCGGTTAGCGCAAAATCCTGCCCCGGTTTTTTGGTAACTTCATTTACAACGCCACCCGCGCCACCAGCCCCCTGCAAAAGGCCCGAAGACCCACGCAACACCTCGATACGATCATACATGGAAAGATCAAAACTAGCGTTATTCAGCGTTCCGGAAGCATTTGGCGTGCTGTCCACAGAAGTTGTAAGCTGGTAGCCGCGTGAGTAGAAATTTGAATTGGCCGTAGAAGCTGGCATAACGCGAATACCGTTAATCTGGCGCATGGCATCTGTCATTGTCAGCATGTTGGAATCTTCCATACGCTGCTGTGTAATAACAGATACAGACTGCGGAATATCCTTCAGCGCAACTGGCGTTTTCCCCCATGCTTCTATTGTTGGCACGGTGTAGGAATGCCGGGTGCCAGATCCATATACGGTAATATTCTGATGGGTTGTTTCAGCAGACGCATGATTTACCGAAGATGAACACGCGCATGAAGACCCAGAAGCACTGCACTTTTTAGGCGCATTGGCTGAGGTTGGCTTGCAAGCGGTGGGCAGGGAAGCAGCCGAGGCTGGCGCACAAATAAGCGAAAGACCGCCTACCATAACCCCAAAACATGGGAGTATTCGAAAAATACGAGACATACATATCTGTCCTGACAGCGTCATACATAAAGGCTGACAGGGCAGGTTGATGTATCCAGCACATAAGGCTGGTTCCCGCATTAAGGCGGGAATAACAGTTGCTATATTACAAATAGCAGCCGCAAAAACGTGTTCCTGTCAGTAAAGACATGACAGGAGCAGAGGCGGCCCACGTGTATGGGGAAGACCCGTAAAAACACCAGCAGGCGGGGCCCGTGGCGCACGATCATGATAGATCTGCCGCTTTGCCAACAGCATAATGCTTAAAGCAACAAAAACTCCAATAAAGACAATATCGGGCAGTTGCAGTAAGGGGCAAAGAGGGCAGAACCCGTTATCATCATGCGAATGGTGTGCGGGATCATGCCCTTCATCATCCGCAGGCATTACCATGGCATCATCCATATCAGGACATGCCGGGCTTTTAAGTGCAGGGCCAATATGAAGGCCAGTAAGGCGTTCAAGCGTAACACGGGGCATTTCCCCAAGCTGCGCATGGCTTTGAAGAAAAAGCTGTCCGACAAGCCCCACCATTACACAAATGGCCACCAGCCATCGGCTGGCAAACAGGCGCATTTTTGCGTGCATGGTGGCTGATCTAGACAAAAATCCTCTCCAAATTGTGTACTTGTTAAAGGAAGATAATTTGCCTTTTGTCAAGGAAGAGTGGTTGGCGTGATCATGTTACACGTAAAAAGCACGGTATAATCTGGCACAAGCCAGGGGTCAGCAGGGCTGTTCTGTTGTATGGGCAGGTATAGCTGCTCCTATATCAAGTCTATCGCTTTTGCGAATGAAGGAGCGTAACCCAATAAAAGGCCTGCATGAGGCTTTTATCGGCTTCCTGTATTTCAAAACCGAATTCAGGCCTGATTGTTATTCCTACAAAAAGGAAACAAACCATGTCAGCTTACAGCATTTTACGGACTGCCATTGAACAGAAAAAAGCCGTGGCTTTTACGCTTCATGACAAGCCGCAGCTAGGCTCACCTTATGCTCTGGGGAAAGGGGATGGCGTAGAAAAGGTGCTGATGTATCGTGGTGTAGATACACACGAAAAGCGTGTACCTGCCCAAGGGCAGTGGGATTGCCTTGCCGTATCTGACCTGAACGATGTAAAGCTGCTTGCTGACGAGCCGTTTCACCAAGGCCACCCGGATGCCACACAGCGCGCTGGTATTCGTGAAGTGGATATCGAGCTTTAAGATCGCCCTGTTTATCGGCATCACTTAATTGGATGCCGATAAAACCCTTATACAGTTACCAGATGACTAAACATTATTTCCACAAATGATGGAAATGGTGCAGGGGGCCGTGCCCATGCCCGACATCAAGCGTATCACTCGCTGCAAGCGCACCATGCAAATATGCTTTTGCTCCTCGCACGCTTTCTTCAACCGATTTAGAAGGGAGAAGAGCCGCTATTGCAGCAGAAAGCGTGCAGCCTGTGCCGTGGTCATTACGTGTGCAGATGCGTGGTGCTGCAAACTCAATAATTTTTCCAGCGGAACCATAAAGCAGATCAACACTCTGCGTTGATCCTTCAAGATGTCCCCCCTTTAACAAAACCCATTCCGAACCCAGCTTGGCCAACTCTTTTACCCGTAAGCGCATTTCATCCAGCGTCCATACGGGGTGAGCATTCAGCAAAACACCTGCTTCTGGCAGGTTGGGGGTAATAAGCGTTGCAAGCGGCACCAAAAAGTCTCTGATAGCACTTACCGCGTTGCCTTCCAGAAGGTGATCTCCACTTTTGGCCACCATAACAGGATCAAGCACAATATTTTTTGCACCATGATAATGCAGGCGGTCTGCAATAACCTCAGCAATGCTGCTGTTGGGAACCATCCCTATCTTAACTGCATCCACCCGCACGTCATCAAACACGCTATCAATCTGTTCGCCCACAAATTGCGGGTCTAGGGCCACAAAAGAACGTACGCCTTGAGTGTTCTGGGCCACCACAGCCGTAATGGCCGCCATGCCATACGCCCCCATAGCCGAAAATGCTTTAATATCTGCATGAATTCCAGCGCCTCCTGTGGGGTCGGTGCCGGCAATACTCAAAACATTGGCGATCATGGTCAGGCAATTCCCTTTTCGCAAGAACGTAGCTTCCTGCCGCGAAACTCCAGCAAAAAAGGATAGGGTGGCCAAACCTGTCCCTTCGCCGGCATAACCCGGATCAGGTTCAAAGGGTCATTGCGCTGCCTTTTGGCCTTGCAATATCTCAGCTCCATGTCGGAGCCCCCCTCGGTAACACGCAACGTATCAGGGCAAGGGGCTTTATGCACGTAATATTAACGGTAGGTTTGGAGGACGTCTTCAGTTTTACAGCGGCCTGCGTGATATCCGTATCTTTGACACCATGAGAGGCAGGTGTTCTTAGAATTACGGTATAAAAGAAGTTAGAACAGGCTTTTTACGGAATAATGACTATCCATGACTTTTAGCATACGTACGGCGTGTATTAAGGATGCGCCTGTTCTTCCGCTCATTGAAAAATCCGCCGCGCAGATTTTTCGGCAAATTCCTTCATTAAGCTGGATAGCCGATCACGCCGTTTTGCCGGTGGATACGCATCTTGCTGCCATAACCACAGGCACAAGCTGGGTTGCTATTGATAAGCAGGGTCACCCAATTGCTTTTCTTTGTGCGCAAATATACGCGCAGGAATTGCATATTCTAGAAATATCCGTTTGCAAAAAAGAGCAGGGGCGGGGCATAGGCACCGCGCTGCTTTACACGGCATGTAGTTGGGCAAAAGCATATGGCCTTAGAGCCGTCACTCTGACGACTTTTCGTGATCTACCGTGGAATGCGCCTTTTTATGCGCGTCTCGGTTTCAAGATACTTCCAGAAGGCTTAATAAGCCCAAGGTTAGCTACTATATTACAAGATGAGGTAAAAAGTGGTTTTTCCAAACAAACCCGCTGCGCTATGCAATTGAGCCTGAGCCACTTTAAGCCCGCATAATCTGCTACAAGCCTATTATAGCACAAATGGCAATCAAACAGCCGCAAAGCGTAGTATCCCAGCCTTATATATTGAAATGGCTGGGATATTCACACAGATTTTTATTTTTGCAGTACAGGCGCAGAAATGGCGACGCCGTTTTCCCATGTTTCAATAATTTTGTCGGCATTTGCAATGTTGGTTGCGGGGTTACCGGTAACAACTAACACATCAGCCCGTTTGCCCGGCGCCAATACGCCACGGTCAGAAAGATCCAGCAAATCTGCTGCGTTCTGTGTGGCGATATGAATAGTCTCTAAAGGTGTCAGGCCGGCCTGCACCGTAAGGGCCAGTTCCCGATGTTCTGCCACGCCGGGCACTCGTAAAGGGGTGGCGCCGCTATCTGTGCCAAAGCCGATTTTTACGCCCGCATCATGCAATGTTTTCAGGTTTTGTAGGTTCATTGCCAAAGATGTGCGGGCAAAATCGGCCTGTTTGCCCGTTTTGTGCTGCGCCTGCCATGCTGGATCGTTAATCTGTTTTTGTAGAGGGCCAGAAAGACCGGCTGTTGCAAAGGGTGTTTGCGTCCACGGTGCGCGATCAGCCCATGCTGTGGTGGCTTCATCAAGCTGAAGGGTGGCAATATACCAGATCCCGCGGGCTTTAAGCGTTGCAATCAAATCCGGTGTAACGGGTTTGTCTCGTATGCCGTGGGCCAAAATATCCACTCCGGCGGCCACAACATGCTGAGCGTCTTCCAGATCATGAATATGCGCCGCCACACGGAGCTTGCGTTTATGGGATTCCTCTACAACGGCGGCAATAACATCCGGGCTCATTTTAACAGGCAGTGTGCCATCAAAATCATCAACCCAGATTTTAACCAGATCCGTGCCTTCATCTGCCATTGTGTCCACGGCTTCTCGGGCTTCATTGGCGGTTTTCGGGCGGAAAAGCTGGTTGGGAGCCACATTCACAGGCGGCGCACCATTGGGAACACCAATACCTTGATCAACACCGAACAGATCAGCCGGGGTTTTACCCGCATGTGCTTCCTTACGGAGCGGATCAAACACATCTGGCACGTTATTACCCAGCGCCGTAACCGTGGTAACACCATAACGACGATACTGACCAAGCGCCGCCATAATATTGGCGCGTGTATAAAATTGAGAACCCGTGGTAACGCCCTCATACTGCCCAACGTGGCTGTGATCGGAAATAATGCCCGGCAGAACGGTATCTCCTGCACGATCCAGTACTTTGGCATCTTTGGGAATATCCACATTTTTGCCCACCGCAAGAATATGCTCTCCCTGCATCACAAGCGTTCCATCTTCTATGGGGGCTGCTCCGGTGCCATCCACAATACGCACATGCGTAAGCGCAATAGGGGGAGACGAGGCAGCAAGCACCGGCGTTGTTATAAAAAGAGCAGTTGTGATGAAAAGCATACGGCGCATATTGATCTCCCTAATAGCGTCATAAACGGCAAGAAAGTGATATTCGTTCCATGTTTATCAGATATTCATGAACCAAGGATCACTTCTACTTTATGTAAAAGCCCATCATCTTTCATATTTATTTCATGCGTCATGTAGCTTTGCACGCCATCTATGGTGATCTTTCTTATACCACGGCAAACATGATCCGGGTTTTTTACCAGAATACTGTAACGCGCTGTTTTCCACTGCAATGTTACCTCAAGCTCTGGCCAATGCTGCGGAATGCAGGGGTCTATCAAAAGCTTGTCCCCCTGAATGCGTACACCAAGAATGGTTTCGGTTCCCACCCGTTGCATCCAACCGGCAGAGCCTGTGTACCAAGACCACCCACCACGCCCAACATGCGGGGCTTCAGAATATACATCAGCCGCAATAACGTAGGGTTCCAGCCTGTAACGCGCGGCTTGTTCCGGTGTTTGGCTATGGCTGATGGGGTTAAGCATATGGAATAATGTTTGGGCCAGATTGCCATCGCCTAAAGCTGCAATGGCCATAACTGTCCATAACGCTGCATGGGTGTACTGGCCGCCGTTTTCACGTATGCCGGGTGGGTATCCTCGAATATAACCGGGGTCTGGCATGGCTTTATCAAACGGTGGCGTAAGCACAAGAATAAGCCCGTCCTGCTCCCGCACCAACCGATGAACGGCAGAGCGCATGGCATGGTTGGCCCGTTCTGGCGTGGCTGCACCAGAAAGTACAGACCAAGATTGAGAAATGGCATCTATCTGACATTCCGGCATGGTGTGAGAGCCCAGCGGCGTGCCATCATCAAAATAGGCTCGCAGGTACCAATCTCCATCCCATGTGTGTTCCAGCGCCTTGGCCAGTTTGCGGGTATGCTGCTGCCATTTATCAGCCCGCATATCTTCATTCCGAGCACGGGCAATGGGGATAAATATCTCAAGTGTGGTGTAGAGGAACCAGCCAAGCCACACACTTTCCCCTCGGCCCTGTTCTCCTACACGGTTCATGCCATCGTTCCAGTCTCCCGTGCCCATGAGAGGAAGGCCATGAACGCCTACAGCAAGGCTCCGATCAAGCGCACGGGCACAATGCTCAAACAGTGTAGCACTTTGTGCCGAGTGCGCTGGCACCATAAAGTTATCATGCTCGGTTATGGGCAGCGGAGGGGCTTCCAGAAAACCAATAGTTTCATCCAGAACAGCAAGATCCCCCGTTGTGTTAACGTAATGCGCAACCGTGTAACCAAGCCATGTGCAATCATCCGAAATATGGGTGCGCACGCCTGCTCCTGTCTGCGGGAGCCACCAATGCTGTACATCGCCTTCCACAAACTGGCGGGAAGCGGCCCGTATCAGATGCTCTCGCACCAGAGCAGGGCACGAAACCGCAAGGGCCATGCCATCTTGTAACTGGTCTCTGAAACCATAAGCGCCGCTGGCCTGATAAAAGCCTGCGCGTGCGCGCACGCGGCTGGAAAGTGTTTGGTACAACAACCAGCCATTCAGCATGATATCCATGCTGCGATCTGGGGTTTTAACCTGAACAGAACCGCAAATGCTGCGCCACTGCTGTTTGACATCATCCAGAACGGTATCCAGATCAACCATCCGATAACGGGCAATCATCTGCCTGGCTTCTGCCTCGTTTTCCGCTTCTCCTAACAGAAAAACAATTTCTACGTGGCCATCTGCGGGCAGGGTGACTATGGTTTGCAAAACACCACATGGATCAAGCCCAGCACCGGTGCTTCCCTGCACGGTATCGGCTAGTGTTAAGGCATACGGGCTATCAAGCGTGCCATTTCTGCCAACAAAGGTTGTGCGGTCTCCCGAAATGGCGGTTACGTAGCCACCAATATCAGCAAAGGCAACGCGGCCTCCGTAAACGGCACTCCAGCGATTGTAAGCAAATAGTGCTCCCGTAGCGTCATCTATTTGCGTTGTAATGAAAGATGCTGTTTTGGCGCGTGCCGTCCCAAGCACCCACTCAACATATCCGGTAAGAGAAAGCGTGCGCGCATGGCCTGATAGGTTGTGCAGTTGAATGCGAGAAATCTTTATAGGGTCTTTTACCGGCGTATATTGCAAAAGCGTGCTGGCTATGCCGTGTGCAATACGATCATACTGCGTATAGCCATACCCATGCCGGCTGACATAGGTGGCATCTATATCTCGGCGGATGGCAGCCGTTGGGCTCCATAATACTTTGGTATCTTCATCCCGCAGGTAAAAAACTTCGCCCGGTTGATTGCTGACAGGATCATTAGACCACGGAGTAATCTGGTGCTCACGGCTGTTTAGCGCCCATGTATAACCACTTCCTTCGGCAGAAGCCTGAAAGCCCGCAGTATCATTGGCAATAACATTAATCCATGGGGCAGGCGTTGTGCGACCGGAAGCGAGTACAACCACATATTCCTGTCCATTCTGGGCAAACCCACCGTGACCATTGAAAAATTCAAGCTCAGGAATATCGGGCACCTTGAACGCGCTGGGTGTAAACACATGCGGTGTTTGAAACAGAACAGATTTAGGAGCTTCGGCCACATTGGCCTGATCAAGCTGTTCTGCCAGCCCCTTATCTGCCGAAAGAACAACGCGGGCAGCTGCCAATAAAAGATTCTTTACCGGTGTGGAAATCAGATCTGCCCGCAAAATGCAGATAGAGCCCGCGACAGTTGCCCTTTTGGGCATAGAGCGCACAAGGTTTTCAAGCGTGTTCTGTAGATCTTGTAAATAGGACGATGGGTGCTCATTCATCAGCACAAGATCAACAGCAACCTGTTTAAGCCGCAAGTATTCATGCGCCAGCAAAACCTGCCGGATAATATCTGTATCTGGCGTATCCTTTACGCGCAAAACCACTAAAGGCAGATCACCAGAAATACCTTGTTCCCATAGTATTGGCTGGGCAGCCATACCTTGCATGATAACTGCGGATGATGCGCGCAAAGCAGCATTTGCAAACAGAATATGGCCCGCCAAACGCTGGAACAGATCTGCTTCTGCTGGGGTAATATCAAAATGTCGGAACTGAATCTGCGCTTGTGTCCAGGCCAGTGTGCGTGCGCGATCCAGCGCGGTATCATCCTGATGCACCTCAATCAAGCGCTCCAGTTCCTGACGGGATGACGCAACCATTGTCCAAAACGTTATCCGTGCTGTAGCACCGGGCTTGATGCTTACGCGGCTACGAATAGCAAAGCAGGCGTCCAGCACCGTACCGGTTTGCCCAGATAGTTGTGTTTTACCCGTTAAAGCCGCAGGAGATCGCGCTGTGCGGCCGCGTCCAATAAACTGCGCACGGTTTGTTTCCACCGTGATGGGGGTAGAGCACACGGCTACATGCGCAGCCCAGATTTCAGGCTCATCGGGGGTACGCCGCCTACGGGTTGCTATAAGGGTTTTGGCTTCCGGCAGGTAATCTGTTTCTACAAATAGTTTGGTAAAGGCCGGATGCGCGAGATCTGAATCTGGGGCAAGCAAAGCCAGCTCTGCATAAGATGTGATATCTATTTCAACACTATCATAGCCAGCATTAAAAACGCTCAGATAGCGTACATCAGCATCATCTTCAGCAGAAACCATGACCTCCACAGTTGTTGTTAGAGAGCCATCGCGCCGGGTGAATTCGGCGCGATCTTCATGGAAAACACTTATGTAATCATCCGGCTCCTCTCCACAGGGCTGAATGCCAGCAGACCATACTTTCCCAGTCTTTACGTTTTTCAGGTAAAGATAAGACCCAAAGTTATCCAGCGTTGGATCTTCCCGCCACCGAGTAACGGCCTGTCCCTGCCACATTGTGTAGCCAGACCCCGCTGCTGTGAGCATGACGGTATAACGACCATTGGAAAGAAGGTGCGTAATGGGTGCGGGCGTATAATCCGTGCCGTAGTACCTACCAGATGCCGCTTGTGGTAATTCCGAGCGCGGCAGAGGATATTCTTCTATTGGCAGAGGATGAGCCACAGCGCCTGTGCGTGGCGCACGTTCTTGCAATAACAGCTCGGCCGAGGCAATCACGGGGTCATCATGGAAGCGCTTTCTCATGATACCGTCCAGAACTGCATCTGCCACGGAAAGAATGGACATGCCCTGATGGTGTGCCATGTAAGCCTGCACAATAGCCATTTCCTGCCCATCCGGCACACGCTCCGGGGTATAATCTAGCGCTTCGTAAAAACCGTAACGACCGTGTGCCCCTGTTTTTTCCAGAACAAAAAGATTGGCGACAGCTTTTTGCGGATCAACCATAGCGGCCAGCAAGGTGGCATAGGGGGCTACAACTCTATCCTGCCCAAGGCCACGTTTTAACCCCAGCCCCGGAACGCCAAAGTTTGAGTATTGATAGGTGTAATCAACATCCCGCACATTATAGGCGGATTCCGAAATCCCCCATGGAATATTGTGAGACTGCCCATAAGCAATCTGGCGCTGCACAATAAGCGCGTTGGTTTGCTGGAGCAGGCTACCTATAGGCGCACGCATAACCAGAGAGGGCATAAGATATTCGAACATGGAACCCGACCACGAGACCAATGCTGCTCCGCTGCCAGCAGAGGTTAGAGCACGACCCAGACGGAACCAATCCCGCGCAGGAATGTCTCCTTTTGCAATGGCAAAAAAGACTGCGAGCCGAGATTCAGAGGCCAACAGATCATAACAGTTACTATCGGAGATATCTTCAGTAACAACAAACCCGATAGACAAAAGTTTGCGTGCAGGATCACGCAAAAAAGCAAAGTCCATGCCGTACGCCAACATAGTTGCTTTGCTCTGCAATGCTTTCAGCCGGGTTTCAAAGGTCGTGTTATGCGTATGGTCCAAATCACGCAAATGGCTTTCAAGCGCTTTTAATGGCGCCACACACCAGAAAAGTGGGTCTGACGTTGTTTGTTCTTCGGCTGCATTGGTTTCTGCATAAAGATGGGCTGCGTGTTCTGCTATGGTTTGCGCCTGTTTCAATAATGCTTGCAAACTCTCCTCTGTTTTGACTTCAGGGGCCGTCAGAACAGATGTTTTTAACCGCGCGAGGGCTCGGATAAGAACTTTTTGCTGTTTTGTATTCTGCAGCCGTTCTCCATTGCGGAAGGTAAGATCTGTAATGGCAAGGGTAATGGCATCTGCTATACCTTCGCGCCACATGGAGGGTTGGGCTGTATATGCAGTCCACTCACAACAAACACGTGCCAGCGCGACAAGGTGACCAGCAAAATTACCGCTATCTACAGTAGAAACATATAAAGGAGCCAACGGCTCCAGATCAGCCGTACTGTACCAGTTATATAAATGCCCTTTATATTTTTCTAATTTGTCTAGTGTTTTAAAAGTATTTTCAAGCCGATCTATTGTATCAGCCAAGCCGTTCCAGCCAAAATCATAGGCGCTAACTGTGCATAAAAGATAAAGCCCTATATTGGTAGGCGATGTACGTCTGGCGATAACAGGAGAAGGAACTTCCTGAAAGTTGTCTGGCGGAAGCATGTGGTCATTCGCCGTTACAAATTCTTCAAAAAAGCGCCATGTATTGCGGGCTGTAAGACGTAAAGTGCGAATATCTGTGCGGGAAGGGCGCGATTGGGCCGTTAAAACGGCTGCGCGACTTGTCCATAACCCAATAGCAGGAGAAAACGCCCACAGAATAGCCAGAGGACCAATAAAAATCAGGTTTCCCACATCCTGCATGGTAACTTGTAGAACAAGAATAACCGCAATAAGTGGGCCAGAGAGCATTTTCAGGTAATATTGTTGCAATCCGGACTGCAGAAGATCCGCCGTTTGCGCTGCTGGCACCCATTGCAGCAAATAGCGCTTTGTTACAAAAACACGCCCAAGGGTACGGATAATGGCATCACCTAACAAACAAGCCTGATGCACCAGAAACGTGATATTAAGTGCCGTCATAACAACGGCATTGGAAATGGATGCCCCCAAAACATTAAAATAACTACGAAAACTGATCCACTCCCGGCGTGGCACAATATCGGGAATAACTGGCAAAAAAGCAGGTATCGCCATAATCAGAAGAATAAACAGTGTCCAGATACCAGCGTTTTCTGGCAACAAAACCCAGCAGATAATCAAAGCCAAAAGCGTAAAGGGTGCGCATAAGGTGCGGCGCAGATTGTCCACCATTTTCCAACGCGCAATTCCAGATAAACTGTTGCGTGGGGAAGGGGTGCGAAATATGCCTGAAACAATCCAGGGAAGTAGCTGCCAGTCTCCTCGTGTCCAACGATGGAGCCTTTGGGCTGCAACCAAATAGTCTGTTGGAAATTCCTCTATCACCTCAACGTCAGAAGCCAATCCGGCGCGCGCAAAAATACCTTCAAACAAATCATGGCTTAAAAGGGTTGCTTCAGGCACACGCCCAGCCAAAGCGGCTTCAAACGCATCAATTTCGTAAATACCTTTGCCTGCATAAGACCCTTCTCCAAACATATCCTGATACAGGTCTGATATTGCAGATGAATAGGCATCTATACCGCTAGACGCGGAGAAAATACGCTGGAACAAAGTACTTTGATGCCCGATAGGCAAAGATGGCGTAACACGAGGCTGCAAAACGGCATAACCTTGCTGCACACGCCCGGTTGTTGCATTAAATTGCGGCGCATTAAGGGGATGTGCCAGTTTACCCACCAGTTTTTTTACTGTTTCAAGGGGCAGGCGTGTATCGGCATCCAGCGTGACGATATATTTTACAGCTTGTGGAATATTATGGCGGCATTCTGCCAAAAAAGTGGTGTCAGACGCACCACGCAACAGGCGGTTTAGTTCATGCAATTTTCCGCGCTTACGTTCCCACCCCATCCATACACCTTCACTCTCACTCCAAACCCTGTGGCGATGTAGAAGGAGGAACCTGTTGCCATCCGGCACAGATCCGTATTTTTCGTTAAGATGGTGAATACCGGCAGAAGCTAACTGGAAAAGTGCATCATCTTCTGGTGCAGATGCCTCTGAATGATCAGACCAATCTGTTAAAAGCGCAAAGTAAACACCGCTATCATGAGTGGCCAGATAGTGGACTTCCAAGCGGGATAAAAGTTCATCCACCGTTTTGACGTTGGTAAGAAGGGCAGGAATAACCACCATTGTACGCAATTTTACGGGAATACCATCTAAAAGCTCCAACCCCGGCAATGCCGTTACCTTGGTAACACGCAAAGCCAGCCAGTTGATGCATGCAACGGCTGCTTCCAATGCGGGTGAAAAGGCCAGAACAGCCACCAACAAAACCCACGGGAACCAAACATTTTCCTGAAAAGAAAGCCACACCGGCCCAGTCAGAAAAATGAGCGCCAGCATAAACACAACCACGGCATAACCTGTAATGCCGCTTTGGCAGAATGTTTGGGCCAGTTTTCTGGAAAGATTGGGACGAAAACCTATAGAGGCTTCCAGAATGGAACGCCCTTCCATCACAAGATAATAACCGGGATCATTCTTGCGTTGATCAAACGCATTGGAAGCAGCAGCTTCTTGCGCTAAAAAAACAGCCTTCTTGGCAATATCAATTTCATCAACAGTGCTGCCATAGGCCAAATCCTCAATAGCTTTGCGGTAGAGATCTCGGCTGGCAAAATCTGCGCATGTAAAACTTGCATATTCTGCAAATACTGTATCAACCAAGCAAACTTGTTCAAAAATCTCTGCCCAATCAGATTCTGCAATATGTCGCAGACTAGTAATAATATTTCGAATAGTGGCGTTAAAAGCACCCTGCGTTTGTAAATACTCTTGAATTCCTTGCTCAATATCTGTTTTTTTATCTGCCAAGCGCTGTTCTAACCACACAAGAACAGGGTTTTTTTCTGGATCTATACCTCTTGAACGATGCGCAAGCTGCGCCGTAAATGCTGGCGTAATAATGCGTGGGTCTATTTGGGATAATATGGCGGACAATGCAGCAGCATCGTTCTTTCGGGCGGATGCAAGCTGATCAGCCAAAAGATCAGCCGCTTG
Source organism: Acetobacter oryzifermentans (assembly GCF_001628715.1). Lineage (NCBI taxonomy): Bacteria > Pseudomonadati > Pseudomonadota > Alphaproteobacteria > Acetobacterales > Acetobacteraceae > Acetobacter > Acetobacter oryzifermentans. The sequence continues at coordinate 1,471,217 of NZ_CP011120.1, read as the reverse complement.
CTGGCTTGCGTGGCTATCTATAATGGCACTTACAATGCGGCGCAGGTTTTCTATTAAAACAATGCGCAAGGTAATGGGAACAGCCCAAAGCTCACCTATCGTAAGCGGGGCAACCGTTTGATAGGCAAGCAGAAACTTACGCAGAAAATCTGGCTGTAAGTAACTGTCTGTATGCGCAACAAAAGCCCACGTAATGCCAAAAACGCGCGGTAAACCAACAAAAGGGCCATTCGCAAGTTTGGGAAGGCGCGTATAATACCCACTCGGCAAATCCAGACTGGTCTCTCTAATCTGCATATCAATAAGGGCATAGTTATCTGCCAACCACTGGGCTGCTGGCGGTAGCAATCGGCCCCTTTGACTAGCCTTGGTAACAGTTTCATTGGCCGCGGCAAGCAGGGCGGCATTTTCAGCTAACCTGCGTTTAAGGGGTTGTCCGCGTCGGTTATGCTTGGCGGGTACAACAGCCTGTGCGGCCGCCAGGCTTCTGGCATGAGCCTCCAAGCGTTCAATACCAAAAATTTCGCTTTTTATCGGGAAGAGGTCATCCTGTATGTGAACGTGAATATGCCCCCCAAACAAACGGCGCAAAAATGAACGTCGGGCATTTTTGGGGCCAGTATCTGATAGTGGTTCTGTATGCATGTACCAACTCCCTGATAAGGGCCGTACAAAGCTGTAATGCGGCCTTTATTCGTTATTTACGGAACAGGCTTTTTCTTGTTTTTACGCTGGAAGAAGGCACTTTTTCTTCTAAAAACGTATGGTTTTTTACCATTTTGTTTTCTGTATGAGTGGGATTTGGCAAAACATTTTTACTGGCTGCGTTGCCACCATCAGTTATATTCTGCTCCACCTTCTTTTTTGTTTTTGAAGGAGCAGCAGGAGCCTGATTATTTACAAAGTGAGTGCGCATATTCGTTCTCCATCCAAGAGAAGTCAGCCGCAGATGTTTCGATTGTACTTTAGGTAGATTTCGAGAAAGAAAATCATGTAACCAGACAGATAGAATATAATTCTAACCGCCAAGTATTGAGCCGTTATTCAACGCAGGAACGGATGAAACGTTCCAGAACGGATTGGGCTCTATGTAAGGCAGAGCTAAAAATAATTTTCAAAGGAAATGCCAGCCCATCCACATTGGCTTATTTTACAATATCAATCATCAAACCGCACTGTGCGCCCCTGTTTAATACGTGCGCGATGCGCTTTTCCCTGCAACCGCCGTTGGCGCGCTGCGCGACTAGGCCGGGTGGCAACACGAAAAGCCGGACGATGTGCAGCCTCACGTATTAAAGCGGCTAAACGTTCCACTGCGTCTTCACGGTTGCGCTGCTGAGTGCGAAACCGTCGTGCTGTAATAACAATAACCCCATCACGCGTGGCCCGACTTCCGGCCAGTTCCAGCAAGCGCGTACGCACGCGATCTGGCAAAGAAGCAGAATGTGCCGCATCGAACCGTAATTGGGCAGCCGTAGCAACCTTGTTTACATTTTGCCCGCCAGGGCCAGACGCTAAAATATAAGTGACCTCCAATTCGGAATCGGCCAGAGAAATGTTGGGAAGGATAGAGATTGCCATAAGGTCAGCATAACACGTTTTGTGTTGTTATGCTTGTGCGCCCAAAATCTGCCGTTGGAACCATTTTGCATCTCATGCGTAAAATTAAGAACACGGGGAGCGACGAAACCTTAGAAACGCGCGATTTAAGATTATGTAAAGGGACGACGCTCCCGCCGAAACACGGGCGAGGAGAAGATCATGGTTGTCAAAAAAAATACGCCAAGCAAGACTGCTAAAAATGGTTTAAAAACAGATAAAAATAAAATTGAACCAAGCTATACCGAGCAACAAGGTAATGGGGGAGAAACACACCAGCAAGCTGGTGGTGATGTGGCAACACTTACCTCTGCTCAGGGTATTCCTATAGCGGATGATCAGAACACTCTGCGTTACGGTGCACGTGGCCCGGCGTTGATGGAGGATTTCCATTTCCGGGAAAAGATTTTTCATTTTGACCACGAGCGTATTCCCGAACGCGTTGTGCATGCTCGTGGCTATGGCGCACATGGGTATTTTGAACTGACAGACAGCCTTGCAGACGTTACGCGGGCCGCCATTTTTCAGAATGTGGGGGAACGCACGCCTGCCTTTGTCCGGTTTTCTACGGTTGCAGGCTCTAAAGGTTCATTTGATGTCGCGCGGGATGTCCGTGGGTTTGCTGTCAAGCTTTATACCAAGGAAGGCAACTGGGATCTGGTTGGCAATAATATTCCGGTATTTTTCATTCAGGATGCCATCAAGTTCCCGGATATGGTGCATTCTGTAAAACCAGCGCCAGACCGTGATTTTCCGCAGGCGCAGTCTGCCCATGACAACTTCTGGGATTTCATTTCGCTAAGCCCAGAAAGCTTTCATATGATCATGTGGGTGATGTCTGATCGGGGTATCCCGCGTTCCTTCCGTTTTATGGAAGGATTTGGGGTGCATACATTCCGCTTTTTAGACAGCAATGACCGCTCAACCTTTGTGAAGTTTCATTGGAAGCCGAAGCAGGGCTTGCAGTCTGTTGTGTGGAACGAAGCCGTTAAGATCAACGGGGCGGACCCTGATTTCCATCGGCGAGACCTCTGGAGCGCAATTTCCAGCGGAGACTTTCCCGAATGGGAACTTGGTGTACAGCTCTTTGATGAAGAATTTGCCGAAAAGTTTGATTTCGATGTGCTGGACCCCACCAAACTTATTCCAGAGGAACTGGTGCCTGTCAGAATAGTGGGCCGCCTGGTACTGAACCGCGTTGTTGATAACTTTTTTGCCGAAACAGAGCAGGTGGCCTTCTGCACACAGAATGTGCCACCCGGCATTGATTTCTCAAACGATCCCCTGCTGCAGGGCCGAAATTTCTCGTATCTGGATACACAGATCAAACGGCTTGGTAGCCCCAATTTTACGCATATCCCCATTAATGCTCCTAAATGCCCCATGGCGCATTTTCAGCAAGATGGGCATATGGCCATGCATAATCCCGTAGGCCGCGCCAATTATGAGCCGAATAGCTGGGGGGCGGCAGGTGGCCCGCGTGAAAACCCCAAACAGGGCTTTCGCAGTTTTGCGAGCGAGGAAACTGGCCCCAAACGGCGCCTGCGGCCTGAAAGTTTTTCAGACCATTACAGCCAGTCCCGGCAGTTTTACATCAGCCAGACACCCATTGAGCAGAAGCATATAGCAGACGCCATTACGTTTGAGCTGAGCAAGGTGGAACGGCCAGATATCCGTTCTCGCGTTGTGTCGCATCTGCTACATATTGATGAGGAACTGGCAATAACGGTAGCAGGCGGGCTGGGCTTACCATTGCCAGAACCCGCACAGGGAACACAGCCTACACGCACAGATCTTCCGCCATCTGATGCGCTCAGCATCCTTAAGAATGGGCCAAAAACATTTGCTGGCCGAAAAATGGGTATTTTGGTGACAGATGGTATAGATGCAGAGCTTTTTGCGGCACTTATTGCCGCCCTTCAGGCAGAAAAAGCCGATTATGAAGTCGTTGCTCCCAAAATTGGCGGCATTACATTATCGGATGGCACCAAGATAACGGCGCAACAGAAAATAGATGGCGGCCCATCTGTACTCTACGATGCCGTAGCCATTCTTGCTTCCAAGGAAGGCACAAAAGTGCTGGCCGGTAATCCAGCAGCCAAAGATTTCCTGACCGATGCTTTCACGCATAACAAATTTATTGGCTATTCTGCAGAAGCTGGCACGTTGTTTAAAAAGGCAGGTCTGGCAGAAGATGTTGATAAAGGCTGCATCAAACTTGGTAGCAAAAACGATGCCACTGCGTTTGTAAAAACCTGCGGCGCACTCCGCTTCTGGCAACGTGAAAAGCTGGATTAAGAATACACATCAGCCCTCACACGCGTTTATAACCGTGGGTGAGGGCTGCCCATTTTTCCAAAAGCTATTTGTTACTCATAGCCTCATAATTTGCAGGATACTGGCTGCGCTGTGTAACGGGTGAACAGCGCAACCAGCACCAGCCCGCCAAGGCCGCAATAACAGACCCGGCAAAAATCCCCAGCTTTGCTGATACTACCGTATCCATATCCTGAAATGCCAGACCGGCAATAAACAAGCTGATGGTAAAACCAATACCACATAGCAAGGAAAGCCCAAAAAGCATTTTCACCGATGTTGCCGCTGGGGCAGGGGCTATGCGCAACTGGAATGACAATATGGTTGCTCCAAACACACCAACGGGCTTTCCCACCACCAACCCCAATATGATGCCAAGGGGAACAGGAGCAAGAAGCGTGCCCAGATGCACGCCAGCAAGAGAAACCCCAACATTCATAAAGCCAAATAGGGGAAGCACCAGCCACGTAACAAAAGGTGTTAGTGCGGAGGATACTTTTTCAAGCGGTGTTATTTGTTCTGTATTTTTTGCACATGGTTGGGCGGGCAAGCAAAGACCAGTAATAACCCCGGCAAGCGTTGGGTGCAGGCCGGAAGATAAAAGCATGCCCCAAAGCAGCAAGCACCCAAGGGCGTAAACCCACACAGATCTGCAATCCAACAACCGATTTGCAGCAATCATGGCCATGGTTACAAAAAGCACACCTGCCAGCGCGGGCCAATAAAGGGCAGAACCGTAAAACAGGGCAATCACAACAATGCCCAACACATCATCAAAAATGGCAAGAGCCATAAGCCACGCACGCGCCCCAGCAGAAACACGCGCCCCCAGCGCCATAATAACGGGCAGTGTAAATGCAGCATCAGTGGCTACAGGAATGGCCCATCCATGAAATGCTTCTGTATGCCCATGCGTTACCAAAAGGTAGGTAAGCGCTGGCACAATCATACCCCCCAACGCGCCAATTAATGGCAAGGCAATCTGGCGCATGGATGAAAGATGGCCCGAAACCATCTCTTTCTTGATTTCCAGAATAATCAGCAGAAAAAACAGCGTCATCAACCCATCAGATACCCATGCCGTGAGTGTATCTGGCATATGCTGCTCTAAAAAAGGCAGCCGCATAGGCATTGTAATCAGGGTTTCATAACCATCAGACCAAGCCGAGTTTGCTAGGGCAAATCCTGCAAGCGAGGCGAGGAGCAGGGCTGTTGCACCTCCTGCGGGAGATTGCAAAAAACGTTGGATACGATGAAAACACGCAGCGGAAGTATCTGTCATGCGTGCATATTGAAGGCGTTACATACCCCACACAAGGGAAGAAAAGCGTAAAACCGCCGCTTCTCTTCCTATCAGCAAACCCCAATATGTCTGGGTAATTTTATTCCGGCGTTGGGGTGCATTGGGGCGTAACAGCTTGCCCGTTCATAACATCCTGCGTGAAAGAAGCTGAATCTGGCAACGAGGCATTTACCGTCTGATCATGGTTCAGGCTTTTGTAAACATGTGCCTGCACCACTGTGCCAGCAGCACAGGCAGCTTTTACCAGCCCGAGCTGAAGCGGTGGTGGCACATCCTTATCCAGCTCTCCTGTGCCCATAAACAGTGGTTGCGCCAGATGCATGGTAGGATATTGCATGGCCTTTAAGGCTGGAGCGAGATTTTTTGCAAAGTCAGGCTGAAGTGAATTGCTAAAATTCAACCCATCTGCCTTCACCTTATCTGTCAGCTCATGCACACATAAATTGGCTGCGGCACGGTAGGCTGGCATGGCTTTAGCTGTAAAAACGCTTTCTGGCTTAAAGGCTGTATCATACCCAGAAAGCCCCTGTGCCAGATAAAGCGTATAAACCATAACAGGATTATACGGCGCATTATCCGGCGCGGTTGCTATTTGCTTAAGCAGTTCTGGTGTAATATACGGCGCACCCGTGGCCACAGTGCCTCGGATATTCAAATCTGGCGCATATGTTGGTGCAAACGCAGCAGAGGCAAACGCTGCCCCACCACCCTGAGATTGCCCAACAATCATGATTTTGTTCTGCAAATCTGGCACCGAGGCCAAGGCTGCCTTCACACTGTCCAGCAGGTTATAGGCTTCTACGCGCGCGTTAAGATACGGATGAATACCGGAGGTTCCCAAACCCTGATAATCCGTACCTACTACGGCAAAGCCACGTTTCATCCATTCAGAGAGATAACGCTTGTTACGTGCGCTCCACGGATTGTTAGAGGGCGCGCAGTGGCCTGCAACACCTACCGTACCATGCGCCCATGCGACAATGGGCCACCCACCAGCAGGCGGCTTGCCTTGTGGTAGAATAACTTCTGCCGTAACCGGCACCAGCCCTTTGCCCGTAATACCATTGGTGGAAAGGTAGGTTATGCGCAAGGATCGCCCAGCATCAGGCAATGTAAAAGCTACAGGCAAAGATTGAGACGATGTCAACGTACCAGCCGCACCAGATGGAGTTGCCGATGCAGCAATGGCGCCGGAACTTGCACCCATAAGGCAAAGACCAGCAACCAAACGAGAAACATGATAAACAGAGGGGAGAAAACGCAAGAGATATCCTTCTTCAGGCTATTGGTCTTGTGTTTGACCGCCCGATACGCTGAAACTTAACAACGTTAAGAATGGAGCATGAGAAAAGAAAGTCAAGTGTTCTAATGGCTATCGCGAATATTCCGGAAAATACATCATGGCCCAGCCTGTTCAGCCTAAAAAAGCTTACCATCATGGAGATCTGCCAATCGCTCTTTTGCGTTCTGCGCGCGCCATTCTAGAGGAACAAGGCATTACAGCCCTAGGGCTGCGGGCCATTACACGCCATACGGGTGTCTCACAAACAGCCGCAATTCCGCATTTTGGAAATTTAACAGGCTTGCTCAGTGCGCTGGCAACAATAGGATATGAAGAACTGGCGGCAACGCTTACACCGCTGCTTAATAAAGAGCCACACGTTGTTGGCGTGGCCTATGTACAATTCGCCATGCAACATCCGGGCCTGTTTACCCTTATGTTCCGTAGCGATGTAATTGATAGAAAAGACCCGCATCTGGCTGCGGCTGCGGCCAAAACATCCGCCATGCTCACTCAATGTGTAGGAAACCTAAAAGGCAAGCATTCCGCCCATACACGTGCTGGTGCACGCGCAGCCTTGTGGGCCAAAGTGCATGGCCTAGCTGTATTGGCGATAGACGGCCTTTTGGAAGCCTTGCTGACGCGAGAAGGCGAGGGCATGACTCTGGATGCGCTTATTGAAGATGCTCTTAGGCTGTAAATTTTGTTTTTATATTTATTATCATATAGTTATGGATGATTCTTCATTTGGAATGAATAGCTTTCTGCTATTCTAAAAATGCATCCGTGCATTCCAATAATGCGGTTGCACAATCATCGCTCCCATTTTAATTCCATCCAGACGGATTGAAATAATAAAGGACGGTGCATGGGCCGCCGCAGAACCATTGATCGGGAGAGCGTTCTGGACAGCGCGGAACAGCTTGTTCAGAAGGGCGGGGCAACTGCTTTAACGCTTGATGCCGTAGCCAAGGCCGCAGGAATTACCAAAGGCGGCCTGCAGTATTGCTTTGGCAATAAGGATGATCTGATTACCGCCATGATTGATCGCTGGATAGCAGCGTTTGATCTGGAAATAGCAAAGTATATGGGGCCCAAGGCTTCTCTGGCAGAGCGGGCACGCGCCTATGTTATGGCCTGCCGCCAGATAGATGCCGCCACGCAAGCCAGAATGGTGGGAATGCTCATTACCTTGCTGCAATCTCCCAAATACCTCAACCGGATACGGGAATGGTACGCCGGATGGTTTGGGGATTGTAACGCCACCTCGGAAGATACGCATCAGGCGCGTACGGCAATTTTTGCCGCGGAAGGGGCTTTTCTTCTCAGAAGCTTCGGCTTTATCGCTATGGATCAGTCTGGATGGGATACAGTGTTTACAGATTGCCTGCGGCTTATTACGCCCCAAGCAGAAACACCGTGATCTTTAAAATAGGAACCAATGAGTCTTTCATGATATTTCGCGCAGGTATGACACAATGAATATGGCAAGCCGTTTTTCATTAAAGAAGATTTTGCGTTCTGGTTCAGACACTCAGGGAACAAACGTTAACACCCTTATTCAGTCTGGAAGCTCGGATATTGTGCATCAAAAACCTGCTCCACAGGTTCCGGCAGATATGTCCGCCCTTAAGGCAATGGGAAACAGCCTGACCCATACGCTCTCTTCTGCCTGTGAATGGTTGATGAAACAGCAAAAGCCCGATGGACATTGGGTTGGATCTGTTGGTTCCAATGCCTCCATGGAAGCTGAATGGTGTTTGGCCCTGTGGTTTTTGGGGCTGGAAGACCACCCTTTGCGGCCACGTCTGGGTAAGGCGCTACTTGAAATGCAGCGTCCGGATGGATCTTGGGGCACATATTATGGCGCTGGTAGTGGTGATATCAACGCAACGGTGGAAGCCTATGCAGCACTCAGATCTTTGGGTTACGCAGAAGATGACCCAACAGTTAGTAAAGCCGCAGCGTGGATTATCAGCAAAGGCGGCCTGAAGAATGTGCGTGTATTCACCCGTTACTGGCTGGCCCTGATTGGGGAATGGCCGTGGGAGAAAACACCTAATCTTCCGCCAGAAATTATCTGGTTCCCCAATAATTTTGTGTTTTCCATTTACAACTTTGCGCAGTGGGCCCGTGCTACCATGATGCCGCTGGCTATTTTGTCTGCGCGTCGTCCATCCCGTCCATTGCGTCCGCAGGATCGGCTGGATGCCCTTTTCCCGGGTGGCCGGGAAAACTTTGATTACGAACTGCCCACCAAAGAGGGCAGGGATGTTATTGCCGATTTCTTCCGTATGGCTGACAAAGGGCTGCATTGGCTCCAAACCTCTTTCCTCAAGCGCGCTCCTTCGCGGGAAGCCGCCATTAAAGACGTGCTGGAATGGATTATCTGGCATCAGGATGCAGATGGCGGATGGGGGGGCATTCAGCCGCCGTGGGTGTATGGTCTGATGGCCCTGCATGGTGAGGGTTACCAATTCCATCATCCTGTTATGGCCAAGGCCCTTGATGCGCTGAATGATCCCGGTTGGCGGCATGATAAAGGAGATGCCAGCTGGATTCAGGCCACAAACAGCCCAGTGTGGGATACTATGCTCTCCCTCATGGCGCTGCATGATGCCAATGCCGAAGAACGCTTTACCCCAGAAATGGATAAAGCTCTGGATTGGCTGCTATCCCGCCAAGTGCGCGTAAAAGGGGATTGGTCTGTTAAGCTCCCCAACACAGAACCCGGCGGTTGGGCGTTTGAATACGCCAATGACAGATACCCCGATACAGATGATACCGCCGTTGCACTCATTGCCCTTGCATCCTGCCGCAACAGGCCAGAATGGAAAGCCAAAGGCGTAGAAGAAGCCATTGGCCGTGGTGTTCGGTGGCTGGTAGCTATGCAGAGTTCTTGCGGTGGTTGGGGTGCTTTTGACAAAGACAACAATAAGGGCATTCTTGCCAAAATTCCGTTCTGCGATTTTGGGGAAGCTCTAGACCCGCCATCGGTAGACGTAACAGCGCATGTTCTGGAAGCGTTTGGCTTGTTGGGCCTTCCGCATGATCTGCCGTGTATTCAGCGTGGGCTTGCGTATATCCGCAAGGAGCAAGACCCCACAGGGCCGTGGTTTGGCCGTTGGGGTGTGAATTACCTGTATGGCACAGGGGCCGTTCTGCCCGCTCTGGCTGCCTTGGGTGAGGACATGACACAGCCCTACATTTCCAAGGCATGCGATTGGCTGATTAACTCCCAGCAGGAAAATGGTGGCTGGGGCGAAAGCTGCGCTTCCTACATGGAAGTGGAATCCATTGGCCGCGGCACCACAACGCCATCTCAAACGGCATGGGCGCTTATGGGGCTGATAGCCGCCAACCGACCCCAGGATTATGATGCCATCGCCAAAGGCTGCCGTTATTTGATTGATTTGCAAGAAGAAGACGGAAGCTGGAATGAAAAGGAATTCACTGGCACGGGCTTTCCCGGCTACGGTGTGGGCCAAACCATCAAACTGGATGATCCGGCCATTTCAAAGCGCCTGATGCAGGGGGCCGAACTCTCACGCGCCTTTATGCTGCGTTATGATCTTTACCGGCAGCTTTTCCCGATTATTGCACTTAGTCGTGCTTCCCGTTTAATCAAAATCGGGAACTGATGCTGCAATGGTGGCCCATAAGGATACAGGATTACTCTCCTGTATCCTTTTTGCGTGAAATGCTGCACACATAACACTGCGCAGCGCGGGTGAAATGTTGCAGCTACAAATCTTGGCTTTAATGGCCAGAGGGCGTTATCTGGTCTTGATGCTCCGCAGCTTGGCTACTTGTCATAGCCATATCACCGCCGCCTTGCATACCGCCTCCACCACCTTCTCCATTACCACCACCGCCACCAGCTTTTTCTGATCCGCCATCTTTCCCTTTGCCGCCAGATGCCTGCACGCGGGTTGGCCCTTGTGTGGGAATACTCAGATCAGATGGAATGGGGGCAAGATCCAGCGCCTGCCTTACAAAATTGCGCAAGGATACAACCAGATCATGCGTATGCACCCGCTGGCCCGCCACCAGTTCTCGGGCAGCGCGTTCCGCTAAGCGGACATGCTCTTCCGTACCTAGAAGAATAATATCGGATAAAGCTGCCTCTACAGCATCACGAATACGCCGCGCACGATCCGATGTGTTGGCATCTTCCAAGACAGAAGTGGTTGTTATGGCTTCTGTATCTGCCGCCACGCGAAAATCTCGCTTATGCCTAGAATCTACGGTCAGATCTCCGGTAAAAGAGCCACCCAATGTGCGGTAAGCAGCAATCAATGTGCGCAAACGCTCATTGATCTGGCGGTTCATACGCTCCCGCCGTTGCTGAATCAGCACCATCATCAAAAGCCGGATGCCAACACCAATCAAAGTAATAAGCGAAAGCCCGATCATGGTGAACAGGAAGCTGTGCCATGAACTAAAGTCTAGATTATGCAATATGGGCTCCCGATACAATCCGGCAAACAGTATACCTAAAAATACAACAATCAGGTGCTGGCCTTACCGTTTGGTTGTTTGCGTATCCCAGCCACCACCAAGAGCACGGGCAAGACGCACTGTTGAGAGGGCCTGCCGAGTTTGCGCACTTACCAGTTCATCTTGTGCAGAAATTTTTTTTATCCGGGTTGTCAGAATATCCTGCATGGTAAACTGTCCGCCCTCATAAAGCCCCTGCGCCTGAGTTGTGGCGAGGGTGAGGGATGAAACTTCTTTGCTCAGGCTGGCAATATTCTGGTCTGCGCTGGAACGGCTTTCATAAGCATCTTCTACTTCTGCCAAAGCTGTCAGCACAGTTTGATCATACGATGCCACAGCCTGTTTAAGCTGAGAGTCCGCCGCGCGTATCTTGGCCTGTATGCGCCCAGCCGTAAAAAGAGGCAGATAGGCATTCACAGCCATAAGCCCACCAGAACCGGATACACCCGGAATGCCATCAAACCGCAAACGCCCATCACCACCAAAAAACTCTAACCCAAACCGCGGCAAAAGGTCTGTTTTAGTGCTAATCAGCCGTTCTAGATTGGCCTGCACAATGTTTTTTTGCAGCAATACATCGGGCCTGCGGTCTAATACTGTAGAAGGCAGTTCCGTAGCAGGCGGCGCGGGCACTCGGTATTGAGCCGGTGCGGTGATATCTGGCGCTTGTTCTGGGGGTAAGCCGGATAGAATAGCCAACCGATGGCGGCACGCATCCAATGCGGCAACTAATAATGGCCTTTGCGCCTGCACTTGCTGCACCTGCGCTGTTATGGTTTCCAGATCAGCCCGTGTGGTCTGACCTGCATCAAACCGGGCCGTGGCATACCGTACAAGCTCCTGCAACGTGCGGGCAGATTGATCCAGCAACACAATGCGTTGTTGCAGCCCGCGGGCTGTCAGATAGTTGGCGGCCACATCTGCTGCAATAGCCATATGCGTACCATGTAGCACGTCTGCCGCTGCCAGAGCCATATGTTGCGCAGCCCGTTTACGCGCACGGTTGCGGCCCCAGATATCTGGCTCCCACGCCATGGTTATGCCAGCCAAATGCCCATCTGTTGCTGGGTCCTGAATATCCGGATCTGCCATCTTCATGAGCGGAGGCACCGGATGCCGCCAATCCACACCACCGCCCATCATGCCGCCTGTGGCCCCAATGGTGGGATACAAGGCAGATTTGGCCATTTGTGTATAGGCGCGAGATTCCTGCACGCGCTCCTGCGCCATCCGTATTTCGGGGTTAGCAGCCAGCGCATTCTGCACAAGTTGATCAAGCAACGGATCCTGCCACGCTGTCCACCAGTTTGTTAAGTCCGTAGGCTGTGCATCCTGTGGTGCGGCATTGAACTGAGCCGGAATAGCCACATGCGAAGGTGGTAGCGTGGTATGGAAAGGAGAGCATGCAACCAAACCAGCGCAGAGAAAAGTGCTGAGCAATAGGCGCGCAGAAAATGAGGAAAGAGACATCAGCATTCAATCCTGACGGGCAAGCATGGAGCGGAAGCGAAGCAGCGCCATGGCAAGAAAAAGAGTAGAAGAGAACACAATAGCCAGCAGCGAAGGCCAGATACTTTCCAGCCCAGCACCGCGATATAAAATGGATTGTGAAATTTTGACGAATTGCGTGGTCGGAAAAAACCGCACCAGAGATTGCACAGCCTCTGGCATGCTTTCTACCGGCGTAGCTGCGCCAGAAAGCAGATAGGCCACAGCATAAACAGGCACCACCAAAAGCCCAAATTGCGGCATGGTGGGCGCAATGGTGGCCAGCATCATCCCCAGCGAAGTTACAGAAAATAGGTATAGAATAAGGCAGGCAGCAAACAATAACGGCGAGCCAGAAATAGGCACAGCCAACCCAATATGCACGATAATCCAAAGGGAAAGCATACTGGCTACAAAGATAACAGCACCATTTGCCAGAATTTTCCCAATAGCAATCTGGCTGGCAGAAACAGGCAAAACAAGCAGATGCTCAATGGTGCCGTGCTCGCGCTCACGAATAACAGCCGCCCCAACCAGCACAATGGAAAGAATTGTTGCATTGGTGACAACCTGCATAACAGATGTAAACCATGCAGATTCACTATTCGGGTTAAAACGGATACGGCTTTCAGGGTGAAATGGCATCAGCTTATTGATATCGGGGGAATGAAGCTGTGCCTGTACTTCACCCAGAAAAATCTGTTGCAGATAAACACTGCCCAGCCCAGCCTGTGTCATGGCTGTGGCATCAATCAGTTCCTGTATCTGCGGCGTGCGACCTGCCAGAACATCGGCCTCAAAACGGGGCGGAATATCAATAACAAAATTGTACGTGCCGTTATCCATACCCGTTTTGCCATCAATACGGTTGGTTAGGGTAGGGGGTTTGAAGTAAGGCGGTAGCACAACAGACCGCAATTGGCGGGAAAGGGCTGAGTGGTCTTCATCAATAAACGCAACTGTTGCGTTTGCAACATCTACGCGCACCCCATGCGCTACAAGAACAATAGCCGCAGAAAATGCAAAAACAATCAGGCCCATCAGCACAAAATCGCGCATCAGGCTATGAAATTCCTTGCGGCACAGAAGGCCGACATTGATAAGCCAGCGCAGCATCACGTATCCTGCTTTTTCAAGAAAAGGCGAGCCCCCACCATGTAAAGGGCCGCAAACCCGCCCAACGCCAGATACATGCCAAGAAAGGATTGAACGCCCAGCCCCTTTGTAAAACTGCCAAGGCTGATAAGCTGAAACCACGAAGCCGGAAAAGCTTTACCAAGATAGTAGGTAAAGCCCGTAAGTGTTGAAACCGGATAAAGCAAACCCGAAAAATTGGCAGACATAATCAGGCAGATAATGGCCGTGCCAAAAATGGCAGCCACCTGAGAACTTACAAAAGTAGAAATCAGCAGCCCCAGCCCGGTGCTGGCCAAAATATACAGCGTAGCCCCAATACTTAGCCCGATAAAAGAGCCCTTAAGAGGCACACCCAGAACGGTAACAGAAAGTGCTACCAGCACCAGATAAGCCATAACAGCCAGGGCCACATAAGGCAGTTGCTTGCCCACCAGATACTGCCCGGAACTGGCGGGGGAGGCATACAGGTTCATAATGGAACCAATCTCCTTTTCCCGCACAACACCAAGGGCTGTAAGCATGGTGGGAACAAGAATAAGCGCCAGCATGATAGTGCCGGGAGTCATGGCGTAAATACTGCGAAATTCCTGATTGTACACAAAGCGCGGCACAATACTGACGGGTATCAACCCAGATGTTACGGATGTCGGCAGGGTTTTCTGCATATTGGCCATATAGGTTAACAGCACGGCATCTGTATAAGAACGCACATTGGCGCTTAAAAAGGGCATGGAGCCATCAATCACCACACCAATGGCAGGGTTACGGCGTGCAGCAACATCACGCCCAAAACCGGGGGGAATATCCAGCCCCATTGCAACCTGTCCATGCTGTATGCGCGTTTCCAGTGTTTCGCGATCTGGCGAGAACGCAGTTTCCTGAAAATAGCGGGAGCCCCGAAACTGCTCCACAAGTTCACGGCTGGCGTGGGTATGATCGTAATCTACCACGGTGTAGCGAATGGTATTGATGTCGAACGAAATACTGTAAGCTGAAATCAACAGCAAAATAGTCGGGCCAAGAATAGCAAACATCAGCCGCAGGCGGTCACGCATCAGTTCCACAGCCTCACGCCGCGCAAAAGCCCAGCAGCGTGAAAACCAGCGTATATAGGGCGGTATTGTCCGCATTGCAGCAGTTGATTCTGAAGCGGTCTGTTGAGGCTTGGCAACAGCTATGGAATTGCCCGCTTTTTCTAGACAAGCAATAAAAGCATCTTCCAGAGTGGAAGCACCTTCCTCCTGCGTAATTTCTGCCGGGGTGCCCATGGCCAGCACTTTGCCCTTATCCATAAGGGAAATGCGGTCACACCGGGCGGCTTCATTCATGAAGTGCGTAGAAACAAAAATGGTCACATGTTTCTGGCGTGAAAGCGCTACAAGATGCTTCCAGAACATGTCCCGTGCAGCCGGGTCCACGCCAGACGTTGGCTCATCCAAAATAAGGATATCGGGGTTGTTAATGCAGGCGGCCGCAAGTTGCAGCCGTTGCCGAAACCCCAAGGGCAGGCCCGTTGGGCGGCTATCGGCCTCTGCCTCCAACTGAAAGCTCTGGAGCATGTTGTCAACACGCTGTTTGGCCTCGGCTGGCGGAAGCTGAAAAAGCTCTGCCTGCAACATAAGGTTCTGGCGTACCGTCAGTTCTTCATACAAAGAAAAACCTTGAGACATGTAGCCAATACGCATGCGCGTTTTCATGTCTCCCGGTGTTATCGGGCGGCCAAACAGGGTTGCCGTGCCACTGGTAATATCCAGCAGCCCTGTCAGCATTTTCATGGTAGTGGATTTACCGCACCCGTTAGAACCCAGAAAGCCAAAAATCTCACCCCGACGGATACGGAAGCTAACGTGATCTACCGCTGTGAAAGATCCAAATTTGCGTGTCAGGTTTTCTGCATCAATAACGGGAGAGCTGCCATCATCCTGATAAGGCGGAATTGTAAAATCCGAAATTTCTTTTTGGTCTGCCGCAGGTAGGAGAGAGATATAAGCTGCTTCCACCGTTGTGGTGTGGGTCTGCTTTTTAACTTCCTCCGTAGGGCCAGAAGCCAGAATACGCCCATCATTCATGGCCACCAGCCATGAAAAGCGCTCGGCTTCATCCATATACGCGGTAGAAACAATAACCGTCATGGAGGGCCGTTCAGCCCGCATTTGTTCCACCAATGCCCAGAACTGACGCCGAGAAAGTGGGTCCACCCCCGTTGTGGGTTCATCCAGAATAAGCAAATCTGGCTCATGCACCAAAGAGCAACACAGGCTGACCTTTTGCTTCATACCGCCAGAAAGATGGCCTGCGGGCCTATCGGGAAAAGGGGCAAGGCCCGTGGCATCCAGCAGATGCGTAATACGGTTGGCGCGGGTTGTGGCATCCAATGCAAATAGCCGACCAAAAAAATCGATATTCTCGCGCACGGAAAGGGTAGGGTAGAGGTTCTTGCCCAACCCTTGCGGCATAAAAGCGAGGCGGGAAAGAAAAGCCTCCCGTTCGGCTCTATTGCTGATATCCACCCCAAGCGTGTGAATAGACCCGCGCTGAAGATGCCGAACGCCTGCAATCAGCCCCAGAAGTGTTGATTTACCAACACCATCTGGCCCAATAAACGCAATGGTTTGCCCTGCGGAAAGGGTGAGAGAAATATCGTGCAGAACATCACGCCCATTATAGGCATGGCTTACGCCTTCAACACGAATTCCAGCAGCAGATACCTCCATTATCTGGCATCGCCAGACAGTGCAGCTTTAGGCCATGCTGCATCTGGCCGTTGCTTGATATAGCCTTCACCCGTCATTCCAGCTTTTAACAATGCGCCAAGACGTTTCTGTTCATCCGCGGTTACACGCAGTTTTACACGGTATACAAGCTGTTCACGCTCGGTGGCTGTTTCCACATATTTTGGCGTAAACTGAGCCTGACTATCAATAAAGGAAACGGTTGCAGAAACAGGCATATCCATCCCATCAAACCGGATACGCGCTTCATCACCTACTTTAAGATTATTAATGGATGCAGTGGGGAAAAACAACGTCATGTAAGGGTCAACTGGATCCAGCATGGAATACACGCGCCCACCTGGCGGTAAAATACTACCTGTTTCAATAACGCGGTATTCGATACGGCCAGAAACAGGGGCACGGATAGTCATATCATCCAGCACGGTCTGAACCTGACTAACCTGCGCTACGGCTCCCTCCTTAGCATGCAAGGCTTCCTGCACAGCCTGAGAGGCTGCATTTACTGCTGCTTGTGCTGTTTCAACCTGTGTGCGCCTTTGTGTCACTTCCATATCGGAAATCAGGTTCTGTTGCCGCATCTTTTGGGCATGGCGCAGTTCATCATGCGCAAGTTGCAATGCGGCCTGCCGCGCTACAAGCTCAGCGGAGGCCCGACCAGCCGCACTTGTGGCGCGGTTTTCCTGCGCTCTTGTCTGGTCGTATTGTGCCTGAATGGTGGCTTTATCTTCCTGCGCAAGAATTTGGCCAGAGGTTACATTATCACCTTCCTGCACCAGCAATTGCGTAATGCGTCCGGGGTATTTTACGGCCACATCCACACGGGTAAATTCCAGCCGCCCATTGCCGTAAATAATGCCATCAGGAACACTTTGAGCCACTTGATGCTCATGCCACGCGAAGGCTCCACCCGCGACCGCAAAGAGAGAAATGGCGATAATTGTAATTTTGGCAGGAGCTTTCACAATAAACCTTGCTGAAAAAAAGCGGATCACAATGCGTTAAAGCGCAGCATGCAGACAAGGCAATATGATTAAATAATGACACGTCAGTCAAGTTATTATTTTATACATATGAACCCTTACCGTAAAATCTATAGACCTATAATTTTTTGGTCATGTAAAATAAGAGAAGTGTAAAAATACCTCAATGATCTTGATCAAGAAGGCGGGGAAAACAGATGAAATCGTGCAAAATATAATTTGACATTATGTTCATTTTTATAAATCTGATTTCCCAGCGCGTAATTCTTATAAACTATAACAAAGTTATTACATCAAAGCGTCTATATGGATTTAAAAATAGATCTTACTGTGGCCATTCTATAATGCGTTCATTCGCTTTATGATATTGCTCACTCAAAAATTGGAAGACACACTTATGCCTTTGCCCCGCGTTTCTATTCACTACTGCACGCAGTGTAATTGGCTTTTGCGTGCCGCATGGATGGCGCAAGAGCTTCTTTCTACTTTTGGAAATCAACTTGGCGAGGTCGCTCTTTGCCCTGATACAGGCGGAAAGTTTGAAATCCGTGTAGATCACGAAATGATATGGGAGCGCAAGCGGGACGGAGGCTTCCCCAACCCTAAAGAACTCAAGCAAAGGATAAGAAACATCATCGATCCAGAAAAAGACCTCGGTCACATAGATCGATAAAATAGGTGCATCAGAAGCAAGGCTGGAGAGATATTTTTATCTTTCCTGCCCATATTAAATCCCTCTCATCAAAACATTGAAGATATCGTTAAGCTTTTAAAATTCAGTCGTATGAAACAATTTAAAAAACCTCATTTTAACTAACGCAGGCAAATAAACTTTCATTGTCAAAGTTTTTTAAATCGCGTTTGCCAAACGCGTATCTAGCCGTGCGTCTTGACACGCTTTTTTACAAAATTGCGCCATACGGGAAGGCTCATACTTTGCCAGAATATCGTGGGCCCTTATAAAATAACTATAAAAAATAGTCTTTTCCCAATTGACTCATTTTGAATGTTATATCTACATAAAAACCTTATGGTTTCGTTATTTTGAGTGGAAACAGACATGCGCTGCTATGATTCTGACAGGCACAGCCTTCCCGATCACTATTTGGCAACGAGGAAGTGCATTTTTTGTTTTTGGTAAGAAACGAAAATTTATCTTACCTTCGAAAAGTAACAATTTATCAGGAATAATATTTTTCTAGAGTTGCTTTTTCAAAATTTTCTCAAAAAGCAACGGAGGGAAACTGGCGTAATGCAGGATAACTCTCAACAATCGGAGGGGAAGGAGCGTTATGTTCTTCGCGCTGGTGGTGCGGTTGGAGCTGGTGCGCTTATAGCGGTTCTTCTTTTGCATGGAGCTGGTGTGTGGGGTCTGATGTATGGGATGGGCACCACAGCAAGCGTGCCTGTTGAGCATCCGCCGATTAAGGCTGAGATGCTGCCACCCCCTCAGCCGCCACCGCCGCCACCTCCACCGCCACCACCACCGCCGGTTATGGCCGAGCCACCACCACCGTTCATTCCGCCGCCCAAGATCAAGGTGCCGCCACCGCCCAAGCCGCCCATCAAGCATGTGGCCAAGGCGCCGCCCAAACACCCGGCGCCACCGCAAACCAAAACGGCCAAGGCCCCACCAGCCACCACCGAGCCCGCAACCAGCGCACCGCCATCCGATGCGCCGGACACCACGGCTGGCACGGCGCCGCTGAACCATGTGCAACCGGTTTATCCGCCAGAAATGGAGGAAGACAATATTGAAGGCCGTGTGACAGTGGCATGTGATGTGGAACCTTCGGGCATGACCAGCAACTGCCATGTGCAGTCGGTTTCTGGGGGGCAGGCCTTTGCTCAGTCGGCGTTGGATTATGTGCACAAGGCCCGGTATCGCCCGGCCACGCGCAATGGCGCTCCGGTGAAGGAACTGCACAAGGTCTATGTCATCCGCTTTAGGCTGGATGACTAAAACGGGGTCAGTTTTTCATACTGGCCAGTAGTACAAATACGGATTGCCCGATCTGCTTGCGTAACAGGGTAGCAGATTGGGCCCTGATGATGAGGATTATGAGGAAGATGACCAGACTGCCCCGTTCTTTTGTGTCAGGTCTTGCCGCTCCGGCTCTGGCGCTGCTGATGAGCACGGCCGCCCCAGTTGCGGCCTTTGCGCAGGATGCAGCCCCCACAGCGCCTGCGGCCACGGCTCCAGCCCCCGATGCGGCGCCATCTTCCGCACCGGCGCCTGCCGCCACACCGGATGCCACCCCAGCACCCGCACCGGCCGAACAGGCCCCACCTGCGGCAGACACCAAGGAAGAAGCCAACCCCTACGGTCTGGGGGCTTTGTGGTCCAACGGTGATATCATCGCCCGCGGCGTGCTGCTGATCATGCTCATCATGTCTTTGGGCACATGGTATATCATGATCACCAAGTTCATTGAGCAGGCCCGCCTGTTTGCCGCCGCCAAGGAAGCCACCAAAAGCTTCTGGACCAAACACAGTATTCAGGAAGGCGCTTCGGCTCTCACCTCCACATCTCCGTTCCGCTATATTGCCGATACCGGCATTGTGGCGGCCGAGCACCATGAAGGCACGATGCAGGAAAGCATTGATCTGCATAGCTGGACGGGCATGTCCATTCAGCGCGCGGTGAACAACATCCAGAATAGCCTGCAAAAGGGTCTGGCCTTTTTGGGCACGGTGGGCTCCACCTCTCCGTTCATCGGTCTGTTCGGCACGGTGTGGGGGATCTACCACGCGCTGACAGCTATCGGCATTGCCGGTCAGGCATCCATCGACAAGGTGGCGGGGCCTGTGGGTGAATCCCTGATCATGACGGCCATTGGTCTGGCAACCGCCGTACCTGCCGTTCTGGGCTACAACCTGCTGGTGCGCCGCAACAAGACAGCTATGGATCTGGTGCGTGACTTTGCGTCTGACCTGCAGTCCATCCTGATCGGGGGTGTGCGCCACGGTGCGGCTGCAGAGCAGATTGAGGTGCGCCCGGACAACTCCCCCACCACAGCCACGGTATCCAACCGCGTCGGATAATCGGTCAGGTCAAGGCTAAGGAGAGCGCTTATGGGCATGCAGATTGGCGATAGTGGCGGGGAAGACGACGTCGTCTCCGCCATCAACACCACACCGCTTGTGGATGTGATGCTGGTGCTGCTGATCATCTTTCTGATCACCATTCCGGTGGCGACACATACCGTCAAGGTGCATCTGCCCAAGGACACGAACCAGCCCACCCAGACCAAGCTGAGCAATGTGGTGTTGGCTGTCACGGCAGATGGGCAGACCTTCTGGAATGAAACGCCGATCAGGGATCGGGCCGATCTTCTGGCCCGGCTGGAGAAGGCAGCGGTGCAAAAGCCCCAGCCGCAGATCCAGATCCGCGGGGATGTGACCACACGCTATGAGAGTGTGGGCCGTCTGGTGGCGACGTGTCAGGAAGCGGGCATCAGCCATATCGATTTCATTACGGAAAAGCCGAAATAGGCAGGGGCGGGTGGCGCAGCACGCCACCCCATCCTTGTGGGGAGAGCACAGCCATGGGCATGAATGTTGGCTCTGAGAGCACAACGGAAGATGAAGGCATTGTTGACATCAACACCACGCCACTGATTGACGTGATGCTGGTGCTGCTGATCATGCTGATCATCACCATCCCGTTGCAGACGCAGGCGGTCTCGATTGATCTGCCGCAGGGCAACCCGCCGCCCAGCACGGAAGAAACCCCTGTGGTGACGCTGGTTGTGGACTTTGATAATTCACTGACATGGAATGGCCAGCCAATTAATGGGGAAGCCGATCTGCAGGCGCATCTGCGCGAGATCGCCAGCGGGCCCGAGGCCAGCCGACCAGAATTCCATCTCCAGCCCAACCGTCTGGCAGACTACAAAACCGTCATCCACGTCATGGCCGACGCACAACGCCTCGGCGTTACAAAACTCGGAATCGTCGGACAGGAACAGTTCGTAGACGGTAAAATATAAGGGGGTGGGTTTGATCATGAAATTGTGGTCAAGTATCTGATACGTCGTTTTTATTATTTCCATTTATGAAAAGCGGTTGATTGTCATGCAGCATACATTCCAGTCTGGGCGCGGGATGGTGACATCACCGCATCATCTGGCCAGCCAGAGTGGCCTTTCCATACTGAAGCAGGGCGGCACAGCTCTAGAGACTATTGTGGCAATGGCCTCTACCTTATGTGCGGTTTACCCTCATATGACTGGTATTGGAGGCGATGCTTTCTGGTTGGTTTCTTACCCAGATGGCCGGGTGGAAGTGATAGAAGCCTGCGGTGCTGGAGCCTTACAAAGTTCAGCAGATGCATATCGTCAAGCAGGACATACCACTGTGCCATGGCGTGGAGGGTGGGCCGCCAACACAATGGCTGGCACTGTTTCTGGCTGGCAGCTTGCTTTGCAGCAGAGTGCATCTATCAAGAACCCACTTCCATTGAATGCACTTTTGGAAGATGCCATTTGGTATGCTGCAAATGGCTATGTTGTTTCAGAAAGTGAAGCCGAGCTTCTGGCTTCCAAGCAAAGCGAACTTTTGCAAAATCAGGATTTTGCACAGTCTTATGCGCCTGATGGCAAATTGTTTCAGCATGGCATGGTGCGTAAGAACCCGGCATTAGGGCAGACACTGCGCCAACTTGCCCAAGATGGATTACAAAGTTTTTATACAGGTGCCACCGCACACACCCTGTTGCAGGATCTGCAACGCGCAGAAAGCCCCTTAAGAGCAGAAGATTTTGTATCTCATAAAGCTCTCTTTAAAAAACCACTTGCTGCAAAGCTGAAGGGGGCACACGTTTACA
Organism: Acetobacter oryzifermentans; assembly: GCF_001628715.1. Classification (NCBI taxonomy): domain Bacteria; kingdom Pseudomonadati; phylum Pseudomonadota; class Alphaproteobacteria; order Acetobacterales; family Acetobacteraceae; genus Acetobacter; species Acetobacter oryzifermentans. The sequence continues at coordinate 1,449,049 of NZ_CP011120.1, read as the reverse complement.
ACGCACCGCCACCCACTCAGGGCGTGGCTTCTTTGGCAATCTTGCGGCTATTTGAAAAACTGGGTGTGCAGGAAAGCGAGGGCTTTGCGCATATACATGGCCTGATAGAGGCTACAAAACAGGCCTTTTTGTTCCGCAATGCGCATGTAGGTGATCCACGGTGGATGACAGAAGATGCACAGGCTTTTCTAGACAACGAAAAACTGTGCACAGAACTGGCGCATAAAATTGACATGCAACATGCTTCCCCTTGGCCTCAGCCCTCACAGGCCGGAGACACCACATGGATGGGAGCTATTGATTCCTCTGGCATTGCTGTCAGCATGATACAAAGCCTGTATTTTGAGTTCGGATCTGGTGTTTTTCTGCCGCAAACAGGAATTCTATGGCAAAATCGTGGTGCTTCCTTCCAACTGGGGGAAGGCGCATGGAATGCCTTTGCACCGGGCCGCAAGCCTTTTCATACCCTCAATCCAGCACTAGCGCATTTTGATGATGGCCGGGTGATGGTTTACGGCACAATGGGGGGAGAAGGCCAACCCCAAACACAGGCAGCGGTTTTCACCAGATACGCACAGTTTGGCACATCTTTGCAGCAGGCTGTTACGGCCCCCCGATGGTTACTGGGCCGCACATGGGGAAGTGAAAGCCAATCCCTAAAGGTGGAAAGCAACATGGATGCAGATGTTGTGGCCAAGCTGGAAAAAGCAGGCCATCCTGTAGAACGTGTTGCACCTTTTTCCAGCATGATGGGGCATGCCGGGGCTATCGTGCGGCATGCTCATGGTGTTCTGGAAGGCGCGGCAGACCCACGGAGTGATGGATGTGTGGCGGCTTTTTAAGGCCGCTCATACACAGATTGCCCATTCACCCACGTTGCTTTTACGCTGCGATCATCCCCCAGAATAATCAATGGGAAAAGCATATCCTGCACCGTCTGGCAGGGGGCTGTTCTTTGCGCAAGCATAGGCGTGGCAGCCGGATCTAATATACAAAAATCCGCCTCCATACCAGGTGCAATGCGGCCGATTTTTGTATCCAGTTTAAGAGCTTCTGCAGCCCCAGCCGTTGCAAGCCAGAAGGCCTGAAGAGCTTGCAACCTTTCTCCCCCAGCCATGAGAGAAACTTTATAGGCTTCTCCCATCGTGCCAAGCATGGATAAGGTTGTGCCTGCACCAATATCTGTACCCAAGCCGACATGCACGGGCCGGTCTGACCGCATGGCATCAAACAGTTTAAATAAGCCGCTCCCTAAAAACAGGTTGGATGTCGGGCAATGAGCAAGCGTGCACCCTGCATGATGACATTGCTGAAAATCTATTTCCTGCAAATAAATACCATGCCCAAAAATAGAGCGTGCTCCAACTAACCCTGCCTGTGCGTACACATCCAAATATGAAGCGGATTCTGGAAACAAGCTGGCAACAGCTTTTATTTCATCCAGATTTTCCGCCAAGTGCGTTTGCATAAACACATCTGGGTGGCGTGCCAGCAGACCACCCGCCATTTCCAATTGTTCTGGCGTGCTGGTAATGGCGAAACGAGGCGTGACCGCGTAAAGCTGACGGCCTTTATTGTGCCAGCTTTGAATTAAAGCGGTTGAATCATCATATCCACTTTTGGCCGTATCTCGTAGATTATCTGGGGCATTGCGATCCATCAGCACCTTGCCCGCAATCATGCGTGTCCCGCGTTTTTCTGATTGTTTGAAAAACGCATTTACTGATTGCGCATGCACTGTGCAGTATACCGCAGCAGTGGTTGTTCCATTCCGCAAAAGTTCGTCCAGAAACGCGCTGGCAACAGCTTCTGCATAGGCCGAATTATCAAACTGGGCTTCGGTTGGAAAAATATACTGTTCCAACCACGGCAAAAGTTGCTGCCCCCAGGAGGCAATAGCTGGCATTTGCGGGTAATGAACGTGCGTATCAATAAACCCGGCGGAAATAATGCTATCTGGGTAATGTGTAACTGCAATGGCCTTATCTAGCTTAGGCGCAAGGGCCGCATAAGGCCCACAATCCATTATACGGCCCGCTTCCATTATAATCAGGCCATCTTCTTCAACATGCAGGCTTTCTTCCGGAGGCACCAGAAAAGGATTGCCCGTGAACGTAATGTAGCAACCCCGAATAGCCGTTTTTACTGAAGATACTGACATGATTTTATAGCTGTTCCAGAAAGAAATTTTCAATTTCGCTAATAATAAACCGTGCTGCCGTAGAAAGCTGGCGAGAGCGGTCTACACACAAAGCCAAGGATAATGGCGTAAGTTTTTTATGCACAATAGGGGTAAAAGCAAGTTGGTTCTTTTGCACTTCATCATAGGCATCCAGATAACTTAAAATCCCAATTCCCGTGCCCTCCAGCACCAGAGATTTGATCATCTGAATATTATCTGCACGTGCAACAGCAGCTATTTCTATACCTGTTTCTGCTTCCAAAAGCCCAATGGGCCGCCAAAGCGCAAGAGGCGGCGAGGGCACAATAACCGGATATTCCGCAGCCACACTAAAACGTGCCTCGCTTAACGCCGCAACGGGGTGAGACGGCAGAGAAATAAACCCCAAAGGGATTTCCTTATGCGCCCGTACGGTTAATTCCCGCATGTGGCTTGGATTAAACATAAGGGCAAAATCTGCGTGTCCCTTTACCAGAAGTTCTCCCATATTCTGGCTTTTGCGCACATGCACACTCACCAAAATACCCGGATGGCTTTCACGCAGCCGCCCCAATAGAACCGGTAAGAAACCTTTGGTAAGTGCATCTGGAATAAGAATATCCGCCGTGCCCTGCCGCAAGCCTTTAAGATTATCAAGCTGGATTTTAAGCGTATTTAAGTCTCGCGACCAATGGCGGCAGGATGTTAGCAGCAATTCCCCTGCCGTTGTTAGGCGCAGACCTGTTGGCAAGCGTTCGAACAATAACGTGCCCAGTAATTTTTCACCCTGAAGAATCTGCCTATCAATAGCGGAAGCGGCAATATGCAATTCGTCCGAAGCCTTACGGATTGAGCCATGCTGAGCAACAGCCATGAAGTAACGAAGAAAACGGGAAAAAACTGGCATTTGCTTTTGCTCTCATTTTGCGAACGCACCATGCTGAATTATGTCATATACAAGAACGATGCGAATGTGAAACATTATGCTTGATTTTATCGTCGTTGTCAGGGGCATGAATCAGATTGTTTTCGGGCAACGCATATTTCGGACTGATATGCAGGCATGGAACAGCTTAATAAACGTGTGCGTGATGATCTCGCAAAAATTCAGTATGCAACAGGCAATTGGTGCATTCCCCACAAGCATGATGGCGAAGATGTTCTGGATGTTGCTATTATTGGCGGCGGGCAGGGCGGTTTGGCCACCTGCTTTGGGCTAAAGCGGCGCGGCATTACCAACACCTGTATTTTTGATACCGCCCCCAAAGGGGGTGAAGGCCCGTGGATTACGTTTGCACGTATGCTAACCCTGCGTACGCCCAAATATGTAACCGGCCCAGATTTGGGCATTCCCAGCCTGACACCTCAATCCTGGTACGAAGCACGCTACGGAGCTGCTGCATGGCACACGCTGGATAAAATTTCCCGCCAGGATTGGCAGGCTTATCTGGATTGGGTGCGTGACGTTCTGGATTTGCCTGTAAAAAATGAACACGAACTATTAGATATTGATTGGCAGGATAACCTGCTGAAACTAACTTTTGCATGTGCTGGTGGCGTAAAAAAACAGGTTTGGGCGCGCAAAATTGTGCTGGCAACGGGTATTGAAGGCGGTGGCGCATGGCATGTGCCAGACTTCATTACAAAAGCTCTGCCAAAAGCACGTTATGCCCATACGTGCGAACAGATTGACTTTGAAAAACTGCGCGGCAAACGCATTGGCGTTCTTGGTGCCGGGGCCTCGGCTTTTGATAACGCGGCAACGGCTTTGGAGCATGGCGCCAAGCAGGTTGATCTGTGCCTGCGTCGTAAAAAAATTCCATCTGTAAACCCATACCGCTGGATGGAAAATGCTGGGTTTCTTAGCTATTTTTCAGAACTGGATGATCTGGTGCGCTGGCGCTTCATGCGGCGGATTTATGATCTCAACCAGCCGCCCCCGCAGGATACGTTCTGGCGCTGCCGGAGCCATAAAAACTTTGCCTTCCACACGGGCACTCCGTGGCTTTCCGTGAAGGAGGAAGGGAAAGACGTGGTTGTGACCACGCCACATGGTGAAATGCGGTTTGACTTCCTGATTATTGGCACAGGATTTGTTATTGATCTGGCCCAGCGGCCAGAACTGGCTAAAGTGGCGCCGCATATTGCCCTTTGGCGAGATTGTTTTGCCCCACCGGAAGACGAACAAAGCACACTTCTGGGCAGCCACCCTTATCTGGGCGAACGCTTCCAGTTTTTGCCGCGCAATGCGTCCGATCCACTAGCTCCAATGCTTGCGGCCATTCATAACTTTACATTCTCTGCCACACCCAGCATGGGGCTTTCTGGCTCATCCATCAGCGCCATGCGGTTTGGGGTAGAAAAACTCACCTTCGGCATCGGGCGTGATCTGTTTGTGCAGGATGGTGAAAAACACCTGCAAAGCCTGCTGGATTACAATGTAGATGAATTGGTTAGTCTGGAACCTCCTCAGTGTGTGTGATGATGTGTTCAGGAAGGTAAGGAAATAATGCAGAATTACCCGCGCGATATGGTGGGATACGGCGCTTGCCCGCCGGATCCACGCTGGCCCAACGCTGCCCGTATAGCCGTGCAGTTTGTGGTGAATTACGAAGAAGGTGCCGAAAACTCTGTCCTACATGGAGATAAAGGGTCTGAGGCGTTCCTTTCGGAAATGATCGGCACAACATCTATCGTAGGCGAACGCTGCATGCAGATGGAAAGTTTGTATGAATACGGTAGCCGCGCGGGGTTCTGGCGCTTACATCGGTTGTTCGAACAGACGGGCATCAAACCCACCGTGTTTGGTGTGGCAACAGCTATGGCACGCAACCCCATAGCCGTTGCTGCCATGCAAAAAAGCGGGTGGGAAATTGCCTCTCATGGCCTGCGCTGGATTGATTATCAGCATATGCCTGAAGATGTTGAGCGTGAGCATATTCAACAAGCCATAAAGCTACATACGCAAGTTACGGGTGAACGTCCGCTTGGGTGGTATCAGGGCCGCACAAGCCCGAACACAGCCCGCCTTGTGGCTGAAGAAGGTGGCTTTGTTTACGATGCGGATTCATATGCAGATGATCTTCCGTATTATGAGAGAACACACGGCAGGCCACAGCTTATTGTGCCTTACACGCTGGACGTGAACGATATGAAGTTTGCGGCCCTGAACGGCTTTACAGAAGGCGAACAGTTTTTCCGCTACCTGCGAGACTGCTTTGATATGCTGTATCAAGAGGGCGGCCGCATGATGTCTGTTGGCCTGCACTGCCGTCTGGCAGGCAAGCCCGCACGTGCCTTGGCAGTTGCCAAGTTTATACAGCACATCCAGCAGCATGAAGGAGTGTGGACACCAACCCGTCTGGAAATAGCCCGCCATTGGCAAAAGGTGCACCCGGCATGATGTGCTTGCAGGATGTAAACGCGCTCTCTCCCGCACAGTTTGTTGAAACATTTGGGAGCATTTACGAACACTCTCCATGGGTGGCGGAAGCGGCTGTAACGCAACGCCCCTTTGCCTCCTTGCAGCAGATGCAACTGGTCTTTTCCCAAGCCGTGCAACAGGCTCCGGAAAGCCAAAAACTGGCGTTGGTGCGTGCCCACCCAGAACTTGGCCACCGTATGGGCATAGATCCGGACTTAAGTGCTGAATCAACGCAGGAGCAGGGGAGCGCCGGGTTAGATCGGCTTTCTCCCACCGAATACAAGCAACTCCGTGAGCTGAATGACGCTTACCACAAAAAATTTGGCATGCCGTTTGTTATTTGTGTCCGCAAAGCCACCAAAGCCATTATTCTGGAAGCCTTGGAACAACGTCTGACAAGCTCCTTTACAATAGAGCTTGCAGAAGCGCTAAAGCAGATTGATGCAATAGCGGCCTTAAGATTACAGGATAAGGTGCAGGCATGAGCTCTCTTTCCACACATGTGCTTAATACAGTTTCTGGCCAGCCGGCCAGTGCTGTGCAAATCCGCCTTTTTGCCGGTGATACTCTTGTGTTTACAGGGGTAACAAATGCCGATGGCCGCTGTGCAGAACTCAGAAATCTTGAACTCAAACCCGGTCAGTATCGGCTGGAGTTTGAAATCGGCACCTATTTTCAGCAACAGGGCATGAATCTGCCAGAACCTCTTTTTCTGGATATCGTGCCAATTGTTTTTGGATTGGGTGAAGCCATGCACGCCCATGTGCCGCTGCTTGCTGCACCTTATGGTTATTCTACTTACAGGGGAAGCTAACAGATGAAAGCTGCCAGAAACGTTCCGCAAGCGGTTCATCCTGTAGATGAATTCCTGCCTTTCTGGCAGTTGGGTGTTTATGGATTGCAGCACGTGCTCACATTTTATGCTGCATCTGTAATTGTACCTATTCTGCTTGCCAGTGCTCTTGGGCTTTCGCACGATGCCTTGGAACACCTTATTGAAGCCGATCTTTTCACCTGCGGCATTGCCTCGCTTATTCAGGCCGTGGGTATTGGGCCTCTGGGTGTCAAACTTCCTCTGTTACAAGGGGTTACGTTTGTTTCCGTTACCCCCATGATCGCCATTGGCATGGCTGCCGGGGGTGGCATTGAAGGGCTGCATCAGATTTTTGGTGCTGTTATTGTTGCGGGTATTTTTTCCTATTTTATGGCGCCATTTTTCTCACGATTGATCCGTTTTTTTCCGCCTGTTGTCACCGGGTCTGTCATTCTGGTTATTGGGTTGGCTCTGTTGCCTGTGGCGGCCAATGATATTGTTAATGGCCAAGGCACGGGCACCATGCAAAACCCTGTCAGCATGCGTAATGTGGCGTATGGCTTGGGCACGCTGCTGTGCATTCTGGCTGTTCAACGTTTCTTCAAGGGTTTTCTGGGCACCATTGCTGTGCTGGTTGGCCTGATTATGGGCACGCTGGTTGCATGGATTTTGGGAGATGCACATTTTGGAGATGTGTCATCCGCACCACTCTTAACCATTGTGCGCCCGCTATATTTTGGCATGCCCAGTTTTCATATCGTACCCATTCTTTCCCTGATTATCGTAATGATGATTTCCATGCTGGAAACAACGGGAGATGTGTTTGCCACTGGTGCTATTGTGGACAAAAAGATCACTCCGCGTGATATCACTCGCGCCATTCGGGCAGATGGGGCCGCTACAATGCTGGGGGGTATTTTCAATTCCTTTCCCTACACCTGCTTTGCTGAAAACGTGGGCCTGGTGCGGCTTACAGGCGTAAAAAGCCGGTGGGTTGTGGCTGCCGCAGCCCTTATCATGATGATTATGGGCTGCTTGCCTAAACTGGCCGTGCTTATGGCCTGCGTGCCGCTGCCTGTTCTGGGGGGCGCAGCTTTGGCCATGTTTGCAGCAGTTGCCGTGGTGGGTATCCAAACCTTGGCGCAGGTGGATTTTGATAACCAAAACAACGGCATTATTGTTGGCACCAGCGTTGGCTTGGGCATGCTTGCTACAGCACAGCCCCACATTGCAGATCACTTTCCCGCATGGGCTCAGATCATCTTTGGCAGTGGCATCACGCTTGGGGCCATGTCCGCCATTATCCTGCATTTAATCTTCAACCACGGCACGCATGGCGCTGTTGTGGAAGAAAAAGAAGCCGCCCCACAACCAGCCACCACCCACCCAGAAATGTGGAAGAACGTTGTTGTGATATCAGAAGATAAGCTTGGGCCACGTCGCCCAAAATCCTGTTCCAGATAAATCCTGACCACTGCGTCTTCTACAGAGATCAAAAAATGCGACACCATATAAGGTTTTATCTGGGTCAGACCTTGCACGAAGTGTCTGATCTTTCTCCCACTCACACAGTATTGGACTGGCTGCGTGACCAGAAAAGCCAAACTGGCACCAAGGAAGGGTGTAATGAGGGCGATTGCGGTGCCTGCACGGTTATGGTTGTGCGCCTTGAAAACGGCCAGCTCACATGGCGCAGCGTAAATGCCTGCATCCAGTTTTTATGGATGTTGGATGGCGCACAGCTTTTTACAGTTGAGTATTTGCAAAACCCGGATGGCTCCCTGCACCCCGTGCAACAGGCTATGGTGGACTTGCATGGGTCTCAATGCGGGTTTTGTACACCGGGCTTTGTGATGTCCATGGTGGCTTATGTACAAAATGGCGGGGGAGATGATCCTAAAGCCATCAACACAGCCCTTGCGGGCAATTTATGCCGTTGCACCGGCTATGCACCTATTATACGCGCCATGCAGCAGGCACGCCACACCATGCAGCAACAGGGCAACCGTTTTGATAAGGAAAAACAAGACATCATTCTGCGCCTTTCTGCCTTACAGGATGGCAGCAGTGTAGATATTCAAAACACCCAAGGCCGCATCACTTTGCCAGCCAATTCCGATGCGCTTGCAGCCGTTTATCGGGAAAACCCTACAGCCACTCTGGTTGCTGGCGCCACAGATGTTGGCTTGTGGGTGACCAAGCATTTGCAAGACCTGCCACATGTTGTTTCCGTAAAATCCGCCAAGGATCTGCATAAACTAGAACAACGTGATGGTGGTTTGTGGATAGGTGCGTCCGTAACATACACGCAGGCCCTTCCTGCCTTGGCAACCCATCTGCCCGATGCACTGGAAACCATAAAACGTATTGGTTCCACGCAGGTAAGAAACGCTGCCACTGTTTGCGGCAATATAGGCAATGCCTCACCCATTGGGGATGGGCCACCATTGTTTATAGCTGCCGGAGCCGTGCTGCATTTACGGCAAGGCAATACACGACGGCAGATTCCGCTTGAAAACTATTTTCTGGAATACGGAAAACAGGATCGCCGTCCAGCCGAATTCATAGAAGGCGTGTTTATACCAGATCAATCTGCTCAAACTGTTATGCGGGCCTATAAGGTTTCCAAACGGTTTGATCAGGACATTTCTGCAATTATGGCAGCCTTTGCGCTTTGTGTAGATACGGATGGCCACATTACAGAGGCTCGTCTGGCTTTTGGCGGAATGGCGGGCATTCCCTGCCGCGCCAAGAAAGCGGAAAAGGCTTTGGTCGGCCAGAAGTGGGATATTGTAGCGTTGGAAGCTGCTCGCACGGCCATATTGGATGATTTTACACCCTTAACGGATATGCGCAGCAGTGCGTGGTATCGCTCTACAGTATCCGCCAACCTGTTAACGCGCTTTTTTGAAGAAACAGCACCACAAGGAAGCAGTCAACCTATCTGCCTGGAAGGTTGGAGAGAAATTTCCCATGCTTAAAAACCATAAAAGCGAGCAGAAAATTGTTCCCGGTGGGGCAACGCAAAGCCTGAAGCATGAAAGTGGGCGGCTGCACGTTTCCGGCAAGGCAACGTATATTGATGATATTCCGACCCCCGCAAATGTTGTGCATGTGGTGCCCGGTTTAAGCACCAAGGCACATGCACGCATTGTTTCTATAGATCTGGAACACGTTAAAAATTTTCCGGGCGTTTTATACGTTCTGACGGCCCAAGATGTGTTGGGGGAAAACCAGATCAGCCCTGTAGGCGCGGGGGACGAACCTCTTTTGGCCAAAGATGAGGTTTTCTATTACGGGCAGCCCATTTTTGCCGTCGTGGCCGAAACACGCCTGGCCGCCCGCAAAGCTGCGCGTCTGGCAAAAATTGTTTATGAGGATCTGCCTGCCGTTCTCTCCATTGAAGAAGCCCGCCAAAAAGGCGGTTCTATGGTGTGCCGTCCGTTAGAAATGGTGCGCGGCAATGCAGCAAATGCCTTGGAAAAAGCTCCTAAACGGCTTTCCGGGCGCATTACGGTTGGGGGGCAGGAGCAGTTTTATCTGGAAGGCCAAGCCGCACTGGCTACGCCGGGCGAAGAGGGAGAGATACGCATATGCTCCTCTACACAACACCCCACAGAAACCCAGCACATGGTGGCACACGTTCTTAACCGCCCCAGCAATTTGGTAACCGTAGAAGTGCGCCGCATGGGCGGTGGCTTTGGGGGGAAGGAAACACAGGCAAACGCTCCAGCCTGTCTGGCTGCTCTGGCCGCGGAAATCACCCAACGTCCCGCTAAATGCCGTCTTGACCGTGATGATGATATGATCATGACAGGCAAGCGGCATGACTTTGTCATTGATTATGATGTCGGCTTTGATGCGCAAGGGCATATTCAGGGTGTTGATATGCTGCTGGCCGCACGGTGCGGATGGTCTGCTGATCTATCTGGCCCTGTCACGGACAGAGCATTGTTTCATGCAGATAATTCCTATTATTACCCGGATGTAAGGCTGCGGTCAGAACCATTTCGTACCAATACCCAATCCAACACGGCATTCCGAGGCTTTGGTGGGCCGCAAGGCATTGCCGCGGCTGAACGTGTTGTGGAGGAAATTGCTTTTGCCACAGGGCTAGACCCGCTGGATGTGCGTTTGCGCAACACATACGGCACGCAAGATAGGAACATCACACCGTATTTCATGACCGTGGAAGATTCCATTTCCCGCGAAATCATGGAACAATTGGCCGAGGAGTGTGATTACCGCAAACGCCGTAAGAAAATTCACGCCTTTAACCACACCAGCAAATACATTCGCCGGGGCATAGCACTTACACCTGTTAAATTTGGTATTTCCTTTACCGCCACGCATTTCAATCAGGCAGGCGCTCTGGTGCATGTCTATACCGATGGCTCCGTACAAGTGAACCACGGCGGTACAGAAATGGGGCAGGGATTGCATACCAAAATGGTGCAAATTGCCATGCGGGAATTTGGCCTACCCGAAAACCGCGTGCGCATTACCGCCACAACCACAGGCAAGGTGCCCAATACGTCTGCCACAGCGGCATCTAGCGGAGCGGATCTGAATGGCATGGCTGTTCTGGACGCTATCAGCAAGATCAAAGGTCGGCTTATCAGCTTTGCTGCCACACACTGGCAGGTGCCAGAAAGTGCTGTGCACTTTGGAAGCAACGGCGTACAAGTAGGGGAAAGCTGCATTCCGTTTGTGGATGTGGTGAAAGCCGCCTACATGGCCCGTGTTTCGCTCTCCTCATCCGGGTTTTACAAAACACCCAAAATTTCGTGGGACCCGAAAACAGGCCGTGGCCACCCATTTTACTATTTTGCCTATGGTGCCGCATGTGCGGAAGTTGCGGTTGACCTGCTAACTGGTGAAAACCGTATGGAACGCGTAGATATTCTGCACGATGCGGGGCAATCTCTAAACCCGGTTCTGGATATTGGCCAGATAGAAGGGGGCTTTATCCAAGGGGCAGGGTGGCTGACAATGGAAGAGCTGGTATGGGATCAAACGGGTCGGCTGCGCACGCACGCTCCCAGCACCTATAAAATTCCAGCTTGTTCAGACAGACCCCCGATTTTTAATGTGAAATTGCTAGAGAATTCCCCGAACCGGGAAGAAACCATCTTCCGTTCCAAAGCTGTGGGGGAACCCCCTTTTGTGCATGGGCTGGCTGTATTGCATGCCATATCAGACGCCATAGCGAGCATTGCGGATTACCGTATCTGCCCTCAGCTAGATGCGCCTGCCACGCCAGAACAGATTTTACGCGCAGTAGAACGGCTTAAAAACCAAAAGGAAATATCTCACGAATAGGAGCTGATGATGCGAGAGGTTGCAAGGGTTCTCCAACACTGGCACCACCATCCAGAACAGCTCATTCTTGTGCGCGTTATAGAAGCCAAAGGTTCTACCCCGCGGGAGACAGGTGCTTTTATGCTGGTCGGCACCTCTTTTCTGGCCGGAACAGTGGGGGGCGGCGCGTTAGAACATGAATGCGTATTACAGGCGCGCCAAATGCTGTGCCAACATGAAAAGCTGCGTGAGCATGAATTTATTCTGGGTGGGCAAAATACCAACCAATGCTGCGGAGGTTGGGCCCGTGTGCGGTTAGAGCGTGTAACGCCAGACATTGTGCGGGAGCTGGAAAACAACATACAGCAAGAGCGGAAATTACGCCCAGTTTTACTTATGTTTGGGGCTGGCCATGTGGGCCGCGCCTTGGCTTATGCGTTGGCACCATTACCTTTGAAGTTAACATGGGTGGACCCCAGAGCGCAGGAGTTTGGCAATGTTCCCGCTGGTGTAGAAACATGCATAACAGACCAATGGGAGCCAATATTGCACGCCACACCGGCTAAATCCGGCGTGCTGGTGCTTACCCCCAGCCACACGTTGGATGCGCTGATTATAGAATCTGCTCTTTTGCGGAATGATCTGTCTTATATAGGACTTATTGGCTCTGCCACCAAACGCAGACGGTTTGAACACAGCTTCCGCCAGCTTGGCATGGAAGAAGAGCGTTTACAGTCCCTCATCTGCCCCATAGGAGAGCGCGGTATCAGGGATAAACGGCCAGAAGTTATTGCAGCCCTTGTAGCGGCGGAAGTGGTGGAGCATGTGCTCCACCCAGCCCAATAACGTTCAGGCCATTTCCTTTTCTGGCAGGGGTACGCACCCTGCCAAGCCGCTTTTCTTCAACGCCCGCGCAACACTAAACAGCGCGGCTTCCTGCCCCGGAGCCGCAACAAGCTGTAAACCAAGTGGCAAAGAGCCTGTATTTTTCAACGGCAAACACAACACGGGCAAGCCCGGCAAGCTTAAAGGCTGTGTAAACAAGCCTAGATTGGCCCGGGCAGACACGAGTTTGCCATCCACCATAATGGTTGGCTCATCCAGCAAAGGGGCTTCTCCCATAACCGTTGGCGCTATGAGAACATCTGTTTTCTGGAATATCTCGTGGATTTTCTGCCGGAACCAGTTTCTAAACCGCTGTGCCTGCAAATAAGTGGATGATGGCAACAAGGCTCCAGCAATCAAGCGGTCTCGCGTAGCGGGATCATACTCTTCAGCCTGTTTGCGCAGGCGGGGCAGATGCAGGTTTCCACCTTCCGCCGCTGTTATCAAAAAGGATGCTGCACGTGCGCTTGCTACTTCCGGCAAATCAACAGTGCTAGAATTTTTCAGGCTGGCGCAAACACGGTTCAGTGCAGCCACAAGGGTAGGGGATAGATTAGATGCAAACCATCCTCCCAATCTGGAAATCCGAAGTGTATCGACGGCCGGTTCGGGCGCTGGAATGCTGCCATCCATCACGTAAAATGTTGTAATCAGATCATCCAGAGAGGATGCAAAACTCCCCACCACATCCAAACTGGCAGAAAACGGATAGGCACCAGCACGGGGTAGGCGGCCAAAAGTGGGCTTTATCCCCCATACACCGCATAATGATGCCGGAATACGAATAGACCCGTTGGTATCAGACCCAAGGGCAAAAGGTAGAAAACCCGCAGCAACAGCCGCAGCAGACCCACCGGAGGACCCGCCAGCCATACGGGCCAGATCATGCGGGTTATGGGTGGTGCCATAATGTGCGTTTACGGTTGCAAACCCGTAAGCAAATTCATCCATGTTCAATGTTGCCACGGGAATAGCCCCCGCAGCTTTAAGCCGCTGCACAATGGCGGCATCTTTTTGCGCTGGCGGTGTATTGCGCAGCACAATAGAGCCTGCCGTAGTGACATGACCTGCAATATCAAACAAATCTTTTACGCCAAACGGTACCCCCGCCAAAGGGGGTAAGGTTTGGCCCGCCTGCCGCATGGCATCTATTTTATGAGCCTGCTGCAAAGCCTTATCTGCAAAAATATGCGTCACACATCGGATATCGTTATCCTGTGTACGCAACGTATTTAATGTTTCCTGGATAGTGGAAACTGCACTTTTTTTACCAGAGCGAATAGCCTCCGCAATGGCAAGCGCGCTGGAAAAATGGGTCATGGAATGTACTCGTATGCTGGTTCACACGTATCGGGCAGGGTGTGCTGTTCAACCAGTTTGGCATAGTGCGCCAAAAGGGCGGAATTGCTTATCACTCCCGGTAAGCATGAGGGAGAAAGATCAAGCCCTATGGCTGCAGCGCGTGCGCGAACAAGATTTTCCTGATTAGAGGAAGGGGCGGTCATGGGCCTATTTCCTTATAAAGCAGGGCTTTCGGTTTCTGGGCGAGCTGCCATGAGCGAGACATGTGCTGCCAGAATTTTCCATCCATTGTCTGTCCGGATCCATGTTTGCATTTGCCGACCGGTTCGGTCTGAGCCTTCACGCTGAAACTCCAGACTGACAACAGCGCTTTCAGTGCCAATAGCGGTAATGGTGCGCCGCAAGTTACGGCGTGGGGGACTTCCTCCTTTTCTGGAGCGGCGAAAAGCTGCTACTTCTTCCGCTCCATACAGGTTTTCTCCCACGCCATAGCGCACCACTTCCGGGCCATTCCAGAACAGATCATCCAGAACTTCCACATCATTTTCGGCCAGAGCACGTTCGTAACGGTCTGAACATGCTTCAACCTGCCGGAGTGTTTCTGGATTATTTAGTTCCATTACGCATCCCCCACTGGTTACGGCCAAGATGCCAGGGCGGCATCCACAGCAGCCCCGCGCGGTGGCTTAAACCCTTCGGCGGCTAAAGCCGCTTCCAATGCGCCCAATGTCAGCAACACTTTGTGTTTAACGGCATTGTAACCCATGGTGCCAATACGCCAAATTTTGCCCGTTAGCGGGCCAAAAGCCGTGCCAATTTCAATGCCAAAATCTTCACGCATACGCAGTCGGACTTTATCTCCATCCACGCTGGCCGGAATCCATACCCCCGTTACGTTGGCCATACGATAGGCATCATCACCAAAAATGGTGAGACCCATAGCACGTAGGCCTGCAATAAGCGCCGTGCTGGCCATTTTGTGGCGGGCAAAACGGTTTTCCAGCCCTTCTTCCAGCACAATACAGGCAGCCTCTCTGGCGCCATATAACATGGTGGTTGCTTCGGTATGGTGGTTCAGCCGCTTCTCAGACCAGTAATCCATCACCATAGCCAGATCGAAGTAATTGGATGGAATACGTGGCCGTTGCCCATCCGTAAGGCTTGCATTGCGGATACCGGCCTCTACATGTCGGCGGGTCATAATATGTTCAGCAGCCCGATCCGAAATAGTAATGGGAGCAGAACCCGGCGGCCCACCCATACATTTCTGCAAACCGCCAGATACCACATCAATCCCCCACCGATCCGTGCAAACAGGCACGCCACCCAGCGTGGCCGTTACATCGGCATAGGAAAGAACATTGTATTTTTTGCACAATGCTCCAACACCATCCAAAGGCTGCGCCATTGTAGTGGAGGTATCACCATGAATACAGGCCAAAACCTGTGGCTTATGTTCCTGCAATGCTACTTCTATCTGCGCCAGCGAGGCTACTTCACCCCACGGCAGATCCAGCGTGCAGATTTCTGCTCCAACCCGTTCGGCAATTTCAGAAAGCAGCAAGCCAAAGCGCCCGGCACGCACAATAAGAATTTTTGCACCCGGTTCCACCAAGGAAACAAGGGCTGCCTCAATCCCGGCGCGGGCCGTACCATCTACCAGAAATGTCCATTGGTTCTGTGTCATGAATACCTGGCGGTACAGCGCCATGGTTTCATTCATGTATTCTGTCATTTCTGGGTCAAACTGCCCCAGCATATCGGCAGACATGGCACGCAAAACACGAGGGTGCGCATTAATAGGGCCGGGGCCCATCAGAAACCGTTGGGGCGGATCTATCTGCTTAAACATTGGTGGAATCATACGGGTTTGCTCCATGGTTAGATGGCTTTTTCTGATGGAATATTCTGGATGAAATCGCACATGACACGTAAAGCCGTTTCTACATCCTGATCCTGCACAGCTTCGGCTGGGTTGTGGCTTATGCCTTTTTCACAACGAATAAACAGCATACATACAGGGGCCAGTGCCGCCATAATCATGGCATCATGCCCAGCACCGCTTACAAGTGGATAAGCCGTTTGGCCCGTTACTGTGTGGATGGATGCGGCAAGAATGTTGCTAAGTTGCGGGTTACACTGTGTGGCGGAAAGATCATGCTGGAGGGTAAGTTGCATCTCCACGCCGCGTTTTTGGCTGATTTCCTGCAAAGCATGAGTGAGTGTTTCTGCGGCTGTGTTGCGCACATCTTCCGTGCCAGCCCGCACATCAATACTAAATTCCACCCAGCCGGGTACAATATTGGGGGCACCTGGCTTTACGCTCATCTGCCCTACGGTTGCCACCAGATCATTCGGGCCGGATTGCGCAATTTTTTCTATACAGCAAATCGCTTCTGCGGCTGCGGCCAGAGCATCTTGGCGCAAATGCATGGGCAATGTGCCTGCATGCCCGGCCATGCCTTTCATCGTCACCTTAAACCGATATTGCGCGGCAATAGATGTTACCAAGCCTACCGCATGGCCCGTACTTTCCAGAACAGGGCCTTGTTCTATATGCGCTTCAAAATACGCGAGAACCTGAGAAGGCTTATAAGCGGCTTCCAGATAGCATGCGGGATCTAGCCCTCTTTCCTGAAGCGCCTGCTGGATGCTGGTGCCTTGAGTATCCTGTACGTCTGGCAACGTGTCCAAAGAGCCCGCCACAGCGCGAGATGTCAGCATGGAAACCGGAAAGCGCGAGCCTTCTTCATCTCCAAACCCAATAATTTCTATGGCGAAGGGAAAGCGCTTTTGCTGTGCATGAAAGCGCGCAATGGCCTCTATGCCCAAAATAACGCCTAATGTGCCATCATACTTGCCTGCGTTTTTTACACTATCAAGATGAGAACCAATAAGCAGGGCAGGAGCGTTAGGGGTAAGGGCCTCATAGCGGCCAATCAGATTACCTGCGGCATCTATCCGGCAGTGCATACCGGCTTCTTCCATCCATGTGCGTACCTGCTTTACGCTCGCCATATAGGCAGGAGAAAGATAGGAGCGGAACAAGCCCTCTGATGTATCTGAAAAAGGAATGTGACCTAAAAAATCACACCGTTGTACTGCCCTTTTCCCGGACGCATCTGCAACACATGGAACATTGGGCAGGATTTGCATGCAGGCCTCTAGGGTTAGGAGGTCAATAAAAAACGTTACTTCTTGCGCCATATCAAGGGCGAAACAAATTATACGCAGGTTTTTTCTGTTCTCTCAAAAGCAAAAAAAGCAATGTTGCATTGCCAAATTCAGATCAGATAGCGCTCTTAAAACGGCAATAAGAAAATGCTTTTTTTGTTTTTGTGCGATCACTTATATACCTATATATATCGATATCGTATCGTTTTATCCGCCCGCTGCCCGGAGCCTTAATCTCATGTTGGAAGCTTACTCAAAGATCTCTGCCGATTTTCAAATTACGGCTTCTACACAGGTCAATTTGAATAAACTGACCTCCTGTTTCTGCATCATTGTTAAGCTTCCCTGCTGAGGAATTTTCTCATGTCCTTTCGGATTATTGCGCCGTCCCGCCCAGTTTTGTCCCGACTGACATACCGCCAACATCTTGCAACATTGTCCTGCCTTGTCAGTGCTGTTGGATTTTGCGCCAGCCTTTCTACGGCTCAGGCACAAACGGCTACGGCAGCCAAAAAATCATCCCAGCTTACACGGGCATCTTCAACGACTTCCGCAGCGCATGCACGCCCACGCTCCACAAAAGCAATTGAGGCACATGGGGCAGAAGAAATCTCGGTGGGGTCCACACGCCGCAAACGCAATGGCGGTGGCGGCATGATGCGGCTTGAAACAGCCCCTCATGCGGTGCAGACAGTTACCAAAGAATATATTGATATGCGCAGCCCCGTTTCCACAGCGCTGGATCTGGTTAAAAACCTGCCAAGCGTGAACGTTACCACCCCAGATACATCGGGCATGCAGGGCGGACAGGTGCAGACACGCGGCCTGACAGACCGTGATATGGCCATTATGGTAGATGGCATTTCTGCCGGGCAGGCAAAATATCTGGCAGAAATTATTGATTCAGAAAACGTAGATGAAGTTAGCATCACCCCCGGCAGTGCCGCGCGTGATCTGCCGGTTATGTCTGCCGCTGGTGGGGTAATGAACTCCAAATCCCATGTCGCGTCACATAAATTTGGCGGTATGACGGATTTTTCTTACGGCACCAACAATCTCTCGCGCGAATTTATTCGCCTTGATTCCGGTGATATCGGCAATAGCGGTATCCGAGGCTACTTTTCCTTCTCCAACACACATGCACGTAGCTGGATGGGTTCTGGCATTAACGAGCGTAAGCATATTGATTTTGGCGCACGCAAGGATTGGGAAAACGGTTCCAACGCCAACCTGTTTATCTCATGGAACTCGGCTGACTGGACCATTGATAACTACCCCACAGAAGATCAGTTCATGCTGTATAAGCACACGGGGCAGGGGTGGGATCGTTCATCCCATCCGGGGAATGCAAACTATTGGAAGAACAATGCTGACCACTGGAACCAGATTTTCCTGAGTGCACCGATCCACACCGTTATTACAGACAAGCTCTCGTTTGATCTGCACCCATACCTCACCTACGGGCAGGGCTGGAGCGCCAAACCCAATGGCGCGGAAGCGAATGCTGCGGGTGATATGCAGAACACAATCGGTTACTTTCAGGAGCATGGTGACCGGGTCGTGGGGGCTACGGCATCCCTCAGTTACGATATTGATAGGCACAACCACCTGACCTTCGGTTACTGGTATAACAACAGCCAGTCAGACCGTAGCTATCCTACCAGCTTTGCTATGCCTGCGGGCGGTGCCCCCAGCCCGAACTGGTCTCAGTATCGTATTGATAAAGGCGATCGGCAGGTTGCTGGGTATGAAATCCATTCGCTGTTCATTCAGGACACAGCCAAGTATCTGCACGACAAACTGCTGATTAACGGCGGCTTCAAGTTTGTTATGTCCAACGCATGGAATAAGGATTACTACGGAAGCCAAGGGCGCAATAGCACGGCGCCATTGCCGCAGCTTTCCATCAGCTACAACATTAACGATCAGAACCAGATCTATGTGAATGCGGAAGGGGATTACCGCCAGCCGACAGAAAACGATATGGGCTGGCTGTACACAAATGTGCCTATCCTGAAAAACCAGTATTCCATCAAAGAAGAACTGGGGTATCGCTACCACAACCGCTACATGATGATGGATCTGTCATTCTTCAACTACAACGTTACCAACCGTGTGGTTGACCAGTATTTGGGTATGAATAACTACCGCCCGTTCTCCATTGGCAGCCAGACCATGCGCGGGCTGGACTTCATGATTGCCGGGCGTGAAATCCACGGTTTCAGCCCCTATGCTTCTGTGGAGTATCTGCACGCCACGCAGGATAGCAACGTGTTCGATCCTTACCAGAACATCATGCTGCATTCCAAGGGCACGCAGGCCATTATGGCGCCACGGGTTATGGCTAACTTTGGTTTGACCTATAAGTATAAAGGCTTCTTTGCCAATGGTTCCGTGCATTACACCGGCCCGCAATCCGTGAGCGTTGCCGGAGACCAGAGAATACCGGGTTACGTGACCAACAGCCTGACGGTTGGGTATCACTTCAAACCATTTGGCTTTGTGAAGTCTCCCACATTCCGGTTGAACTTCACCAACCTTACGGGTTCTATTGTGCGCACAGGCGCCATGGGCGCTGTTTACAGTAAGCATGATTCCGGCACGGTTTATAGCGGTAGTTCCGCAGCATATACTGGTTACGGCAACACCTTTATGGTGGAACCACGTTTCTCCATGACAGGCACAATTTCTACCTCTTTCTAATGCCGTCCTGAAACAAACTTAACGCCCCTCTCTTTGACTACAAAGGGAGGGGCTAGGTGTTTTTACCATGTCACGTCGATACTTGCTGAAAAATGCCCTCTGCCTCGTCACAATGGATGATGCCAGGCAAGAATTGAAAAACGGATGGATCGCGATAGAAGGGCGGCAGATTGTCGCCCTTGGTGGTATGGAAGACCCGCATCCCCCAGCAGATGACGTGCTTGATATGTCTGGCCATGTGGTCATGCCCGGCATGGTAAACACGCACCACCACATGTATCAGTCCTTAACGCGGGTTATTCCGCAAGCTCAGGACGCATCGCTTTTCCAGTGGCTGCAAACACTTTACCCCATTTGGGCACGCTTAACGCCAGAAATGGTAAAAGCCTCCACCCGCACAGCTATGGCGGAACTGTTGATGTCTGGCTGCACGACAACCAGTGATCATCTCTACCTTTTCCCCAATGGATGCCGCCTTGATGATGAAATTGAGGCTGGGCTTGAAATGGGCATGCGCTTTCATGCCTGCCGTGGCAGCATGAGTGTTGGAGAAAGCGCAGGAGGGCTACCACCGGATAGTTTGGTAGAAAAAGAAGCCGATATTTTGCATGATACGTTGCGCGTGATTGAAACGTACCATGACCCAGAGCCTCTGGCGATGCTAACTGTAGGAGGTGCGCCGTGCTCGCCTTTTTCTGTCAGCCCAGAGCTTATGCGTGATATGGCAGAACTGGCCCGCACCACAGGCACGCGGCTGCACACGCATCTGGCCGAAAATGAGCATGATGTCGCTTACAGCAAGGAACGCTTTGGCCAAACACCAGCAGAATATGCAGAAGATGTTGGTTGGGTTGGGGCCGATGTCTGGCATGCCCATTGCGTTAAACTAGACACCGCAGGCATGGCTCGCTTTGGCCAAACGGGTACGGGAATAGCCCATTGCCCCTGTTCTAACATGCGTTTGGCATCTGGCATTGCCCCTGTTTGGAACATGCAGCAGCATGGTGTTCCGGTAGGGCTGGGGGTTGATGGATCTGCCTCTAATGATGGTGCGAGCATTCTGGCAGAAGCCCGACAGGCTATGCTGGTTTCTCGCCTATTATCTGCGCAGAATGAACAGGCCATCATGCTTAAAGCGCGTGATGTGTTGGCTTTAGCTACGCGCGGAGGGGCCAAAGTTCTGGGCCGCACAGATATTGGCCAATTAGCAGTAGGAAAAGCAGCCGATATTATTGCATTTGATATGCGCAAGCTGGAATACACTGGCGCATTAAGTGACCCTGTAGCTGCTTTGGTATTTTGCACACCATCTTCCGTTGCCTTTAGCATGGTTAATGGCAAGGTGCTAATACAGGGCGGACATTTCACAAAGCTGGATGTGCATACCGTCATAGAACAGCATAACCGGCTGGCGAAAAAACTGTATGAGGGAAGTTAAACTTCCCCCATATTCATCCTTTACTTGTGTTTTTGCACAAAGTTGGCATGTAAGCGTTGGTAAATGTAGTCTTCCGCTGTGATAGGGGGATATTTACCTTCTGGCCCTTCAATCACAGCCTCCCGGTTTGCCTGGCAGAAAAATGGAACAGACAAGCGTGGGCCAAGATATTCACCCGGCTGCGGCATACGCACACGGTGGAGGGTGGACTTAAGCTTATCATCGCTCCAACGCATCAACATATCGCCAATATTGCAGGTAACGGCACCTGCTACGGGTGTAACTTCTGTCCATGCATTGGATGAAATTTCGTTACCTGGGCAAAGCTGCAAGCCGCCTTCACCTTCGCGCAGATGCAAAAGCGTGAGACAGTCGAAATCTGAATGGGCACCGGCACGCCATTGCTTGAAATCTTCCGGTTTGGCGTTTTCCATGCTCATGTAATGGATAAGACGTAAGGTACACTGATACCCCGGAGAAGATCTTTTACAGCACTCTGCAAAAAAATCTGTTTTAAACCCAAGCTTTTCAGCAAAACAGGAAAGTATTTTCATGGCAAGTTGCCAGTTATCTTCCTCAAATTGCAGAAGTTTTTCCTGAAATCCGGGAAGAACTTCTTCATCAGGCCACAGATTATCCATTTCCGGCAAAGTAATCTGGTAAGATTCCTTGTTATCTGGCGTACCCGTGGAAGGCCGTACCTGAGAGCAATATTCCCAGCCAGCATTCACGGTTGGTTTCTTTTTGAAAACCTCTTTTTCTGACATGGGAAGAGCAAAAAATCTTTTTGCTTCTGCAAAGGCATTATCAATATCTTCCAATGAAATACCGTGATTGATAACCTGAAAAAAACCATCTTTTGTAGCGGCATTCCACAGATCATCTGCAATCTGGCTACGCCTGTTCTCGTAATCTGAAAAATCAATCACCGGGATGGATCGGGCAGAGGTTGTGCCCATACTGCCAATAGTAGCCTCGCGCTTAAGCTCCTCCATAGAGTAATTTGGAGTGGTTTTGGTGTTTAGGGTCATGGCGTTTCTCACACACAAATTGCAAACTGGCCTGTAGGGCGTAGCAGTTGGCACTAACCAGCATGTGGGAAAGCATAGTATCTAGCGGCCAAAGCTTCCCCCATGCTGAATAAGACCAACATGGTGGAGCAATGCCCAGAATATTTCTATTCCGACCGCTTCTACTCACTTTCTATAGTATAGATGAATATATTTCGAGTGGTCAACAAAATTGCGCTGGTAACAAAGTCAATTTTCAATGCTGAACGCGATTATATAACACCAGTTTTTTGATGCTACTGGTAGCCATATAGAGCGCAAGACCAGTAAGGGTGATCATGAACAGCGCAGCAAACATACGCGGAATATCCATCTGAAAACCAGCCTGCAAAATTTCGTAGGCCAAACCGGCACTGTTTCCCCCTGTGCCAGCCACAAACTCTGCCACTACAGCGCCAACAAGAGCCAAACCGCTGGAAATTTGCAAGCCCGCCATAAACATGGGCAAAGCGCTGGGTATTTGCAGGCGCAAAAGCGTTTTAAGGCGCGAGGCTTTATGCATACGGAAAAACGCCGCCAGCCCCGGATCAACACTTTTAAGGCCCTGCAAGGTATTGGAAATAATAGGAAAAATGGCAATCAACGTGGCGCAGATAACAAGAGCCAGAAATGTTGTTTTCACTAAAATGATAATCAACGGGGCAAGGGCTACTACAGGCGTTACCTGCATAAGCACCACATAGGGCATCAGGCTGCGTTCGATTAGCGGATGTTGCACCAGTACAAAAGCAACCAAAACACCTAAAACCACAGAAACCAAAAGCGCCACCAATGTTACCGTAAGCGTGCTGTACAACGCATGGCACAAGGTGCCAATATTGCTGGCCAGAGAGTGTGCGATATCAGATGGCGCAGGCATAAGGTAAGGCGGAATATGCCAAAAATAACAGACACCCTGCCACAACAGCAGAAACAGAATGCCAACAGCAAGAGGCGCAAAAATGGATATCAGGCGGGCGGGCATAGGCTAGGCCACCTCTGCAAGAAGGGAGGAGTGAGAAGCTTCGATAAGCAGTTTGCTGAGATCTTGGCAGATCATGGCAAAGGTATCGCTTAAGCGAAAATCCTCATTTCTGGGGATAGCAGGATCAATTTTATATTCGGCAAATATACGCCCCGGATGCGCCGCCATAACCATAACACGGGTAGAAAGAAAAGCGGCCTCGTACAAAGAATGCGTTACAAACAACAGGGTAAGATCATCCTTGGCGCATAATGTGGCCATGTCTTCATCCAGCCGATTACGGGTGAGTTCATCCAAAGCGCCAAAGGGCTCATCCATTAAAAGCAGGTTCGGGCGTGTGACCAACGCCCGCGCAATAGAGACACGCATCTTCATTCCGCCTGAAAGCTGGGCGGGAAAGCGGTCTGCCGCATGGGCCAAGCCTACAATTTCCAGCGCATGCTGCACGCGTGGTTCTGATACTGCGGGAGAGATACCTTCCAGATCCAGCGGCAAACGCACGTTTTTGCGTACTGTGCTCCACGGCATAAGAGTAGGCTCCTGAAACACGAAGGACAGCCGACGGTTTTCCTTGCCTACTTCTGCAAACCCTTTGTTCCACCACTTCAAATGCCCAGAGGAAGGTTGATGTAAATTGGCAATCAGCTTTAGCAACGTGCTTTTGCCGCAACCAGAAGGGCCAATCAGGCCGATACGTTCTTTGGGATGAATATCCAAGGTAATAGGTGCCAGCCCCTGAACACCGTTTGGAAAGGTTTTTTCAGCAGACTGAATGCTGATAACGGTTTCTTGCATGATCCATCCAAACTTTGCAGAAGAAAAGGCAAAAGATTATTCGGGCTGTTGCACGTAAATACACACAGCCAGCATAGTTATAAAAAAGCGGAATGCAGGTTGCTGGCCATTCCATGCCTGTGATTGCCACATGAGAAACCACTCGGCACCTACAACAGAAAAGCCAAAAAACCAGATCAGAAACCCCAGTGCGGTGGCTACGGGCACAAACTTTTTTGCTACTCTAAACGTATCTTGCGGGGCCAGAAGGCGCGCACCCATCTGGCAAGCAGCAATGGCAAAAAGCAAACCCGTTGCAGCTTCCCCCAGAATAATCAGGCCGTAAAACAGGTGCCACAGAACAGGCTGGGATATAGCGCGCCACATCAGGCTGTTCCCACGGAAAGTTGTGTCCATGCTCAAAACATGACGTACAAACTGAAAATTGGAATTGTAATCAGTCACGTTATTCAGCGCGACAATCAGGCCAAACGTACCCAATGCCCCCACCATGGCGGTTTTAGCCAGACGAGAAAGAACAACCGGGGAAGAAAAAGCGGACAGGCGCAACATATAACATTCCTGCATAGAAATGATTTATGCAGTTTAGGCCATTCAATCCTGCGAAGATCAAGGGGGAAATCATTACAAAAAAAGCAATGGCGCGTGCTCTATTTTACAGCTTCCCAAATGCGTACGTTCTGTATGAACATACCGGATACGAAATAATCAGATCGTGCCAGTGCAGGAACTCGGAATGTCTCTTACACGTCGAACATTGCTTTCAGCTGCTGCGGCATCGTCTGTTGCTGCATTTACGCCGTTTAAACGTGCGCACGCCGCTACGCCGGTCAGGCTGCTGCTATCATGGTTTGCGCAGGCAGAAGTAGGTGGATTTTATCAGGCGCTGGCCAAGGGGTTTTACGCGCAAAAAGGGCTGGATGTACAAATAGATATGGGTGGCCCGCAGGTAAATACCATGCAAATACTGGCCGCTGGCCGCGCAGATTTTGTAACAGGTTATGATTTTCAGACCCTACGCGGCATACAGGGCGGCATGCCGTTGCTGACTGTCATGTCCTCTTTCCAGCATGATCTGCAAGGGTTGATGACGCACGATAACATTACCGATCTGGCCCAGCTACGTAATCATCCCATTCTCATTTCCAGCCCCGCCCATGCATCCTACTGGGGGTGGCTGTGCAAGAAGTTTGGTTACAGCCCAGCACAGGCAAAGCCTTACACCTTTAACCTGCAACCATTTTTTCTGGACCCGGAAATGGCTGTACAAGCCTATGCATCGTCCGAACCCTACGAGGCCCAGCAGCGCAACGTGCCTGTAAAATTTTTTCCATTTGCAGATCTGGGCTACCCACCATACGGCACACCCGTGCTGACCACGCACGAATTCGCAGACAAAAATGATGCCACCACGCAAGCCTTCGTGCATGCCTCTCTCTTAGGGTGGCAGGATTATATGCAAGACCCAGAACCCGGCAATACCCTGATACGTAAAGCCAACCCACGCATGACAGAAGGCCAGATCATGTTTGGCCATAACGCCATGGCCAAAGCCAATGTTGTGGAAGGTGGAGATACAAAAACATTAGGGCTAGGCTGCATGACAGAAGCCCGCTGGCAGGCAACATATCAATTCATGGTGGAGAATGATCTGCTGGATAAAGCCGTAAACTGGCAATCCGCCTTTACAAGCAAATTCACAGATCTCGCCAAGGTAATGCCCGCATGAATGATCTGGTTATACGCAACGCATCCGGCATTCTCACTGGCCTGAAAGGGCCACAGGAACGGCGCACAGGAGATATCCGCATACGGGCAGGCCGCATTCTCAGTATTGGGCATATTCCCGAACAGGCAGAAGATACGGTGCTGGATGCAAAGGGTGGGGTGATTACCCCAGGCTTGGTTTCCACCCACCATCATTTGTTCCAGAGCATGCTGAAGGGCATTCCATCTGCCATTAATGCGCCACTTGAAAAATGGCTGCGCTTGGTACCCAACACGTATTGGCGTTATCTGGATGAAGATACGCTGCAAACTGCTGCTCAGGTTGGTATGGTAGAGCTTCTTCTCTCCGGCTGCACGACGGTAGTGGATCATCATTATCTGTTTGCCCGCAGCTATCAGTATGATCCTGCCGCTGTATTGTTTGAAACAGCGGAAAAACTGGGTATGCGGCTGGTTCTGGCGCGTGGAGGCACCACCCGAACCCGCAAGTTTGATACGGATGAAATTGTTCCAGCCCCCACAGAAACGCTGGATGAAATGCTCAAACGCGTGAGTGATCTGGTCAGCCGTTATCATGATCCGGCACCAGATGGCAGCAGACGCATTGCCATAGCGCCCAACACCCCCACATGGGGCGTAACACCGGATGAGCTACGTGCACTAGCGGAAGGCGCACGTAGCATGGGCATTGGCCTGCATAGCCATCTTTCTGAAACGGAGAATTACGTTAAATACTGCAACGAAGTGTACGGCATGCGCCCCGTTCAGTTTGTAGGGGAGCATGGCTGGCTAGGCCCGGATGTCTGGTTTGCCCATTTGGTGCACCTTGATGCCAGCGAAATAGCGCTTCTGGCCCAAACTCAAACAGGCATGGCCCATTGTCCGCAAAGCAACGGGCGGCTGGGTTCTGGCATTGCGCCTGCACCGGCTTTGGAACAGGCTGGAGGGCGTGTTTCTCTAGCCGTTGATGGCGCGGCTTCAAACGAGGCTTGCGATATGGGGGCAGAAATGCATACCGCGTGGCTTTTGCATCGCTTCGTGCATGGCGCAGATGCTATTCGGTGCGAAGATGTAGTGCGCTGGAGTTCTTACGAGGGCGCCCGTATTCTGGGGCTACCAGATATAGGAGCCGTGGCGGAGGGTATGGTGGCGGATCTGGTTGTGCACGATATCAATCACCCGCGTCATGCTGGGTTGGCAGATCCACTTATTGCACCTGTTGCTTCCGGAGCTGCATGTGTTCGGCACGTGCTGAAAGCGGGTAAGCCCGTTGTGTATGATGGCATCGTAAAAGGTGTTGATCTGCCAGAACTCATGCAGCATTCACGCCACGTTGTAAAACGTCTGGCAAAGGCTGTGTCTGCATAAGGGGAAGGTGTTTAAAAACAGTTCCCGTTAGTTTTGTAAAATGCCATCCACTGTTGTCACGCACTGGCCCCCAATTGCTATTTGACCATCGGGGGCAATGTGCACCGCAATACGGCCAGATCGCCCAAGGCAATGCCCTTGCGTGGCTGTATAGGCGCTACGTCTTTTAGGCAGCAGCCCATGTGCTTGGCAAAATATGGCTACACTTCCGTTTCCGCTGCCACATACCGGGTCTTCCTGCACACCTTGAGAACAGGCAAAAGACCGCACTTCTATTTGGGCATCACCTGTTGCATGCGGCCCAAAAACCGTAATTCCGGTAGCGCCAAGGCTGCGCTCAAATGCCACGGAACGTGCAAAATCTGGGCGCAAGGCACGCACTTTGGCTGCGCTGGAAAGTTGCGCAACAATCCAGACCACACCCATATCCACAATCATGGGGGTCATTTTACGCTCAACTGTAGCGCCCAAAATACCCTCCAACCTTTCAATTTGGGCTGGGTTTAACGGGGTAAGCTTTGCTGGCGGCACGGCAAAAGAGAGTGTTCTGTTTACGCCATCTCCATCCACAGCCAGCTTTACAAGCCCAACACCACATTCCTGCACCACCACACCATTGCGTGGCGCAGCACGCCCGACTTCCAGCACGGCATGAGCACTGCCAAGGGTTGGGTGACCGGCAAATGGGAGTTCATGCCGTGGAGTAAATATGCGTAACTGGTAATCAGCCTGCGGGTTTTGAGGCGGCAACAGAAACGTGGTTTCAGACAAATTTGTCCAACCTGCAATGGCCTGCATGGTTTTTGTATCCAGCCCATCTGCATCCAGCACAACGGCTACCGGATTACCCAGAAGAGGCGTTTTTGTAAAAACATCTACAACTTTAAACGCACGTTTCATGATTCTACTGTGCCTTTACGGATGTGCGGGGTGGAGAGAAGATAACAGAGACAAAACCAGATGGTTCAGTGGCACGTCAATTCCATGCTTTTCTGCTGCTTTCACAACGTAACCTGTTAAAGCTTCATATTCCAACTCTCGTCCAGCCTGACGATCCTGCAACATAGATGTGACACTCTCTGCCGGTATGGTTTGCAGCCATAAAAGAATATCCTCTACATGCTGCGCAGTCAGTTTTGCGCCTTCAGCTTTCCCAACCTTTACGGCTTCGGCCATAATCTGCCGTGCGGCAGCCTGAATAGCACATTCTTGCATGATGCCTGTGCGGCGGCCTGTAAGCGTGGTGATAGGGTTGGCTGTAATATTAGCCAACAATTTCAACCACAGTGCAGTGGCCATATCTGCTGTTACCTGCACCCGCATGCCTCCTTTTTGCAGAACATCCGCAAAATATTGTGCTGCGGCATCATCTGGCACACACAAATCATACGCTCCAATACGCTTTAACGTGACCCTGCCGGGGGCAAAACGCTGCGCGTTAAAATAAACAATAGCTGGCAGAATATTGGCGTGTGGCGCATAGGCAGCCACACGCTCTTTTTGCCCAAGCCCGTTTTGTGCAACCAGAAAAGTGGCGCTGGCCCGGTTAAACGCGCTTATCCAGGCGGAGACATCTTGGGTTTGGTGAGACTTCACAGCCAAAATAGCGGTATCGCAAGGGCCAATATCTGCCGGTGTGGCAGCATGTCGGATAGAATATGTGTGGGTATCGGTTTCTTCAATTTGAGGAAACCTCGCCCGCGCTCCACACACCACAACCTGCCATCCAGCCTGCATAAAAGCCGCAGCGAGACAAAGCCCGACAGCTCCAGCACCGATAAGGGCAACGGTTTTCGTGCTTGGAGAAAACTGTGTGTTCATTTTTATAAAAACAATATCGCTCAGAAGAAGGGATTGATGGCTAAAAACGCCCATAGCATAGACATCATTAAAATGAAGCATATTGGCCGTGCACAGCTTTTAGCTTTAACGCCCTTAATTAACGATTTTTGTTCGTTAATTTATCTGATTACGTAAAATTTGTTGTTTTATGTGTTTTCTCAATCTACTCGTTCTATAAATGAGATCACCTAGATTACGGAAACATTTATGCAGCGCCCTGACACACGCATATTAAACGCTGGCCCCGATGCGCTTTCTCCCCAGCAATGGAAAGAGGCAACCCGGTTTGATGGCACAGATATTGGCTGGATTGTCATGAGCATTGGCATGGCCATTGGTGCGGGTATTGTATTTCTGCCCGTTCAGGTAGGGCTGATGGGCGTGTGGGTTTTTTTACTGTCTGCTGTTGTCGGGTACCCCGGTATGTATCTGTTTCAGCGGCTGTTCATCAACACGCTGGCATCTGCGCGCGTAAGCCAGACATACCCAGATATGATCTCCAGCTATCTGGGGCGAGGCTGGGGCACCTTGTTAGGTGCACTGTATTTTGTCATGTTGGTTATATGGATGTTTGTATATGCCACCGCCATTACGCGGGATAGCGCATCTTACTTGCACAGCTTTGGCATAACGCCGCATCTGCTTTCCAATTATGCGTGGTACCCGCTTATTCTGCTAACCGTTCTGGTAGGCTTGGCCTCTCGTGGGGAAAAACTGCTGTTCCGCATGTCTTCCTTTATGGTGATCACCAAACTGCTGATTGTAGCGGCCATGGGCATTTTCATGATCCCACGCTGGAACACCGCCAACCTTGGCGCATTACCACCCGTTGGCACGTTGGTAACAAAAGCCGTTATTACGCTGCCTTTTACGCTTACGTCCATTTTGTTTATTCAAACCCTCAGCCCAATGGTAATTTCCTACCGGGCACGGGAAAAATCTCCAGAAGTGGCGCGTTACAAGGCCTTGCGGGCCATGAATATTGCTTTTGCCATTCTGTTTGTAACGGTCTTTTTCTACGCAATATCCTTTACACTGGCCATGAAGCCCAGTGATGCCATTGCCGCGTATCAGCAAAACATTTCTGCCTTGGCCATTATTGCGCAGGTATTTCCGACAAGTTCTATCAGCTTAATTGGCGTTATTCTGAACCTTTTTGCCGTTATGACAGCATTTTTTGGGGTCTACCTTGGTTTTCGGGAAGCCAGCGTGGGTATTTTCAGTTCCATACTGGGGCATTGGGTCAAACCTGGGCATCTGCACCGCAACTGGGTTCAGTATGGCGTTATGGGGTTTGCTATCCTCCTTTCATGGGGTGCGGTGGTTGCCAATTTGCCGGTGTTGTCTTTTACAACATTCAGCAGCCCGATTTTTGGTATTATTGGCTGCTTGCTACCCGTCTGGCTGGTGGTGAAAACGCCTGATCTGCGCAAATATCGTAAGCCCAGCCTCGTATTTATTACCCTTATTGGCGTTCTGCTTTGCATCTCACCCTTGTTGGCGTGGATGTAAACACAAAACCGAACAAACCAAAGGGCGCATGTTTGAACATACGCCCTTTGGTTGACTCATCAGGATTTCTTCACGAACTCTGATTTCAGGTTCATCGCACCAAAGCCAGCTATCTTACAGGCAATGTTGTGGCCATCACCCACATCAACCAGCCGAATGTTCTTAACCTTGGTTCCGCCTTTAACAGCCTGAGAAGATCCTTTAATTTTCAGGTCTTTCAAAACCGTTACCGTATCACCATCAGCAAGCTGGTTTCCGTTGGCATCTCGCACAAGGGATGAAACCTCCGCTTCTGCAGCATCCGCTTGGGTTTCTTCATTCCATTCATGGGCACATTCCGGGCAAACCCACAAATTTCCATCATGATAGGGATACTCGGAACCACAAGAAGGGCACTTCATTTTATCATCCTTTAATTTCTCCGTCTGAAATCCTGAACCCAAAGGGCAGGGGCAGAAGGTGTTTTTGATAAATACCATTTATGATGGAGAACACGAAATACCACGATGTTTATATTTAAGCAGAAATTGTGATGGGTTCACCCCGAACTCTCAATATCAACAGGCAAGTGAATATGGCAGATTACTGCTAGCCTTGATGAACAGGAGAAGATTTTCATGAAATCACGCGCCGCAGTTGCATTCAAACCGGGCCAGCCTCTGGAAATTGTTGAAATTGATGTAGCCCCCCCACAGGCCGGGGAAGTTCTGGTTAAAATCCTGAACACTGGCGTTTGCCACACAGATGCCTTCACTCTTTCGGGGCAGGACCCGGAAGGCCTCTTTCCCGTTGTGCTGGGGCATGAGGGCGCAGGTATTGTGATGGAAGTTGGCGAAGGCGTTACCAGCGTTAAGCCCGGAGACCACGTTATTCCGCTATATACGGCAGAATGCGGTAAGTGTGAGTTCTGCACTTCTGGCAAAACCAACTTGTGTATTGCAGTGCGTGCCACGCAGGGTAAAGGCGTGATGCCGGATGGCACCAGCCGTTTTTCCTACAAAGGTCAGCCACTTTACCACTACATGGGGTGTTCTACCTTTAGTGAATACACGGTGGTAGCCGAAGTTTCCTTGGCTAAAATCAACCCAGAATCTAACCCCGAACAGGTTTGCCTACTGGGCTGTGGCGTTACCACAGGCATTGGGGCCGTACACAACACAGCTAAAGTGCAAGAAGGGGATTCTGTAGCTGTTTTTGGCTTGGGCGGTATCGGGCTAGCCGTTATTCAGGGTGCGCGCCAAGCCAAGGCCGGACGAATTTTTGCTATTGATACTAACCCGGACAAGTTTGAACTGGCCAAGGCTTTTGGGGCTACGGATTTCATCAATCCCAAGGATTATGAAGCTCCCATTCAGCAGGTTATTATTGAAATGACAGGTTGGGGCGTGGACCACAGCTTTGAATGTATCGGCAATGTTGAAGTTATGCGCGCGGCCTTGGAATGTGCACACCGCGGCTGGGGCCAATCTGTAGTTATTGGCGTAGCCGGTGCCGGAAAGGAAATTTCCACCCGTCCGTTCCAGTTGGTAACGGGCCGTACATGGAAAGGCACGGCATTTGGTGGCGTTAAAGGCCGTACACAGCTCCCCGGCATGGTGGAAGATGCCATGGCTGGCAAAATTGATCTGGCCCCATTTGTAACCCACACCATGCCACTGGAAGATATCAACACAGCGTTTGACCTGATGCACGAGGGCAAATCCATTCGGAGTGTAATTCACTACACCCCGTAATACACTAACCGGTGCTTACTGATCTTTTGGTTTAGCTGGCTGATCGCTATGCTGGATCGGTTTGTCTGATGAAGGCGCACTGTGCGGGGCATCCTGTGCAGGGGCGTCATCATCATCGTCTCCATCATCATCCTTGTTGAATTGTTCCATATTGAGGGATGACAACGGCACACCACGCAAGGGCGAACGTTCTTCCACTGGAATTTCCGGGCCCTTTGCATCCCACGCATCAATTGGGGGCAGAGGTTCTTGCGAGGGTTGATCTGCCAGTGGATTGTTATCCAACACCTGCCGCGTATTTTGCGGATAGCGGTTCATAAAGCCCACCAAGGTGCCGTTCGTCCAACCAAAGCCAATCTGCATGGGGTATTCCCCACCACCTTTACCGCCTGTTGGGCTGATCTCGGTGGCAGAAACATCGTATTTTTCCAGCAACACACCACTGCGTTCAAAAGTTCCAATCACGCGGGCCATCCAACGGCGCGCAATATCGGCCGCAAATTCGTGGTGCCCATATTGTTCCAGCCCTTTAACGGCCATCCATTCCAACGGCGCCCAGCCATTTGGGGCATCCCACTGCTGGCCTGTTGGATGCTCTGTTGCAGTTAAACCGCCCGCATGCAGCAAGCGGGTTTTAAGGGTTTCAGCCACCGCATCGGCCTGATTGACACTGGCTTGATGCAAAAACAGCGGCATGGAGGTGGCAATGGAAAGGATATTTGTTTGCCGCCCGGTGCGCCAATTATAATCAAAATAGGCACCCTGTTTTTCGTTCCACAAAAACCGATTAATGCCAGAACGTAAAATTTCTGCCTGCTGGGCGTAATAACTGGCCTTATCTTCCTGCCCATTCAGCGCATAAGCATGAGAGAGTGTCTGATCCAGATGTACCATCAGACAGTTCAATTCAATTGTCAGCAGTGATGTGGTTTGGATTGTTGTCAGCGTTTTACCATCAGCCAACCAACGTGATGAAAAATCCCACCCGCTTTCGGCCCCAGCCCGCAAATCACGCCAGACTTCGCCAGAAGGGCGGCTTGTTTCCTGCGCTGTGGCCATATCTTGCGGCCAGCTTTCATCACGCGGGGCGCTGCGTGTATCCCAGTGGCGGAACATGAGGGTGCCATCTTGCAGGCGCACCACATGGTGCCGCGCCATGCCCGGCGGCAGATTGGCCGCACCCAAGGTCCAGTAATCATATTCCTTCTGCAGTTCCGGCAGAAAGGATGTGTAGGCAATCTGCCCATCATGGCTAGCAAGCAAATCCAGCATGAGGGAAAAAAATGGCAGGCCAGAACGGCTGAGGTAATAGGTGCGGTTGCCGTTGGGCATATGCCCATATGTATCTATAAGCGATGCAATATCGCGCACCATATCACGCATGAGATCTACATGATCATCCTCATACAGGCCGATCATGGTGAAGTAGCTGTCCCAGTAATAAATCTCTGCAAACCGCCCACCCGGAACAATATACTTATAAGGGAGGGGCAGTAGGGTAGACCACGGCATGGCCACGTCCGGGTCTCGCGTCAGAACATCCCACATGCCGGAAATGTAATCCCGCACACTTTCATCCGGTTTGCGCGTATAGGCGGCAGAGCGCAGGGCAGGGATAGTAAAATGCTCTGTTACAAAGTCTTTCAGGTTAAAGCCTGGCTTGTCTTTTTCCTGCTTCCATAATGCCACCAGATCGGTAGGAGAGCGATCGGGCACAATGTCTGAAACCACTTTGGGGTCTGTAAACATACGTGTTTGATGAATGGCTGCAAAAAGCCCATCAAACGCAATAGAAGGCGGGCGGATATCCTGTTCCACCGCTACTGGCGTTTCACTCTTGCTTTTGGCCATAACTTCTGGCGCTTTTCTCCCCTCCGGCTTTGGGGCTGCTGGCTGCGCACTCCCCGGCGGTAAAGGCGCCAGACTGAGCAATGGTTGCGCGCCTTCAGCATCCGCGGCATCAGTCATATCCTGCGCATACGCCATAGGCGCTGCGGTGAGGAGAGCAAAAAGCGCCACACTACAGAAAGGAAGAGTGCGCTTATAAAGAGAACCAGTAAAACAAGGCATACCAAAACATAGGCATTGCCACTGCTTACCTGCAAGCCGAAGATGATTGAAAAATGCGCCAGACTTTAATCTACTTGCAGGGCTTCGCGCTTCATTTCCAGTTCCAGCCAGCGTTCTTCAGATTCGGCCAGCTTTGTTTCCAGCTTTTGTAAATCAACCGAAATTTTTTCAAACTGCGCTGGGTTTTTGCCATACAGGTCTGGATCAGCCAGTTTTTCACGCAGCGTTGCAGCCTGTGCTTCCAGCTTTTCCATTTCCTTAGGCAGATTATCCAGCGCGAACTGATCCTTATAACTCAGTTTTTTGGCGGGGCCGCGTGCTGGGACCGCATCCTTGGGTTTGGCAGGTTCATTTTCCACCACGGCAGCGGTTGTAAGTGGTTTCTGGTGCCGTTGAGCCAGCATATCGCTGTATCCACCGGCATATTCTATCCAGCTACCATCTCCCTCCGTTGCCAGAACAGATGTGGCAACACGGTCCAGAAAATCACGATCATGGCTTACAAGCAGGACTGTGCCTTCATAACTGGCCAGCATATCCTGCAAGATATCGAGCGTTTCCAGATCCAGATCGTTAGTCGGTTCGTCCAGCACCAGCAGATTGGAGGGCTTGGCCAAGGCGCAGGCCAGCATCAACCGCCCACGTTCCCCACCAGATAGAGCACTTACGGGCGTGCGTGCCTGTTCCGGACGGAACAAAAAGTCTTTCATATACCCAATAACGTGGCGCTTTTCTGTGCCCACCAACACCATATCGCCGCCACCTTCGGTTAGGGTATCGGCCAATGTGCGTTCTGGGTTTAAGCTCCGGCGCTGCTGATCCAGCGTAACCATATTAAGGGATGGGCCAAGCGAGATTATGCCGCTATCGGGCTGGTCCAGCCCTGTGAGCATACGCAACAATGTGGTTTTGCCTGCACCGTTGGCCCCGACAATACCCAGCCGGTCTCCGCGCAGAACACGCAGATCCAGATGGCGAACCACCTGTTTTTCACCCCATGCCTTGCTGATATCTTCCGCTACGGCCACCAGCTTGCTGGATGTTGCGGCGGCCTGTGTGTTCAGGGTGAGGGTACCGGGGGTGCGAATAGCTTCCTTACGCGCGGTGCGCAAATCTGCCAGCTCTCGCACGCGGCGCACGTTACGTTTACGGCGTGCGGTTACGCCATAACGCATCCAATCTTCTTCTCGCGCAATCTGGCGGTCCAATTTGTGCGCATCGCGCTCTTCCTGTTCCAGAACCTCTTCACGCCAAGCTTCAAACCGCCCAAAGCCTTCATCAAGCCTGCGGGTTACCCCTCGATCCAGCCACACGACAGAGCGTGACAGCGTAGAAAGAAGCCGCCTATCGTGGCTGATAATCACCATGGCGCAACCAAGGCTCAGCAATTCACGCTCCAGCCATTCAATGGTGGGCATGTCCAGATGGTTGGTCGGTTCATCCAGCAACAGCACATCAGGAGCCGCAGCCAGCGCCCCGGCAATGGCGCAACGTCGCCCCTCACCGCCAGAAAGGTTTTGCGTGTTTTCTTTGCCCGTCAGGCCCAGCGCATCTAGCAATGGCGCAGCTCGCCATGCCATATCCGGGTCTCCTATCTGGTTCACCACGTAATCTGCTGTTGTGGTATAGGCAGTTAAATCCGGCTCCTGCGGCAGATAGCGCAGGGAAGCGCCGGGCTGCACAAAAACAGAGCCTGAATCCGGCTGAATAACACCAGCCGCTATTTTGAGAAGAGTGGACTTGCCCGATCCGTTTCTGCCCACAAGGCACAGCCGCTCACCCCGCCCAACGGCAAAGCCTGCGCCATCCAGAAGTGGGTTCCCCCCCAGTGTAAGAGTGATGTCCTGCAAGTGGAGTAAAGGAGGATGCGCCATGCTTAGAAAAGATAATCCGTATTTATGAAAGAACAATAAAGGCTGATTTGGTTACGCAGCCTGTGTGCGTGCGCTACTGACAGCCTGATACGTGGCAACCGCAAGGGTGAGGGGGTCAAACGGCTTGGTAATAACAAAGCTGGGTTCCATGGTTTCCCCAGTCAGCAAGCGTTCGGGATACGCTGTTACGTAAATAACCGGCACATTGAAGGATGAGGTAATTTCTGCCACCGCCTGTATGCCATCCCCCCCAGGGCCAAGGTTGATATCTGCCAGAATAAGCCCCGGCTTGGTTTCTTTAGCCAATTTTACCGCATCTGCCTGTGTATGGGCTATGCCTGCCACCTGATGCCCGCATTGCAGCACGAGCTGTTCGATATCCATGGCAATAATGGGTTCATCTTCAATAATCAGCACAGATGTCTGTACATTTTTGTGCAGGCGACCCTGTGCGTCTTCCAGTTCCAGTTCCGCTTGCTTAGGGGGCACGCCTGTAATCCGCGCGGCCATTTCAACCGGCACTTCTTCCAGCGTGATCAAAAGCAAAAGCTGACGCTGTGTTACAGAAAGCCCCGCAACATCATATTCCGCAGCAAATCCCTTGCGAGCAAACAGCCCTGAAATTGCCTCATAGAGCTGATAGAGGGGCGTGAAACCTTCCTTCAGCCGTTGCGCAGAAAGGCCGCGCAGGCTTTCAGCCACCAGCAGATCACCTTCTGGTTGGCTGCCTGTCAGCGCCCGCGCGTAACGTCTGCCATAAGGGAGGGCCCGGATCAGGCCGTCACGCAGCGACTCTGACATGGCAAGTCTCCTTCATAATGGGTCATGACAAAAACATGCGAGAACGCGATGATGCACGCGCACCGGCTTTCCGGAAAGGGGATTTATCCTGACTCGCACTCCACATTCCACCCATGTTGCCACGCGGCGCACGTTTCGCACAGAACTTCTTGCAATTATCCCTGCATTACGTGGGTTTGCACGCTTTCTGGCGCGTGATTCCGCCATTGCAGATGATCTGGTGCAAGATACAATTGTGCGTGCTCTGGATAAGGCAGAAAGCTTTACACCCGGCACAAACCTGCGGGCATGGTGCTTTGCCATTTTACGCAATCTGTTTTTGGAACAGCACCGCCAAGGCTGTAGGGAACGCATTGCGCTGGAAGATTACGGGCACCATCCCGCATCAACCTCCGAATCGTCACCGCACGCGCAAACCGAAATGCAGGAGCTGGAAAGCCTGTTGTGGCAGATATCTCCGCTCCTGCGTGAGGCTTTGGTGCTTGTTGGTGCGCAGGAGCTAACATACGCAGAAGCCGCAGACATATGTGGGGTGGAAGTGGGCACCATGAAGGCCCGCGTTTCCCGCGCGCGGGCCGCACTTAAAAAAGTTATGGCCACGCAGGATAGAAAAAATGGACCAGAGGGCGCACAAACCTAAGGCTCTCGTTTTCGTGAACGCCCACTTGTTTTTGAATGTAACCTTTCCACTTCGCCAAACATTGAAGGGGTAAGAGATTCACAAGGCGGAGAACACAAAAATGACAGCCTCTTTCCATGATCAGGTTATCGCTATCCTCCCCAAACTGCGCGTGCAGGCATTGGCGCTTACCCGCAACCGTTCTGTGGCCGAAGATCTTGTGCAGGATACTGTGTGCAATGCTTTGGCGGCGCAGGATAGTTTTGTAATGGGCACCAATTTTGCGGCATGGATGCACCGTATCTTGCGTAACCGTTTTATCTCCGACCTGCGTAAAAAGCGGGAAGTCGGGAACATTGATGATACCCCTCAATCCCTGTTGTCTGTAAGCGGGCGGCATGAAGACAGGCTGGCCCTGAAGGAACTGGATGCAGCGCTTGCACGGCTGCCAGACGACCAGCGGGAAGCTTTGGTCTTGGGTGTTCTGGAGGGGATGAGCTATCAGGAACTGGCAGACGTTGCCGGATGCGCTGTGGGTACAGCAAAAAGCCGGGTTTTTCGGGCGCGCCGGCAGCTAGAAGTCTGGCTGATGGGAGAAGACGAAGACGGTGTTTCTGGCAAAACAAGCGCAGAATCCACCACAAGAGCTTCTTCTACCCGACGCAAAACCCGCACGGCCCGAAACACAACGCGTAACGCACAGCAGACGGCATAAGCGCAATGGCGTACGATACTGATGTTAGGGACCCAAAGCCCACAGAGTCGTGCAAACACAGCACCCAACAGGCCATGCCCGGATGGATGGCATGGCAGAAACCGGAGTTCAGGATGGGAAAAAGGAGAGACGACGCCCACTCCCGAAAGCCGGAAAAAAAGCGGGATAAAGCTTTTGACCTATGGCTAAAGCGTGGCCTGCACCAGATGTTCGATAACGTTGTGAATGAACCCGTGCCTGAAGAGCTGCTTAAGCTTATTCAGGAAGATCGAGAAAAACAGGATTAAGCATTTTGCATATCAGTGGGCGAGGGGAAGGCCCTGCAAGCCGGGTAGCGGCCTCCCTTCTGTCTGGTCTGGGGCGTATTTTCAGCACCACAAGCGCACGAATGCGGCTGCTGATCTGCCTTTCAGCCGTTCCTGTTATTGCCATTGGCGCCGTACTGGCCCTGCATAATTACCGCGAAGTTACTCTTGGCAGTGCGCAGCG
Organism: Acetobacter oryzifermentans; assembly: GCF_001628715.1. NCBI lineage: Bacteria > Pseudomonadati > Pseudomonadota > Alphaproteobacteria > Acetobacterales > Acetobacteraceae > Acetobacter > Acetobacter oryzifermentans. The sequence continues at coordinate 1,410,267 of NZ_CP011120.1, read as the reverse complement.
TGCTGGCAACGCCATTATGCGGCTAGACCTGCAATTCCGCCATGATACAGACAGATTACGTAGCGCCCTTGAAACCATAGGCCATATGGATCTGACCCCCGATCAGATCGTGCATGCCCTGCGGCTTATGGAAACCATTAGCGGGCAGCGTTACTGCTTTCTTTCCGTGCTGGATGATGAAGGAAAGCCCATACAATCCGTTTCCCCCCAAGGGCGGGGATGTGCGGAAGTAGGGGCGCTTTCTGCCCCAACCGATGTGCATTCCACTCTACTTGAAGCCGTGCAGACCAGTGGTGGGCCGGGTGAAGGTGGCGCTTTTTTACGTATTACCGTACCCGCAGGGTTTCTAGCTCTACCAGAAGCACATGGTTATCTGATGGGTATTCTCCAGATATCTCGGCAAAGGGCATATCTGGGTAGCGCCTCCGGCTGGCAGGTTTTTGCAGAAGACGATAACCCCATACAGGCATGGCTGCTGATGCATAATGGGCAGTTGTTGCCTGTATGTTCAGATTGCGGGTGGCAATCTCCACCACCTTCCATTGTGCATGAACTCAAGAACGCTCTGGAAAACAGCGAGCGCAGCATTATCACACTCCCCACTGGGCTGGGGGGCTATGCTCTGGGCGCTATTGCGGGAGGAGCAGATATTCTGGTTTCCACCCAGCGCACATCCATGGAATCTGATGCTCTGCATACCATGATCCTGCAAATTGTAGGGCTGGTGCTGTTGCTGGTTATCGGGCTTGTTGCCGTTACGTTGGCTGCCAATATTGTGCTGATAGGCCCTTTGCGCCGTCTCACATACTCCGTGCAGAAATGGCAGATGGAAGGGATTTTTGATGCACGCATCACCCGCTCCATGCCGCTTGAGCTTCAACGCCTTGGGCAGGCTTTTACCCGTGCCACACGCCGCCTCTCCCGCCATGAAGCACGGCTTAAAAAAGCCATGGCGCATCAGCAACTGCTGATGAAGGAAGTGCACCACCGCGTTAAGAACAATCTCCAGATTGTGGCTTCCTTGCTCAACCTTCAGGCCAATCAGATTGAACACCCGGAGGTGCGGGCAGAATTTGCCCTGGCGCGAGATAGAATTCGGGCGTTAGCAACACTGCATCGGACACTCTATGCAGAAGATGCTCTGAACAGCCTGAACATGTCTGTCTTCCTGCAAGAACTTTGTGAGCAGACACTTCACATTGCCGGAGAATCTGAATTCGGGCGCATTACGCTCGATGTGATTTCAGACAGTTTCTGGATGGACCCGGATCAAGCTGTGCCGCTTGCCCTGATCGTTACAGAAATTATCACCAACTCCATTAAATATGCTTTTCCGGATGGCCAGAAAGGCACCATTTTTGTGCGCCTGCACCGCAGCCACGGGCAACTCACCCTTCAGGTTGGGGATAACGGGGTAGGGTGCGCATGGGAAGAACCGCCAATACATCAAGGCATTGGCCTAAAACTTATTCACGCATTTGCGCGCCAGCTTAAAGCAACGCTTACGTATAAAGGGGAAGGCGGCGTGCAATATACGTTGGTGATGCGCCTGCCAGAAAACCCGCCAGAGGCCCGAAAATAAGGCAAAAAATGCACGCTATGCCCAGATTGCAGCGGGGGATGGCTTTCTAAACTGTTTGCGTCTTGCGTCTGTCGGTATAAACGCCTTGTGTTATGAGCAACGAGAAAGCAGCAATCCGCAACTGGACACGGACACAATCGCGTCTGGGGCGTCAGGCAGCGCGATCAGTGGTTGGAGCCGGGCTGCTCTCCAGTCTTGTCGGTATAGGGCAGGTCTGGTGTGTGGCCGTTGTGCTGGGGCATGCCCTGGTTAACTGGAAGATGCCAGATGCCGCAGGCCCTATGCCTGTATGGCCTTTTCTGGCCTTTCCGGTTTTGGCCATTCTACGCGCTTTGGTTATGGTTCAGGCCGATACAGGCGCCGCGCGTGCAGGCATTGCCGCACGCCGCCGGTTGCGTGGTGAGGTTCTGGCCTCCGTTCTTACAGGTGGGCCTGCACTTTTGCGCCGCGTGCATAGCGGGGTGCTGGCTTCCACCATTGTAGATAGGGTGGAAGCGCTGGATGGCTTTTTTGGCCGTTGGATCCCGGCCTCTATTCTTTGGATTGCTGCACCTGTTGCCATTCTCATTCCCATAACCATTGTGCAGCCACATGCAGCACTGGTTCTGGGCCTATGCGGCATAGCTGTACCTTTCGGGCAGGCTCTGTTTGGCATTGGAGCGGCTGTGGCTTCCCGCAATCAATTTCTGGCCATGACACGCCTGCAAGCTCGGTTTTTAGATCGCGTTAAAGGTATTGCCACTATTGTTCTGGCTGGCCGTGCGGAAGATGAAACCCGCAAGCTGGGCGATGCAGCAGAAGAATTGCGCCAACGCACCATGAAGGTGCTGCGGGTTGCCTTTCTGTCTTCCGCCTCTATCGACTGCGCCATGGTTGTTGCTCTTATTGCCATCGCCATTATGGATGGCCGGCAGGCTTTGGCCCTACAGGCGGAAGGAAGCGCCCCTGCATTGGTGCATGCCGTTACTGCGGGGCTGTTTGTTTTGCTAGCTGTGCCAGAGTTTTTTGCCCCCCTCCGTGGCTTGGCCCTTGCTTATCAAGATAGAGCACATGCCCAAGGGGCTGCTACAGCTGTTCTGGAACTCCCTGAAGCTCAAGAACGCCCTGCGCCGGAGGGCGCCCGCACCGTCAACGCCAATGGCGTGATGGTCTCCTTTGATGATGTCAGTTTTTCATGGGACACAGCGCGCGGTTTAGCGCTAGACCATGTCAGCTTTACTGTGCCTGCGGGTGAAACACTGATTCTGGCTGGGGCTTCTGGCTCTGGCAAATCCACTATCATGGAATTGCTGCTCGGCTTCATTCAGCCCGATACCGGGCGCGTTCTGTTCAACGGTGCTCCGCTAGATAGCATTGTGCCAGACGCACTGGCTCGCATGGTCTCATGGATTGGGCAAAAGCCTGTTCTGTTTGCTGGCACATTGCGTGAGAATATTCTGTTTGCAAAACCCGATGCCAGCGATGCCGAACTTCAGGCTGCGCTAAAATCTGCTGCTGTTGATCAGTTCTTGCCCAACCTGCCCGAAGGGCTTGAAACCCGGATTGGGGAAGGTGGGTTTGGTCTTTCTGGTGGGCAGGCCCAGCGTATTGCCATTGCGCGCGCTTATCTGAAAAATGCCCCGGTGCTGCTGTTGGATGAGCCTACAGCACATCTGGACCCAGCAACAGAAAAAAGCGTGTTTGAAAGCCTGCAACGCTTGGCCGTAGGCCGCACCGTTATTTTGGCCACCCATTCTGCCGCCGTGCATATGTTCAAAGGCCGCCGCATAGATCTGGCCAGCGGCCGCGTTATCAGCCGACAGGGAGCAGCCTGAGCATGACCTCTCTCCCTAACCCACGCCCCACCGGGGAACTGACAGATTGGCAAGCCATCCGTACTGTTTTTGCGCTCTGGCGCAAACAGGGGGTTCGCCTTACTGGCGGTATTGTTCTGGCTCTGCTGGGCTTGGCTTTTGGGCTGGCGCTCATGCAAACATCTGGGCTGCGGCTGGCCGGTTGCGTTATGGGTGAAATTGTTATTGCCACAACAGCTTTGCGCTGGATTGGTGCGGGCCGTGTGATCCTGCGTTATGCAGAACGCCTGTTTGCGCATGATGCCATGTTCCGCGCGTTGGCTGATTTGCGTGTGTGGTTTTTCCGCTCCCTCGCGCAGGGGGCCGCTGCCGGTTTGGGCTTCCGGCGGGCGGGGGATATGCTTTCCCGCCTTGTTTCAGATATTGGCACGTTGGACGGCCTTTACCTGCGCATTGTGGTGCCGCTTATCTGTGCTTGCGTTACATTTCCGGCCCTCGTTATTATTGCAGGCCATGCCAGTATGTTGCTGGGCCTTGTTGTGGGGCTGCTATTTGCCTGCTCTGCCTTTGTGGTGCCATGGATGATTGCGCGCTCTAGCCGAGCATCTGCCAGCCAGATCGTGCATCATCTGGCCCATTTGCGCATTACGGTGCTGGATCTGGTTGGTGGCCTGCGTGAAATCCGCGCTTTTGGCGCAGAAGGCCGTATGCTGGCACGTGTGCAGGCGGCAGATGCCGCTCTCCTGCAAGATCAGCTCCGTCTGGCGCGGCGGGCAGCCCTTGCCAACGCCATGGCCTTTCTGGCCGGACAGATTGCCGTATTTGCTGTGCTACTGAGCATTGGCGGACTGTTTGCAGAACATATTCCTGCACTGGAAGGCGTGGGCATTCTGTTTTTAACCATTGCTGCTTTTGAAAGTGCCGCAGCACTTACCCGTGCAGGGCTACAGGCTGGTGCAATGGGGGCAGCAGCACGCCGCGTAGTGGAAGTGGCTGAACAACCTTCCGCCATCACCATTCCCGCGTCTGAGCAAACAGATGCACCGCTAGATACGCATATCCATGTAGAAGGCGTAAAGTTCCGCTGGGCGGCAAATCGCCCATGGGTGTTTGATGGCCTTACACTGGATATTCCCGCAGGTGCACGCGTGGCCATTCTGGGGCCATCTGGCGTGGGCAAATCCAGCCTTGCAGCTCTCCTTCTTAAAGCTGCCACACCAGAAGCCGGAACAATCACACTGGGCGGGGAAGACATTTCCCGCATTAAGGCAGACTCTTTGCGCCAGCGTATCGCATGGCTTTCCCAAGCCACGCATTTGTTTGATGATACCATCCGCGCCAATCTGCTACTGGGCCGCCCAGATGCTACGGAAGAAGACCTGTGGCAGGCGTTGGAAGAAGCCGCCATTGCAGATGTTGTGCGGAACCTGCCAGAAGGGCTGGATACATGGTTGGGTGAAGGCGGTGTTCGGCTATCTGGCGGGCAAGGGCGGCGTATTGCGCTGGCCCGCACATTACTGACGCAAGCCCCCATCATGATTTTGGATGAACCCGCCACAGGGCTGGATGCCCAGACAGAGCAGGACTTCCTACGCACACTCAACACCGTTACAGAAGGGCGCACAGTTATCCTTATCGCACACCGCCTGACTGGCGTTGAAAAGCTGGATCGCATCTGGCGGCTTTCTGCCGGAGTTGCCAAGGCCGCCGTTGCATAAGCAAATCTATGTTGACGTAATGCCCCCGGCAGGGCACCAGTTAGGAAATAATGACATATCTTGATTAGGATATTTTATATGCGCCGCTTGCTTCCTGTTGCTGGTCTCTGCCTTTTGGCTGCTTGTGCTGGCAATGCACCACGCAAATACGTGGTTTTCTTCTCCGCTCGTTCAACAGAGCTGGATGACAATGCTCGCAATGTCCTGTTGCAGGTGGCAGACGAATCCAGAAAGCATCCTTCCCGCATTGTAAAGGTGGAAGGTTACGCACATGCAGGGCAGGATCTTTCTGCCGATGCGCTTTTGGCCATTCAGCGCGCTAAAACTGTTGCCCAGCAGCTAAGCGAAGATGGTGTGGCGGGTGATCATATCGTTCAGACCCCACGCGCACCTTCCAGCAGCGAAGGTATGCAGGTTGGCTCCCGCCGCGTGGAGATCGAACTGGCCAACCCCTGATAGAATGACAGAAACCGGCTCCATATCCACGCCCTCTCAGTTTTCACATAGCAGGCTGGAACGGGATCGGTTTGCTGGCAAACCGCCGCAGGAGGTTCTGCAGGCGGTTTTTGGCTTTCCGGGTTTCCGCAGCCTTCAGGCGCAAGCCGTTGAATGCGTTATGGAAGGCAGAGATACACTGGTGCTTATGCCAACCGGCGGCGGCAAAAGTGTTTGTTACCAAATACCCGCCCTGTGCCGCGAAGGCATGGGGCTGGTTATTTCCCCCCTTATTGCCCTTATGGATGATCAGGTTGCAGGCCTGCGCCAACTTGGCATCAATGCAGCGGCCCTTCATTCTGAACTGGAAGGGGATGAAGCCGCCAAAATCAGATCCGATCTGGCAAATGGGCGGATAGACCTGCTGTATATTTCCCCAGAACGGCTGCTTTCATCCGGCACGCTGGACAGGCTTGTGCGCATACCGCTTTCGGTTATCGCTATTGATGAGGCTCATTGTATTTCGGCATGGGGGCATGAGTTCCGGCCAGAATACCGCGCCCTTACAGCGTTGCCACGCCATTTTCCGCATGTGCCACGTATTGCCCTTACCGCTACCGCGGATGAACGCACGCGAGAAGATATTCTAACAGCGCTGGATATGCCGCATGCCGAGGTACTGGTTTCCAGCTTTCATCGGCCTAATCTCAACATTTCCGTGCAGCCCAAAGCGTCTGAAACCCGCCAGCTTATTACAGCACTGGAGCGGCATAAGGATGCCGCCAGTATTGTATATTGTGGCAGCCGTGCCCGCACAGAGCGCATGGCCGCTTCTCTGCGTGAACGCGGGTGGCCTGCCTTGGCCTATCACGCCGGGCTTTCCCCCATAGAAAAACGTGCCGCGCTCCTGCGTTTTCGATCTGGTGAACCTCTTGTTATTGTTGCCACTGTCGCCTTTGGCATGGGCATAGATAGGCCAGACGTGCGCGCTGTCGTGCATCTGGACATGCCATCCTCGCCAGAGGCCTATTATCAGCAAATTGGTCGGGCAGGGCGCGATGGCCTGCCATCTGACACACTTCTGCTGTACGGCGGGGAGGACATGGCTCGCGCCCGTTATTGGCTGGATCAATCCGCCGCACCAGAAAGCGAAAAACGGATTATGCGCAGCCGACTGGAAGCCATGATCGCACTAACCGAAACCACGGGTTGCCGCACCCGTGCGTTATTGCATTGTTTTGGTGAGGAATTGGCCGAACCCTGCGGCCATTGCGATAACTGCCTACATCCGGTGCTAACATTTGATGGCACAGAAGCCGCCCGCAAGCTGCTTTCTGCTGTGTATCGCACTGGGCAATGTTTTGGTGCGCTACATGTTATCAGTGTGCTGCGCGGCAAAACCACAGAAGCCGTTAAGCGTAATGGGCATGACAAGCTGACTGTGTGGGGTATTGGTAAGGATAAAAGCGAGCAGTTCTGGCGCGGCGTGGTACGTCAGCTTATTGCGCGTGGGGCCTTGCGCACAGAAGGCCAATACGGCGGCCTGATTTTAAACCAGAATGTAGCGCGCCCCATTTTACGCGGTGAGGAAGACATTCACCTACGTGCAGATCCTGTAGTGGAAACAGCCAGCCGCATATCAGACCGCAGCAGCCAAAGCGCAGGCATTACCCTTACGGAAGATAGCAAAGCCCTGTTTGATGCCCTACGCCAATGGCGCCGGGAAGAAGCGCAGGAGCAGGAAATTCCGCCTTACGTTATTTTCCATGATTCCGTGCTGCGCGATATCGCCATGGAAAAACCCTCAGATTTGGATGAACTGGGAGATATCAAAGGGGTAGGGCGCTCCAAACTGGAACGGTATGGAGAAGCCGTGCTGGAGGTTCTTGAGACAGCGCAGGCATGACACAGGCAGTGCAACAACGTCGGTTTCGCATTCTTAAACTGGTGCAGCAACACGGCTATGCAACCAGCGAAGATTTGGCGCGTGAACTCAATGTTACCGTGCAAACCGTGCGCCGAGACGTCAACATCATGGCCGCACAGGGGCTGCTGGCGCGCCATCATGGTGGAGCCAGCTCTCTTTCGCCATCAGAAAATATTTCTTATTCCGATCGGCAGATCCTGAATTTGCGCGAAAAGGAAGCCATTGGGCGTAATGCCGCACAGGCCATTCCCAACGGGGCTTCGCTTTTCATCAATATTGGCACAACTACAGAAGCCTTTGCGCAATCTCTCCGCACCCATAAGGCACTGCGGGTGATTACCAACAATATTCATGTAGCCACGCTTTTGGCCCCCGCTCCAGAATGTAGTCTGATTATTACGGGTGGGCACGTTCGCCTGCGTGATGGCGGCATAGTTGGCCCCACAGCCGCCGCCATGATGGAACAATACCGGGCAGATTTTGGCGTGATCGGCATTAGCGGCATTGATGAAGACGGCACATTGCTGGATTTTGATGCAGATGAAATTAGCGCCGCGCAGGCCATTCTGCGCAATGCCCGCACTGTTTTTTTGTTGGCAGACCACACCAAGTTCCGCCGCAGACCCATGGCGCGGGTAGGGCATATTACGCAGGTTAACGCGTTTTATACTGATCAACCACCGCCAGCGGGCATTCGCGCGCTGTTAAAAGAACACGATATCAAACTGCATATTGCCCAACCATGATCCATGATTTTCGTAAAGGAAAGCAGGAAGGGCCGTTAAAAACCGCCATCTGGCCATATTGACGCCATTCTTCTTGCGTTTTCTTTTCGAATACGAATAAAAGACAGAAGTTTGCGTTCTGACCGAAACCGGAAGAAACCATGACCACACCTACTGCATCTCCCGCCCGCATTTATGATCTGCTCATTGTTGGAGGAGGGGTAAACGGCGCAGGCATCGCACGAGATGCTGTTGGCCGTGGCGCCTCTGTTCTGCTGGTAGAGCAGGATGACCTTGCCAGCTACACATCATCTTCCAGCACGAAGCTGATCCACGGTGGCTTGCGTTACCTGGAATATTACGAATTCCGCCTGGTGCGCGAAGCCCTTATGGAACGTGAACGCCTGCTGAAAATGGCCCCGCATATTATGTGGCCACTCCGGTTTGTGCTGCCTCATTCCAAACTGGTGCGCCCGGCGTGGATGCTTAAGGCTGGCCTGTTCCTTTACGATCACCTTGCCTCCAACATGACACTGCCGAAGTCTCGCGGCATTGATTTCCGCACGCATTCATCCGGCGCGGCTCTAAAGCCAGAATACACCAAAGGTTTTGTGTATTCCGATGGTTGGGTGCAGGACAGCCGCCTTGTGGTGCTGAACGCCATGGATGCCGCAGAACGTGGTGCAGATGTGCGTACACGCACACGCCTGATTGCGGCCAACCGCGCCAACGGTGTGTGGGAAGCCACGCTGGAAGACCGCGCAACCGGCAAAACCACAACCGTACGCGCCAAGGCGCTGGTCAACGCTGCTGGCCCGTGGGTTGCGCGTTTGCTGGCCGATACGCTGAAAATCCCGAATTCCAAATCTGTTCGGTTGGTCAAGGGCAGCCATATTATTGTGCCGCGTGTGTATGAAGGCCCGCAGGCTTACATCTTCCAGAATCCGGATAAGCGTATTGTGTTCGCTATTCCATATGAACAGAAGTTCACGCTGATCGGCACCACCGATATTCCGTGGAAGCAGGAACCGGGCAAAGTGAACATTGCACCCGATGAGGTGACTTACCTGTGTGAAAGCGTAAACCGCTACCTGAACGTGCAGGTGAAAGAAAGCGACGTGGTGTGGAGCTATGCTGGCCTACGTCCGCTGTATGATGATGCCTCTGCCAACGCCTCTGCCGTAACGCGTGATTACGTGCTGGATCTGGATACGCAGGACGGTGCGCCGCTACTTTCTATTTTTGGCGGCAAGATCACCACATACCGCAAACTGGCCGAACACGCGCTGGAAAAACTGGCGCCCGTTCTGCCCACAGTGGGTGGCGAAAGCTGGACTGCACAAGAAGTTCTGCCCGGTGGTGACTTGGGAGATGGCGGCTTTGATCAGGCTCTGGCACGCCTGCGCCGTACAGCCCCATGGCTGCCAGAAGGTCTTGCATGGCGCCTGATGCGCAATTATGGCAGCCGCACCTACGAAATTATTGGTGAAGCCAATAGCATGCAGGATATGGGCGAAGTGCTGGGCGGTGACTTAACATCGCGTGAAGTAGATTATCTGATCTCTCGCGAATGGGCTCGCACGGCAGAAGATGTTCTGTGGCGCCGCAGCAAGCTGGGTCTGCATCTGAGCGATGCAGAAAAAGCCAATGTTGAAGCATATGTCGGGAAGAAACTTGCCTGATATCTGAGAACCATAGATACGTCCTTTCCAACAAGAAAAATAATAATGAGGAAGGTCATGGAAAAAACAGGAAAAGCCCTGCTTGGGGAAATGATAGCCGAATGTCTGGCTGTTATGATTATTGTGACTATAGGGGATTCAGTGGCAGCAATGTTCTCGCTGTATGATCCCAGCCCCTTCAAGCAGGCTTACTGGGGTGTTGCCATTACGTGGGGGCTGGCTGTTACGCTGGCCATCTATGTCACTGGTTCTGTATCTGGCACGCATGCCAACCCGGCCGTTACGCTGGCTTTGGCATGCTACCGTGGTTTTTCCTGGAAAAAAGTTGTGCCTTATTGGGTAGCGCAAGTTGGGGGCGGCTTTTTAGGCGCTTCGCTTGTATATGCCCTGTATGGCTCCGTTATCCAGCATTACGCGCTCGCTAATCATCTGGACTGGGTGAATGACGGCGCAGCTTCTGGCGTTTTTTTTACCCATCCCGGTGATTTTGTAACCCCACTTCACGCCATGATGAATGAGGTTATCCTTACCGCTATTTTGGTGCTGGGTATTTTTGCCATTACCTGTGAATACAATACCGTGGCCCCGCAGGCTAATTCCGGTGCGCTGATTATTGGCTTGCTGGTTGCCATTTTGGGCGCATCTTCCGGCTTTTTGGAAGGCTGGGCCCTCAACCCTGCGCGCGATCTTGGGCCGCGCATTTTCTGTTTTGTTGCAGGATGGGGACGTGCCGCGTTTCCTTCCCCCGGCAATTATTGGTGGATGCCTATTGCTGGCCCCATGGTGGGCGGTTTAGTGGGCGCCACACTTTACCAGACACTTCTCCGCCCATTTATGCCCGCAAGGGCCCGGGTGACCACGACGGCGGCAGACTGACCGCAACACGCAGAAGGATACTCCTTAATGAGTAAGCAAGACTGTGTCCTGGCTATTGATCAGGGAACGACATCAACACGCAGCATTGTCTTTGATCGTGATGCGCAGGAACTCGCTGCCGCCAGAGAGGAGTTTGCACAGCATTACCCCAAGGCGGGTTGGGTAGAACACTGCCCGGAAGATATCTGGAAAGATGTCGTTAACACCGCACGCACAGCGCTGGAGAAATCTGGCGCGGCAGACCGGGTGGCGGGCATTGGCATTACCAACCAGCGCGAAACCATTGTGGTGTGGGAACGCGCCACTGGTAAGCCTATCCACCGCGCCATTGTCTGGCAGGATCGGCGCACGGCCAATGTGTGCCAGAAACTGCGTGATGAAGGCGCAGAAACACTGGTGCGCGAACGCACCGGGCTTTTGATTGATCCGTATTTTTCTGCCACCAAGCTGGCATGGCTGCTGGATAACGTGCCTCAGGCCCGTGAGCGTGCAGAAAAAGGCGAGCTGGCTTTTGGCACCATTGATTCCTTCATTCTGTGGCGTCTGACTGGCGGCAAGGTGCATGCAACGGATGTCACCAACGCATCTCGCACCATGTTGTTTGATATCCACCGCCAACAGTGGGATGAAGACCTTCTGCGTCTTTTCCGCGTACCTGCGGCACTTTTGCCAGAAGTGAAAGATAGCAGCTGCATTTACGGTGAAACTGATCCCGAACTGTTCGGCCGATCCATTCCTATCGCAGGTATTGCGGGGGATCAGCAGGCCGCTGTGGTCGGGCAGGCGTGCTTTACACCAGGCATGGCCAAGGCCACCTATGGCACGGGCTGCTTTTTGCTGCTGAATACGGGGGATAAACCCGTAACATCTCGCAACCGCATGCTCACCACCATTGCCTACCGTATTAATGGCAAAACCACCTACGCGCTGGAAGGCTCTATTTTTGTGGCGGGTGCCGCTATCAAATGGTTGCGTGATGGGCTGCACCTGATCACCCACGCATCTCAAACCGATGATATGGCGACACGTGTGCCAGATAGCCACGGCGTTTACATGGTGCCGGGGTTTGTAGGCCTAGGCGCCCCGCATTGGGACCCTGATGCACGCGGGCTGATCTGCGGCCTAACGCTGGATTCAAGTGCTGCGCATATTGCCCGCGCTGCTTTGGAATCCGTAGCCTATCAGACGCTCGATCTGGTTACGGCCATGATGCAGGATGGCGGTGGCACCACAGATAGCATTCGCGTAGATGGCGGCATGTCTGCCAATGACTGGTACTGCCAGTTTCTTGCAGACATGCTGCAAGCCAAGGTGGAGCGTCCACGCAATGTGGAAACCACCGCTCTGGGCGCAGGCTTTCTGGCGGGCATTGCAACAGGTGTGTGGGATAGCGAGCAGACCGTGGCTTCCGAATGGGCACGGGGCTCTCTATTTGAACCTAAAATGGAAAATGAACAGCGCCGCACCATGATTGCCGGATGGCATCAGGCGGTTAAGCGCACTCTTAGCACCTATACGGGCAGCTAAAAAACAAGCTCTGGCGGGAATATTTTTCCTGCCAGAGCAACGCTTTGCTGAATAAGGCGTGATCAGTCTGGCTTATGGTCGCTTTCTGCATCTGTGCCTGCATCCTGAACAGGAACAGATACGGTTTTTGAAGATCCACCCATAAATGTAAATGTAAACGGCACGTTCTGATTGGCATGCACGTTATTGGAAAGGCCAAAGCAGAGCAGGTGGTACCCGCCCGGCGGAAACACCAGTGTAGAGTTGCCCGGCAGGGCAAGATGGGTAAACAGCACCCTAGTACCACCTGTGCTTTCCTGATCGGCATGGTGGCCCACCAGTTTCTGGCAAACGGGAGAACTTACCCCCGTAAGCAGATGCGCGGTTTCACTGGCATTGGACAGGGCAAAATAAACTGTTGCCGGTTCTCCTTCCGATGCCAGATGCAAAGATGTGTCAAATATGGTAATATCCTTTTGAGCATCCACCTGCTCCGGCAAAACGGGCTGGGAAGGCTGATTATCAGCCAATGCCTGCGGTAAGGCATAGGCTGAACAAGAAAGAGCTGCACAGAACAGAACAGCAAAATGGCTGCGTTTCATAATTTCTCCATCCAGATGGACCGCCACATGGTATGGACGAAACGGCCCAAAAGAAATAAGTGGTGCCTTTACATACGCGCTCTTTTAACAACAGAAAACGCCAGCCAAAAATGCGCCTGAGGGAAGGTTGATACCACCATGCGTTGCCCTTTTTGCGGGAACCCAGATAGTCAGGTCAAGGACAGTCGCCCCAATGAGGAAGGACTGGCCATTCGGCGGCGGCGTGCATGCCTGTCCTGCGGGCAGCGTTTTACCACGGTAGAACGTGTGCAACTGCGAGAACTGGTTGTGGTGAAAAATGATGGCAGGCGCGCGCCCTTTGATCGGGAAAAAATTGCACGCTCCATCCGTATCGCCCTGCGCAAACGCCCTGTTTCCGAAGAACAGATTGAGCAGATTGTTACCGGCATTGTGCGCCAGCTTGAAGGGAACGGAGAAACCGAGGTGACATCCACCCGCATAGGTGAACTGGCAATGGATGCCCTTAAGGAAGTAGATGGCGTTGGATATGTGCGGTTTGCAAGCGTGTACCGCGATTTTACGGAAGCCAAGGATTTTTCGGAAATTCTGAACCTTATGGAATCAGGTGGCGCCCCAGCCCCCGGAAAAGACTAGACCTTAGAACAGAAAAGCGCCATGAAACCCGGCTTTGCAACTGACTGGCCGGGCAGGAGGGATGGATGACAGAACTACAGGACGAACCCCGTTTGAAAGGGGCGCAACGGCCCCGCACGGCAGCACGCGTTGCCGCTGTGCAAGCCCTGTTCCAGATTGACCAGAATGGAGACCGCCCAGAAAACGTTATTGAACAGTTTCTGGTCCATCGGTTTGGCACAACGCTGGATGGCGCAAGTTATGAAGACGGCTGCATTCCAGAGGCCGATACACAGCTTTTCAGCCACATTGTGCGGCTGGTAACCTCCCTACGCACGCAGGTTACGCAGGAAGTTGAAAAAACGCTTCCAGAAACGTGGCCCATTGCACGGCTAGACCCCGTATTGCGCGCATTGCTTCTGGCAGCCGCGGCAGAAGCAACAGAAGGCGATGCGCCAGCCCCTGTGCTGATCAACGAATATATGGACGTGGCCCACGCCTTCTTCTCTGGTGACGAACCGCGCCTTGTGAACGGCGTTCTGGATACGCTCTTCAAACGTCTGGCGGCTGAACGGAACCATGATACAGAACAAACCCAGCAACCAGACTGATCTGCCGCAGGAATTTGCGTTTATCCGGCAGCACTTTTCTGCTCTGGCTGGGGCTGCTGCCCTTGAATTAAGGGATGATGCCGCTGTTTTCACGCCGCCCGAAGGGCGAGAACTGGTGATTGCAGCGGATGGTATGGTAGAAAATGTTCACTTTCTGCCAGATGATCCGCCAGAAACCATTGGCCGCAAGCTGCTACGCTGTAACCTGTCTGATCTGGCTGCCATGGGCAGCCGCCCGGAAGGTTGGCTGCTAACATTTGCACGCCCGCCTCATACTACCGAACAGTGGGTGGCACAGTTTTGCAAAGGGCTTAAAGCGGATCAGGAGCAATTCGGGCTCCAGTTACTGGGGGGCGATACAACCTCCACCCGTGGCCCGCTGGTCTTATCCCTGACCATTCTTGGCTCTGTGTTGCCGGGGCAGGCTATCCGCCGACAAGGCGCTCAGGCTGGTGATGGTTTATGGGTTACCGGCACTATTGGTGATGGCGCATTAGGCCTACGCGCCCTTAAAGGTGAGATACCTGATCCATCTGGCCATCTGGTGCAGCGTTACCGCCTGCCACAGCCCCGTATTGGTTTACCCTTATACGGCCTTGCTTCTGCTGCCATGGATATTTCAGACGGTTTGCTCCAAGATGCAGGGCATCTCGCGCGGGAAAACGCGCTGCATGTGACCATCCACGCAGATACCGTGCCTCTATCAGACGCAGCTCGCCAAGCAGGCCCCAAATGGCTGGAAACCTGCCTGACTGGCGGCGATGATTACGAGATTTTATTTGCCGTTCCCACGCAGTATGAAGCCTCATTGCTGCGCAAAAGCGCGTTAGATACCACCTGCGGCCCCATAAAAGTAACCCGTATCGGGGAATTCACGCAGGGATCTACCGGTGTAACGGTTGTAGATAGCACAGGCAAAAGCCTGCAATTCCGTTCCCACGGGTGGAGCCACCTTTAGGCGCTCCACCCGCCAGAGCGCGATTTATTCCACCAGAAGTTTTTCGTACATCCGGTGCCGTTTATAAGGCGTGGGAGAAATGCGCTCAATCAGCTTACGCAGGCCTTCATGCGTTTCCAACACCCAGCCTAGCTCAATACTGCGATAAGGCAGCACATGGCCACGTTTCATCAGTTCATCAATAATCAGGGCAGGTAGCATGGCGCGCAGGGCGGTGCCGAGATACTTCTTGCGCACACCCAACAGCACCACCCGTGCAGACCGGAAATCATGGCTCATGACGCGAGAGGCCAGCTTGAGCCAGCCCAGCGGAGAGGGCGCACCACCTAAGTCACCGCTGATATCAAACATGTTGGGAATAACCAGCGCAATGGCAGCCGGTTCTCCGGCTACTTCAGCCAGCACATACTGTTCTGGCCGCAAAATGGGCTTAAGGGCCTTTAGCAGACTTTTGACCTCATCCTGCGTAAGGGGAATATTTCCCCACGTATCAGACCACGCATCATTATAGATTTCACGTAGGATTTCGGCATCTTCATTCACCTTATCCTTACGCAGGCCGCGCATGGTAATCGCACCCAAGCGCTGCCGAATGTTAGCAGGTATCTGGTTTGCACGCTCTGCAGAAGGGCTGGTTTCCATCCGGTAGGATAGCAAATCTACCGCACGCTTAAACCCAGCAGCCTCCACAGCAGGCCCCAGAGTTTTGGGGTGCCACGGTATGCCAATCATGGGGGGCTCATCTTGCCCCTCCACCATAATCCCGGATTCACCATTGCTATTCAGTGTCCACGGGCCACGTATGCGCTCAATTTTGCGCAATTTTAGCCATTGTATCGCGGCTTCAAGCAATGGGGCCACGCATTCCGGCTCCAGCGTATCCAGCGCCCCAAAAAAGCCTGTGCGCGGGCCGGGCTGCTTGAGAGCCAAAGCATCTATCTGGGCAGATATACGCCCAATGGGCTTTCCATTCCGCCACGCAAGAAAATAACAAGCAAAGCCGTGCTCAAAAAATGGCGCATGCGTGGGTGAAAAAATATCCCGCTGCTCCATATCTAAAGGAGGCACATAACTTGGCAAGCCATCGTAAAGAAGGCGTGGTAGTTTTATAAAGAGAGAAAGCTGGCGTGAACCCGAAACAGGTGTAACCGTAATCTGAGTGGGGGAAGACATTGCCACTCCGTTGTGTGAAAGCCAAAAGCCAATGGGTGATGCCTTATTACGCAGCATTGGGAAAGGGAAAAGTGTGAAAGTTGTTGCGAACGGAAAACACACCGCACGCTCTGTTCTGCTGACTGGGGCCACCGGCGGAATTGGAATGGAACTGGCCAAACGTTACGCACGACCAGGCCGGACACTGATACTATGGGGCAGAAACCCGCAACGGCTGACAGAAATTGCCACAACGTGCTGTGCACGCGGCTCTGCTGTTTTTACCCGGCAGATTGATCTGTGTGATGGTGAAGCCGCTCTGGCAGCATTTAAGGCAGATTATGCTGAGCATAAACCTGATCTGGTTATTCTGGGGGCAGGGCTATCTGACATACAGCCATTAGACAGCATGACAGAAGACCCGCAAAAGGTCTTACAGCTTGCGCAGGTTAACTATGCCACGCCTGTAGCTTTGGCCACAGCCGCTGCCCAGAATATGATTCCTAATGGAGGCGGGCATATTGCCCTTATCGGCTCTGTTGCAGGTTTTTACGAACTCCCGTGCTCTCCTGCCTATAGTAGCTCTAAATGTGGGCTGGATTTTTTTGCACGTGCGGCAGGTCTGGCGTGGGAAGATAAAGGTGTGGGCCTTACGCTGATTGTGCCCGGCTTTATAGACACACCTATGAGCCGCAGGCTGGAAGGGCCACGGCCATTTCTGGTTTCAGCCAAAAGTGCTGCACGCCGCATTATCCGGGCCATTAACAAAAGAAAGAAAGTTTATATCTTTCCGTGGCCATTTCGGGCGCTGCGCGTTCTTGAGCGGCTGCTGCCTCAATGCCTGCGCGAACGCATTTTACGCAGCCTGATTGTTGGCCAAAAAGAGCGACAATAAGTTTTTCTGGATAGCTTGTGCTGCTTGAAAAAAGTAAAGCACAAGCTTGATAGAGCAGAAAAAACTAACTCTCACCACCCGGTAATCTGCCTTTTCCAACCCATAAGATGAGAGGAGGCAGGAAAAAATAAAATGCCATGATAAAAATAAGATCTCGCACCAGATAAGCCAGATCAATATGCAGGCCAAAATGGCAGATCAAATTAGCCAACCCCAGCATAAAACAGACACATAAAAAAGCGCCTGCGCTGGCATAAATAGTCCGCCCAGCGTTTATCTGTTCTACTTTCTCCAAAAAAACATCAGCAAATTTTTTCTGCACAAGCCAAGCCCTTAATTTTACGAAATATTTATACCCGGCATGGCACACCGGAGCCCAAGATATGCGGACAGCAGCACCTTTTTCAGATTCGCTGCCCGCAGTATCTTTTATTCCGCAAAATTTGGAAGCGTGATGTTCTGATCTTTTGCCAGTTTCTGAATAGCAACCTTGGTCAGGCCCAGCAGATTGGCTGTATCAACAAACGCAGCATCGGCACTTGCGCCAGGCGTTGGGGGCAGGGTGACTGTTACAGAAAATTCAATATTCTGATCCTGCTTTGTAAAGCACAACTTAGCCTTGGTGCTTCCGTCCTTCTGCACCTTAACGGAACGCAGAATGCCATTTTGTGCTGTAGTGTCATTACCCACGAGCGTATTCCTTTGCAAAATTATGACAGCGGGAATGTGAACGCAGCAGCCACAAGTAGCAACGCTTCTACCTGCACCCCAGACCACCCAAAATATGCAGACTCCCCAAGGGATTCTGAACGCACACTGTAAGCTATACGTGTAATACGGCGGCTTTTCCTGACAGCAGAAAAATCATCTACTTTCGGGGGCTTTGCGCAACAAATTTCGGCATCTTCCGCCGCATCATTCCATGTCATACGAATAAGAGCCGACAACCGCAGTTTTCTGCGAAAAGTGTCAAGCATTGTCTTTTAGTGTCGTAGGGAAATGGAGGTCTGGGCGGGAATCGAACCCACATTCGCGGATTTGCAGTCCGCTGCATCACCATTCTGCCACCAGACCATCGGGTGATGGGGAGCCTTATCTCCTGTTCTGGCGCATTGGTCAAGCCGTTGTGTTGTGCGAATTTTAAATCTGTGTGTCACAAAATGTTTTGCCCTTAATCTGGCAGGCACTGCAAAGGGCATAAACCTTAACCGCAAGGGATAGGAAAACGTGACACTTCAGGCCGCAATACAGCAGAATTCCTACCCAATGCCGTATCCAAAAGATAAAGATATGGAAACCGCACGTAACCTTATGGTGGACGATCAGCTTCGTCCTTCAGAAATTACAAACCTCTCATTATTATCGGTTATGCGGGAATTGCCCCGCGAATGCTGTGTTATGCCCGATCAGCAATCTGTAGCTTATGCAGATATGACACTCTCCCTAGGGCAAGGGCGTGTATTGCCCCAACCGTTGCTCACAGCGCGCCTTGTGCAGGCCGTTATGCCAGTAGAAAAAGCGCGGGTTCTTGTTGTAGGGGCAGCAACCGGATACACAGCAGCACTTTTTGCCGCCCTTGGTGCCGATGTCACGGCGCTTGAATCAAACACACACCTTGCCGAACAAGGGCAGCACTTCTGCCAGCAAGAGTCTCTGAACGTTTCATGGGTTATCGCCCCCCTTAGCGAGGGCATAACGGGCAACACGCCTTATGATGTCATTTATTTTGATGGCGCCATTCTACGTTTTCCCGCTTTTTGTGCTGCGCAACTGGCCACATCCGGCATCATGGCTGGTGTTATGACCACCCCCAATAGATTAGCAGAAGCTTTTACGGCCAGAAGAGAGCCAGAAAGTGCGTCCAGTTTTATTGTCACTAACCTTTTTGAAACACAGCTACCTTTACTGCCCGATCTTGCCGCACCCGTTACTTTTGAATTCTAGAAATAAACTTTTAGAAAGATATTCTGCCGCAGATGATTACAAACTTGTAGAAATAGGTTCAGTATCGTGGCATGAGCAGTGCCTTAAGCGGCAATACGGTAACTGAATCAGGAGTATCAGATGCGGCGTATTTGCGGAGCAGGGGTGGGTATGGCTGTTGTGCTATGCAGTTCCACTGCATGGGGGCAGAAATACGATGGCAGTGGTTCGCCAACCTTTGTGCCACATACGCTGCAGGAAGCACTTGCTGCGGCCTATCTGACAAACCCGACCCTTCAGGAAGCACGTGCCACCCTACGCGCTACCGATGAACAGGTGCCAACCGCTTTGGCTGGCTGGCGGCCAACCGTAACCGGCACAGTAGGCCTGACATACTATAAGGGTGTGAACGATTATCAGGGTGAGGCAGATCAACCTTCTACTGGTTATATTCGCCAATATAACACCCCTGGTTATACGGCAGGCGTAAGTGTTAATCAGCCGTTATATACGGGTGGCAAAACCACATCCTCTACACATCAAGCTGTTAACAAAGTTATGGCAGCCCGCGCGCATCTGATTTCTGCCGAACAGCAAGTGTTCAAGCAGGTTGTGAACGCGTATGTTTCCGTTATTGAAGATGAACAGCTCTTGCAGTTGAACATCAACAACGAACGCGTGCTTCAACAACAGCTCCGCGCAACGAATGAACGCTTCCGGGTAGGGGAAATTACGCGCACAGACGTTGCGCAGGCTGAATCTGCTTACGCAACAGCCAAAGCTACCCGCCAGCAATCCGAAGGCACACTTCAAACTGCACAAGCCACATATATGCAGATTATCGGCATGGCGCCGCCGCCTAATCTGGTTCCGCCGCAGCCTTTGGTATTGCCTGTTAAAAATGAGCAGATGGCCGCAGCTATGGCGGTTAAAAACAATCCAGATGTTATCAATGCACTCTTTACCGAATCTTCCCAAAAAGATGCGGTAGCCGTTGCAATGGCAGCCATTATGCCAAAAGTTTCCGCCACTCTGGCTTATTCTAGGCAGGTAAACCAAAGCCTGAATAACCAGATTGATGAAAACAAATACGCCATGATCAACTTCAACATCCCGGTTTATCAGGGGGGCTCAGAATACGCAGCTGTGCGGCAGGCCAAGCAGCAGGCGCAAGCAGCACACCGTGAAGTTGATGTGCAGCGCAGAACAGCCGCGCAGGATGCTGTTTCAAACTGGCAGAAACTGGTTGCCTATCAGGCTGCAATCAACAGTAACCGCGCCGCTATTCAGGCAGGCACCGTGGCTCTTGATGGGGTGGAACGTCAGGCTATTGTAGGCACCAGCACAACGCTGGAAGTGTTGCAGCAGCAGCAAACTTTGCTGCAAGCACAGGTGGCTCTTGTTCAAAGCTTAAGCAATATGGTGCTGACTTCGTACAACGTTGCCGCAGCCATTGGCCGCCTAACCGCAGCCGATCTCAAGTTGAATGTTCCTCTTTATGATGACAAAGCTTACTATAACGCTGTAAAAGATCGTCTTTGGGGGCTGAACGATTATGCGGTCAGCCAGCCAGGGCGCTAAAAGCTGAACAGCAAGGGTAAGGGCAGGGGTTATTGTATGGCATCGTCACAGGATCCATCTGAAGGCACAGGTAAATCAGTAGCAGATGTGCTGTCTTCTATACGGCAGACCCTGCATGATGAGCATCTGGCAGCCATGGCTCCCCCTTCTTCGGACACAGACTCCGCAGAGGGTAATGAAGACGATGATATGCTGGTTCTTTCCCCTTCCATGATGGAAGGGCTTGTGCAGGAATCGCAGCCGGATCATCATTCCAGCCAGCCCAATAGTTCAGCGCATCATCCAGTCAATATGGGAGAAGACACGGCTCTTGTGCAGTCATCACCTATCGCTCATGATGACGGTATCCTATCCGTAACTGATCTGAGACAGATCCCGCTAACTGAAAAGGCAGAACACGATATGTCTGGTCCTCTCCCAATCCCCCTGAATGACGAAACCATGTCAGATACATCAAATTCATTCGCTGTTCTGCAGAAAACCCTGCAGGATAAGTATCTAAGAGAGCATGAGGAGAGAAAAGTGGCTATTTCACATGAAGGGTCTCTGACTATTGAAGATATCGTGCGCCAGGAAGTGCGCGTATTCCTTAAAAAGTGGCTGGATGCACATCTTGCAGGCATCGTGCAGGCTGCTGTCCGTAAGGAAGTGGAACGTCTGACGCAGCGCGGTCTGTAATACCGGAAACCAGACACGCCGTTACTGGGTGAACGCACACATTTCAGTAACGGGTGCTCTGCCAAAAACCGGATGATTGCTCTGCAAAGGCGGAGGCAGTACATGCCTGCCGCCTTTTTTACGTTGTGTGGTGGAATACATATGCTGAACAAGTCTTTTGAGCCGGCCCAGATAGAAACACGTCTGTACGAATTATGGGAAAGCAGAAAGGCATTTTCTGCACAGCCCAACAGCGGCAAAAAGCCGTTTACTATTATGATTCCACCGCCGAATGTTACCGGCACCCTGCACATGGGCCATGCCCTTACCATGACATTGCAGGATACGCTTATCCGCTGGAAGCGTATGCAGGGGTTTGACACCCTGTGGCAGCCCGGCACAGACCACGCAGGCATTGCCACCCAGATGGTGGTGGAACGCACCTTGGCCACCGAGGGAAAAACCCGCCAGGAAATGGGCCGTGATGCGTTTATTGAGCGCGTGTGGGAATGGAAGGAACAATCCGGCGGCGGCATTACAAAGCAGCTGCGCCGCCTTGGCTCCTCTCTCGATTGGCCACGTGAACGCTTTACGATGGATGAAGGCCTTTCCCGCGCAGTGCGGGAAGTGTTCGTAACTCTTTATAATGAAGGGCTGATTTATCGTGATCGCCGGTTGGTAAACTGGGACCCGGTTTTCCGCTCCGCCATTTCTGATCTGGAAGTGGAAAGCAAGGATGTTGCCGGTAATCTGTGGTATATTCGCTACCCTGTTGAAGGCGCTGGGGATGCAACAATTACCGTTGCCACCACGCGGCCAGAAACCATGCTGGGCGATACCGCTGTAGCCGTTCACCCAGAAGATGAGCGCTATAAAAACCTGATTGGTAAATCCGTTCGTCTGCCACTAACTGGCCGCTTGATTCCGATTGTTGCAGATGAACATTCGGACCCGGAAAAAGGCACGGGCGCTGTTAAAATCACGCCCGCGCACGATTTTAATGACTTCGAAGTCGGTCGCCGCCACAACCTGCCCATGATCTCTGTTCTGGACGATCAGGCCCGCATTGTGCTGGATGAAATCGAGCAAGACCTCAGCGCTGTTGAAGGACTGGCTGACCCAGCCTTTGTGCGCAGTCTGGCGGGCCTTTCCCGCGAGGAAGCACGTAAAACTATTGTCGCCCGTCTGGAAGAAGATGGCTGGCTGGAAAAAATCGAACCCCATCGCCATCAGGTGCCGCATGCTGAACGTGGTGGAGCAGTTATTGAACCACGCCTAACCACGCAATGGTATTGTGATGCTGGCAAACTCTCTGGCCCAGCCGTGGAAGCCATTACATCCGGCCGCGCCAGCTTTATTCCCAAACAGTGGGAAAACACCTTCTTTGCTTGGATGCGTGATATCCAGCCTTGGTGTATTTCGCGCCAGCTTTGGTGGGGTCATCGTATTCCGGCATGGTATGGCCCAGACGAACATGTGTTTGTGGCGCATGATGAAGCCGATGCTCAGGCACAGGCCAACGCCCATTACGGCAAGGTAGAAGTACTGCGGCGTGATGATGATGTACTGGACACATGGTTTTCTTCCGCCCTATGGCCGTTCTCCACATTGGGCTGGCCAGATAAAACACCAGAACTCGCCCGGTATTACCCAACTGATGTTCTGGTAACAGGCTTTGACATCATCTTCTTCTGGGTTGCCCGGATGATGATGATGGGCCAGCACTTCATGCATGATGTGCCATTCCGCAACATTTTCATTCATGGTCTTGTGCGCGATGAGCACGGGCAGAAAATGTCCAAAAGCAAAGGCAATGGCATTGATCCACTGGAACTGATTGATCAGTACGGTGCAGACGCCATGCGCTTTACCATTTGCGCACTCACCGGTATTGGACGAGATGTCAAACTGGGCCGCAAACGGGTAGAAGATTACCGCGCCTTCATTACCAAGCTCTGGAATGCCGCTCGCTTCTGTGAAATGAATGGCGTTAAACCTGTTGAAGGGTTTGATCCGGCAACCGTTAAATCTCCGCTTGGTCGGTGGATTATTGCCGAAGCGGCCGCTGCTATTACAGAAGCAACGCGTGCGCTGGATTCCTACCGTTTTGATGAATACGCACTCAGTTGCTACCGCTTTGTATGGAACCGATTCTGTGATTGGTTCCTTGAATTCGCAAAACCCGTATTTAACTCTACGGATGAAGCCGAAGCCGCAGAAATTCGCGCTGTAGCAGCTTATGTTTTGGGCGTTATCCTGCGCCTGCTACAGCCTGTTATTCCGTTTGTAACGGATACGCTGTGGCACTCCTTTGGATATGGGGAAGAAGGCAGCCTTATTTCTGCAAGCTGGCCAGAACCTGTTGTGCCAGCCGGTGCAGAAGCAGCTCAGGCAGAGTGCGACCAGATTATTCGCCTGATTACGGAAATCCGTACAGTGCGGGCAGAAATGAACGTGCCACCAGCACAGAAAGCTCCTGTGTTTTTGAAAGATGCCTTGCCGCAAACATTGGATCACGCACAGCGGTGGCAGGAAGCCATTGGCCGCATGGCGCGTGTTTCTGAAATTGCGCCATTGCAGGGTGATATTCCGCACGGCTCTGCACAGGCTGTGGTGGATGAGGCAACTCTTATCATCCCGCTGGCCGGGTTGATTGATCTGGATGCCGAACGTGCACGCCTGAAAAAGGAGCTGGGTAAGGCAGAAGATGAAGTTGCCAAAACTGAAAAGAAACTTGGCAACCAGAACTTTGTCACCCGCGCCAAACCCGAAGTGGTGCAGGAAATGCGGGATCGTCTGGAAGTGCAGCAGGGTGAGTGCGTGCGCCTGAAAGCAGCTCTATCTCGCATCGGGTAACAACCGCGCGATTCCATATAGCCTGCTGGCTTAATTGCTGGCAGGCTATATGAGCATACAAGCAGGAGAGAACAGCAGCATGGAAACAGCAATACTTGGCGGTGGATGCTTCTGGTGTCTGGAAGCTGTTTACCGTGGCATGAAAGGCATTCTCTCTATTGCGCCGGGTTATGCGGGCGGCACTGTGCAGCACCCTACCTATCAGCAAGTGTGCACCGGGCAGACAGGCCATGCCGAAGTTATCCGGCTGGAGTTTGACCCTGCCATTATCAGTTATGCTGAAATCCTACGCATCTTCTTTGTTATGCATGACCCCACAACCCTGAACCGACAGGGAAATGATAAGGGCACACAGTATCGCTCTGTTATTTTCTATGAAAATAACCAGCAGAAGCAGCTTGCGGAAAGCGCCAAACAAGAAATTGCGCAGGAAAAAATCTGGGGCAATCAGCCTGTGGTGACAGAAATTCAGCCTCTCACCACTTTCTGGCCAGCGGAAGAAGCGCATTTTGATTATTACGCCCGCAACCCTATGGCGGGGTACTGTCAGGTTGTTATCAGCCCCAAAGTGGCTAAAGCCCGCAAGGAATTTGCGCGTTACTTTAGCCCCACATAAAAAACAGACGGCTTATTCTGAAGTTTCATCTTCCAGAAAAAAGCGGTCTCCTTCTTCATCATAATCAAACAGTTCCGCAAACCGGCCCCAACCAATAATGGTCTGGAGTGTCTGGCGCGCGTAATCGGCAGACATACTATCTTCCAACTCACTACGGAAACGCTCTGCTTTAATGCTGTGAGATGGCCGTTCATCTAGAAGGGTGCAGATCATCCGCACCAACGGCACGTTATGGAGCAACGCGTGGCCCATAATAGCCTTGCGCTCATCCAAATCGCTCAGAACAAAATGCACGCCCTCGTTGGTGAGCAGGATATCTCCATCTTCCAGTTCTGCCAGACGCAAAAGTTCCAGAGATTCCCCTAGTGGGAACAGATCATCCAGTTCAAGCTGAAGCTTTTCTGCCAATACCGGCAAATCCGCTCGGCCATTGAGCGGGGGTGCAGCCAAGGCCTCCATCATTCCAATCATCATGGTAATGGAAACAGGCACCAAAGCGCGGAAAGAGCGGGTAAGGGCAGCGCCTTGTGGCGCGCCTCGGCGTGCCAGATCGGCCTCAGAAACAATAGGGGCACGCTGCGTCATCAACGCGTAAATGTGGTCCACCAGTTGGCGGAACTCTGCATCTTCGCGGTTACGCGGGTGTGCAAACGGCACGTTCAGCACATGCGCAATGCGCCCGGGGTTGGAAGATGCAATCACGATGCGATCACACATCAACACAGCTTCTTCAATATTATGCGTCACAATCAGCATACATTGAACTGGCAGCTTTTCTTCCGACCATAGCTCTATCAGGTCTGTGCGCAAATTTTCCGCTGTCAGCACATCCAGGGCAGAAAAAGGCTCATCCATAAGCAGCAAGTCAGGATGCACCACCAAGGCACGGGCCAACCCTACACGCTGCTGCATGCCGCCAGAAAGCTCCTTGGGCCAAGCATTCTCATACCCACCCAAGCCAATCAGATCTATGGCATCATCAACCAGCTTGTCACGCTCTGCGGCAGGCACTCCGCGCGCATCTAGCCCCAGTGCTACGTTTTCTTCAACTGTCATCCACGGAAAGAGGGCGAAGGACTGAAAGACCACTGCAATTTCCTGCGTGGGTTTATGCAGAGGCTGCCCTTTCCACACTATCTCACCAGAAGAGGGAGGCAGCAAACCAGCTAGAATACGCAGCAGGGTAGACTTGCCCGAACCTGAACGCCCAAGCAGTCCAACTATTTCTCCGGCATGCAAGGTAAGGCTAATGTTATCCAGCACCTGCACATCAGCAGCGCTGTCCTTATGATAAAAACGGCTGACATGACGTGCTTCTGCCAAAACAGAGCCGGATGGAAATGTTTTTTTCTCTGGGCCAGATGCCATTGCTCTCTATCCGGTTCAGTTCAGTTTTAGGCGACGAGCGACAAAGTCCGACAAAGGCCGCCATACCAAAGCATTGG
Source organism: Acetobacter oryzifermentans (assembly GCF_001628715.1). Taxonomy (NCBI): domain Bacteria; kingdom Pseudomonadati; phylum Pseudomonadota; class Alphaproteobacteria; order Acetobacterales; family Acetobacteraceae; genus Acetobacter; species Acetobacter oryzifermentans. Next base: position 1,384,133 of record NZ_CP011120.1, on the reverse strand, counting down.
TGAACATGACAAATATACACATCACCACCGTACCCAACCCAACATTACTTATGTTTCCCAGTTGAGTGCTTTGCGCAACATAAGCGCCTAGGCCATGGGCCGTTAAGGTTGTTTCTCCCCACTGCGCCACTTCCGATGCAATGGCTGCATTCCATGCGCCACCTGCGGCCGCCATAACGCCCACAAGGTAATAAGGTGCAATGCCCGGCAGTATAATGCGCCGCCACCAGAACCAGCCTCTCACTTCCAGATTTCGGCCAACTTCCAGCAAATTGGACGGGAAGGAGGACGCCCCAGCAATAACGTTGAACAGGATGTACCACTGCGCCCCCAAAATCATCAGGGGGGTGAGCCAGATATCTGGCGTCAGATGAAAATGTACAATTACCACCACAAACACCGGAAAGAACAGGTTAGCCGGAAAAGCCGCCCCATACTGTGCCAATATCTGCGCCCGTCGGGCGCGCATGGGGTCCAAACCGCACCAGATACCCACCGGCACCCATATTAACGATGCCAGCACCAACATGCTGACCACACGCAGCAATGTGATACCACCCAACCCAAACACATAGGCAATCTGGCCAAGCGTGTAATGGGTATGCGCGTAAGCCCACACCTGCCATGAAGCCGCAAGGCAGACAATTAGAAGAAAGCCCCACCACAGCCAATCTGCACCATCACTGTTGTCATCCGCTGTGGCATGCACTGTATCAGGGCGAGCCCCCAGAGGCAGGTAGCTTATGCGCCGCCCAACAGAAAGCAGGGCATTGCCCCCCATCCGCAGCAAACGTGTACGGCGCACCAGCCGCAAAAACCATGGTTCTACAACCTGGGCCGTATTAACACTTTCCAGCCTGAAGCGTGTGGCCCACGCGGCCAAAGGCCGAAACAGCACCTGATCATAAACCAGAATAACAACCATCATGGCCACAATGGCTGCGGCTACAGCACCAATATTCTGCTGATCTATGGCCATACCAACATAGGAGCCTATGCCCGGCAGCGTAACATCCGTGCTGCCAACGGTAATGCTTTCAGAATACACCACCATGAACCAGCCACCGGCCATGGACATCATGGCGTTCCATACCAAGGATGGGATAGTGCAGGGCACTTCCAGCCGCCAGAACTTCTGCCAGCTTGTTAGGCCAAAACAACGTGCGGTTTCTTCCAGCTCAGGCGGCACAGACCGCAGGCCCTGATACATGCCCAACGCCATGTTCCATGCCTGACTGGTGAAAATAGTAAAAATTGCCGCACATTCTGCCCCCAGTATACGCCCCGGAAACAACCCCAGAAAAAACGTGATGGTGAAAGACAGAAACCCAAGGATGGGAACAGATTGTAATACGTCTAATAAAGGTATCAAAATCTGCCCTGCACGCCTGCTTTTGGCCGCCAACGTTGCATATACAAACGTGAACACCAAAGAGCACGCCAAAGCCGCAAACATGCGTATGGTTGTGCGCAGTGCATAGCCGGGCAAATACCACATATCCAAATGTATGGGCATGCTGGCAGGCGCCACCAATGGCCCCAGCATGTGCCTTACTGCTGCCCCCAGCGCTATTGCCGCAGCCGCCAGACACAAAAGCAGAAGAGCATCTGCGCTGTTCAGATAACGTAAAGGCAGAGAAGACGAACCTTGTGGCCGAGGTACAAGGTTCATCCAGCTTCTGTTCATGGCACTCCGATTCCCGTGCTGCCAAACCCACCTGCGCCGCGCTGGGTTTCATCCAGCTCGTTACATTCGGCCCATGCCACCCGTGTAACGGGGGCCACAACGGCCTGTGCAATACGCATGCCGCGCTCAATGGTAAACGGGGTTTGGCCGGCATTCAGCACAATTACCCCCAGTTCTCCGCGGTAATCTTCATCCACTGTTCCGGGGGAATTGGGAAGGATAATGCCGTGCTTGAGAGCCAAGCCAGAACGCGGACGCACCTGAAGTTCATACCCACGGGGCAAGGCTATGCGCAGCCCGGTTGGTACCAACACTCGCGCACCGGGCAGCAACACCACGGGCTCTGCTACTGCGGCCAGCAAATCCATCCCCGCAGCCCCAGCCGTGGCGTAGGAGGGTAGGGGCAAACCCTGCGCATGAGGGAGGCGTTGCACCTGCACACTAAGATCAGCCGAAGGAGAAATGGGTGCAGACATCAACAAGCCTCTATCAAAATTTCAAAAACAATCTATCAGGATTCTGTAAACCAATCTGCCATGCGAGAAGCAAGCCTTTGTGCAACTTCTTCTTTTGGCATATGTGGCCAGCGCTCACTGCCTTGGGCGGTTATCAGAACAACCTGATTTCTATCACCCCCCATAATGCCTGTGCCAGCACTTACATCGTTTGCAACAATCCAGTCACATCCTTTGCGTTGGCGCTTGGCGGTTGCGTGCTCCTCCACCTTTTCGGTTTCTGCGGCAAACCCTACAACAAGCATCGGGCGCTGTGGGCCGGGAGCGGAAATTTCGGCCAGAATATCTGGGTTAGACACCAGCCGAATAGGAGCGGGCACATCATCTCGGCTGGTTTTTTTAATTTTTTGCCCCGCTTGCACCTCAGGTCGCCAATCTGCCACCGCCGCGGTGCAGACAGCCACATCAAACGAAGCCGCTGCCTTAACGCATTCCAGCATTTGGCAAGCTGTTTCGCACGGAACAAATGTAACACCAGCAGGCGCACGCAACATGGTTGGGCCACTTACCAATGTCACGGAAGCTCCAAGATCCGCCAACGCCGCAGCAATGGCATAGCCCTGTTTGCCGGAAGATCGGTTAGCCAGATACCTTACAGGATCCAGCGGTTCTTGCGTAGGGCCTGCTGTTACCAGAACAGCCTTCCCCGCCAAAGGGCCATTCTGCTGTTGTCGCTGGCGGAAAAATGCTTGCACGGCATCCAAAATATCGGCGGGTTCCGGCATCCGGCCTGCGCCAAATTCACCGCAGGCCATGGGGCCAATAGCTGGCGGCACAACATGTACGCCGCGCTGCTGTAACGTGGCCACGTTATGCTGCGTAGCAGCGTGCTCCCACATTCTCACATTCATGGCGGGAACGGCCATTACAGGTGCATCTGTCGCCAATAAAAGCGTGCTGGCCAGATCATCCGCCAGACCACCGGCCATACGTGCCAGTAAATTGGCAGATGCAGGGCAAACAAGAACCAAATCTGCCCAGCGGGAAAGCGCAATATGCCCCATTTCCTGCTCAGCCGTTAACGAGAACAGGTCTGCATAAACCGGCTGTTCACTTAACGCTTGCAGGGTAAGGGGCGTTACAAACTGGCTTCCACCTTCCGTAAGCACGCAGCGCACCTGCATGCCAGCGCCTTTAAGCAGACGTATCAACTCCGGCGCCTTGAAGGCGGCAATACTGCCGCCCACAATGAGCAAAACGGAACGGGAAGGCAAAACCACGTCCATACCCTTTGGCCTTATACGCGCCAGCCGGAATGAATGGCTGCAATACCACCGGAAAGGGACTGATACCGCACGTGAGAGAACCCAGCCTCACGGAACATATCTGCCAGTGTTTCCTGATCCGGGAAGGTGCGAATGCTTTCCGCCAGATACTGGTAGCTTTCACGGTCCTTGGCGATCAGATTGCCCATGGCAGGCAGCACCTTGAAAGACCACGCATCATAGATAGGTGCCAATGCCGCCACCTGAACGCGGGAAAATTCAAGGCACAGAAAACGCCCGCCGGGTTTGAGCACACGCCGTGCTTCACGCAGCACAGCCATTTTATCTGTGCAGTTTCGCAGGCCAAAAGCGATGGAAACCCGATCGACGGACATATCGCGCAGCGGAATAGCTTCTGCATCCACAACGCAAAAAGACAGATCGGATACAAAACCACGATCAATGGCCCGATCCCGCCCAACAGATAGCATGCTGCTGTTAATGTCGGTCATAATGGCGGAGCCCCCGCCACCCTTCAGCCAGCCAAAGGTAATATCACCCGTACCACCGGCCAGATCCAACAAAGACATGCCGGGCTGCGGGCCAAGCTCTGTTACAAAAATACGCTTCCATACCCGATGGATGCCAAGGGACATGATATCATTCATCACGTCATACTTACCCGCAACGCTATCAAACACGTCACGAACAAGGTTTTTCTTTTCTTCCTTCCTTACGGAACGGAAGCCGAAATCCGTTTCTTCCACTGTTGCGTCAGAAGAAGCGGGGGAGGGCGTAAAGCTGTTGTCGGTCATGGGGTTCCCCTATACCCTGCTTTTTAGCCATGCCGGAACTCCCTGAAGTAGAAACCGTAATGCGCGGGATGCAGATTGCCCTGCAAAACGGTACCATCAAAGAAGCAATTGTGCGCCGTCACGACCTGAGATGGCGGATTCCTGCCGATTTCTCACAAACAATCGAAGGCCGCCGGATAGAAGGCTTTCGCCGTCGGGGCAAATATATTCTTATGCGCCTGTCTGGTGGAATGTCCATAATCTGGCATTTGGGCATGTCTGGGCGCGTGCTTCTCGATTCTCCAACCACGCCATTATTGCATGAGCACGTTGTGCTAATTCTGCAAAATGGAAAGCGCTGTGGTTACATAGATCCGCGCCGGTTTGGCATGCTGGATCTGGTTCCAACCGATCAGGAAGATACCTATCCATTGCTGGCAGGCATGGGGCCAGAGCCGCTTGAGCCAGATTTTACCCCCAAAACGCTTTTGGCTGCCAGCAAGAACAGGCGGATGCCCATCAAACCTTTCCTGCTTGATCAGAAGATTGTGGCGGGGTTAGGCAATATTTATGTGTGTGAAGCCCTGTTTAGGGCTGGCATTGCCCCAACCATGCCAGCCTGCAATCTTACCGCCCCCAAAGCCCGCAAATTGGCGCAAGCCATACGTGATGTGCTGGAAGAAGCCATAGAGGCAGGTGGTTCCAGCCTGAAAGATTATGTACGCCCAGAGGGCGGGTTGGGGTATTTCCAGCACGCATGGCGGGTATATGGGCAAACGGGTAAGCCATGCCCCAATTGCCCCGGCACACCCGCATGTTCTGGTGTGCAGCAGATAACGCAGGCCGGACGATCCACATTTTTTTGTCCCCAAAGGCAGAAAAACGGGTAAAATCCTAGTGGCTGGCATGGAAGAAGCTTGACGGAAGGCGCTTAGGTGCATTACAGCACCGCTTACTCTTTTGGGTAGCGCGTTCCGGCGTGTCTGCCCTATTAATCTTTCTTAAGTGCTGGACAGAATAGAAACTCATGGCGAATATCGCTTCGGCGCGTAAGCGCATCCGGCAGACCGCGAAGCGGACTGCTCGTAACACCGCCCGCAAATCCCGCATGCGTACTTTCATCAAGAAAGTAGAAACCGCAGTTGAAGCTGGTGATCATGGCGCTGCGCGCGAAGCACTGCGCCTTGCTCAGCCAGAAATCCAGCGTGCGGCCACTAAGGGCGTTATCCACCACAACACGGTGGCCCGCAAAATTTCCCGCCTGTCTGCCCGTGTGAAAGCACTGGCTCCGGCCTGAGGAAAGTGCGGGGTCACCTTAATTGGTGGCCATCTGACGCTTTGAGATAAAGCCGAATCATCACCCAGATGGTTCGGCTTTGTTTTTATCACCACCTTGGCTGGATAAAGCGCAAGCAGGGCAGGCAGCATGAAATATTGATTGCTCCATTTGCTCTCACTGCTTTACCTTGCTGGATGGTTTGGCGCTGTTCGGGCTACCTTCCGCAAGATATAAGCAAGCCTGCACCATAGGCCGCCAAGGCCGTTACAGATGTTACACAGCACCGGCAGCACACGTGCCGCCTGTTTTGTGAAAATGCGTGAACCCATTCGCGCCTTAATGACCGCTCGGGAGCAAAAATGACAATCGGAGTGGACGATGACGAAAGCGCCTTTTCCCGGCTTGAAGACGGCAAGGGGCTTGAGGAATCGTGGCTGCGTATCTGCGCCCGCCTGAAGGGCGAAGTTGGCGAAGTTGAATACCGCACCTGGCTGACCAAAATTGCGCTGGGCCCGATTGATGGTGATGAAATCACCCTGCTTTTACCCACACGCTTTTTGCGCGACTGGGTAAGAAGCCAGTATGGTGACCGCCTGAGCGAACTGTGGAATCAGGAAATCCCCAGTATCCGCCGGGTGGAGCTACAGGTTGCCCGCGCCGGAGATCCGGCCCCCATACCTTTGGAAAGTGTGCCAAGCGCCAACGCCGCAACACCCGCGCAGGAAGAGGCCACCCCAGCAGCACGCACCGCGCCAGAAGTGCGGAGTGACTTGGTGACTGCGCTGGATAGCCGCTTTACGTTTGATACGTTCGTGGTGGGCAAGCCCAATGAATTTGCTTATGCCTGCGCCCGCCGGGTTGCAGAAAAACCCTCCAGCGTTGGGTTTAACCCGCTGTTCCTTTACGGTGGCGTTGGGCTGGGTAAAACGCATCTGATGCATGCCATCGGGGCCGAGCTGATCCAGAGTGGCAATGTGTCCGTGGCCTATATGTCTGCCGAAAAGTTCATGTATCGGTTTATTGCGGCCATTCGTTCGCAATCTACCATCGAGTTCAAAGAGCAACTGCGTTCCGTTGATGTGCTGATGATTGACGATTTGCAGTTCCTGATCGGCAAGGACAATACGCAGGAAGAATTCTTCCATACCTTTAATGCGCTGGTAGATGCCGGGCGGCAGATTGTGGTTTCGGCTGATAAATCCCCATCTGACCTGTCGGGGCTGGAAGATCGGCTACGCACGCGTTTGGGCTGCGGTATGGTGGCAGATATTCATGCCACCACGTTTGAGCTACGTATTTCCATTCTGGAATCAAAAGCCGCTGCCTCTGGCGTTGTGGTGCCCGGTAAGGTTCTGGAATTTCTGGCACACAAAATCACGTCCAATGTGCGTGAGCTGGAAGGCGCGCTCAACCGCCTCATTGCTCACGCCAATCTGTTTGGCCGCCCGGTTACTCTGGAAGCCACACAAGAAGTGCTGCACGATATTCTCAAAGCGCATGACCGGCGTGTAACAATTGAGGAAATCCAGAAAAAAGTAGCCGAGCACTGGAACATCCGCCTGACAGACATGTCATCCGCCCGCAGGGCCCGCAATGTGGCGCGGCCCCGGCAGGTTGCAATGTATCTGGCTAAGCAGCTTACAAGTCGCTCTCTGCCAGAAATCGGGCGCAAGTTCGGTAATCGTGACCACACAACCGTTATGCATGCGGTAAATCGCGTTACGGAACTGATGGGGCTGGATGCTGCTTTTGCAGAAGATGTGGAACTCCTGCGGCGGATGCTGGAAAGCTGAAAACGTAGAGATTCCAAAGGGATTGACTGATAATGCCCACCTGTTACTTTTCGAGGTGGAAAAAGCAGGTGCTTCTTGCCAAACAGAGGCCCTGTCTTGCAGGAAAGAGGGTTAGATGAAGTTTTCGGCGGAACGTGCAACACTGCTTAAGGCGTTGGCCCATATCCAGAGTGTTGCAGAAAAGCGTAACACCATACCCATTCTAGCCAATGTTCTTATTCAGGCTGCTAATGGACAGCTCAGCCTGAAAGCCACGGACATGGAAATTGAAGTGGTTGAAGGTGTTCCCGCCAACATCACGCGGGAAGGGGCGACAACTGCACCTGCATCTGTTTTGTACGAAATCGTGCGCAAGCTGCCCGATGGTGTGGATGTAGAGCTGGATCAGGCCGATAGTGAAGGCCCACTTCTGCTGCGTGCGGGCCGCTATGCTACCCGTCTGAACGTGCTGAGTGTGGATGACTTTCCATCCATGGGGGCAGGAGATTTCCCATATCGCTTCAAACTGCCCGCAACAACACTGCACTCTCTCATAGACCGCACACGTTTTGCCATTTCAACCGAAGAAACCCGTTATTACCTCAACGGTATCTTCCTGCATGGCACAGAAGTAGATGGCGAACCCAAGCTACGCGCTGTGGCTACAGATGGGCACCGCCTAGCCCGTGTGGAAGCCGATCTACCATCTGGCGCCGCCGGAATGCCGGGGGTTATTGTCCCACGCAAAACCGTGGCCGAAGTGCGCAAGCTGATTGATGAAGCGCCAGAAGAAGTGGAAATCGCACTTTCTGAAACGCGTATTCAGTTCACGGCAGGCCCCGTTACACTTACATCTAAGCTGATTGATGGCACGTTCCCTGAATACGAACGGGTGATCCCACGCAACAACACACGCATCCTGCGGGTTGGCAAAAAAGATTTTGCAGATGCCGTGGCACGTGTTGCCGCCATTAGTCAGGAACGTTCTCGCCCGGTAAAGCTCACGCTCGAACCCGGTCTGCTTACTCTGTCTGCCAGCAGCACAGAGCAGGGCATGGCTAAGGAAGAGCTGGATGACAACCGCATTTCCTACGATGCAGAAGGGTTGGAAATCGGTTTTCAGGCACGCTACCTTAACGACATCACAGATCAGGTAGAAAAAGAGGTGGAATTTGCGTTTGCAGATAGCGCATCCCCCACCATTGTGCGCGATGTGGATAGCCCATCTGCACTCTATGTTCTCATGCCGATGCGCGTGTGATCCGCTTTTTTGCTTTAACACTTACGGCCTGCCTCCGTTGCCCAAATGCAGGCAGGCCAACAGAAGCAGCGTGGCATGCCCCGGCTTCTTAAACTTACGCTTTCCAATTTTCGCAATTACGAACGGCTTGTATGGTCCCCCAATGCAAGCCTATTGGTGCTGACAGGCGAAAACGGCAGCGGCAAAACTAATCTGCTGGAAGCAGTTTCTCTTCTCTCGCCCGGTAGAGGACTGCGCGCGGCACCTCTTACACAATTTGGCCGAATGGGCGTGATCAACTGGGGCGTTTCTGCGCGTATTGAAACGAAAGATGAGTTTCTTGAACTCGGCACCGGCACGCAAGGCGGGCAGGAGAGGCCGCGCCGCGTTTTTTTGCTCAACGGTCGGCAAATTCGGGGGCAAGAAGCGTGGGAAGATACTCTTGCTACTGTGTGGATTACCCCACAGATGGATCGGTTATTTAGTGAGGGCGCATCCGGTAGGCGGCGCTTTCTAGATCGCCTGGTTATGGCGGTAACACCGCACCATGCGCGGGAACTAGCCGCATATGATCGTGCCATGACGCAACGCAATCGCCTGCTGCAAACACGCTTTTCCGAACACTCATGGCTATCTGGATTAGAAGCCTCCATGGCGCGTCATGCTGTGGCTGTTGCTGCGGCTCGGCAGGAAACCGTGCGCCAGATTTGCCATTATGCCCAAAATGGTCTGGGCGCTTTTCCTGCTGCCATTGCGACACTGCAATGCGCTATTGCCCAGAAACTGGAAACATCTCCAGCGCTGACCGTAGAAGATTGGCTATGTGCAAAACTTGCCGAGTTGCGAGAAGATGATGCCGCACGTGGGCGCGCCACATTTGGCACACATCGCAGTGATTTTTTGCTGGAAGATCTCTCGTCCAGACAACCGGCAGCACTCGCCAGCACTGGCCAGCAGAAATCCTTGCTTATTGGCATTGTGCTGGCACACGCGCGGCTTGTAACCGACTACCGCGGGCAGCCCCCGATTTTGCTATTGGATGAACCTTTAGTGCATCTGGACGCTGCGCGCCGGGCCTCATTGCTGGAAATTGTGCAGGATTTTCGCACAACTGTGCTGCTTACCGGCACAGATCAGGCACCTTTTGCCCCACTTAAGCATAGCGCTCAGTTCGAAACCCTGAAAAACGGTGCTTTTTTGCCATCTGGGCCATAAAACATACGGCTCAATCTGGCCCCAGAGGCTTGATCAGGGTATAAGAATAAAAGGTTTTTTTGTTCTTTCCTGTACGGAGCGTACCGTTCTTATGACCGACCTCTCTCAGCCCACGCCATCTGCCGTTTCCGAAGAGTATGATGCCGCGTCGATCTCTGTGCTGAAGGGGCTGGATGCTGTCCGTAAACGGCCCGGCATGTACATTGGTGATACGGACGATGGCTCTGGCTTACACCACATGGCGTTTGAAATTATTGATAACGCAGTGGATGAGGCTCAGGCCGGTTTTGCATCGCGCTGCATTGTCACTTTTAATGCAGATGGCAGCGTAAGCGTACGCGACAACGGGCGTGGCATTCCTACAGACATGCATACAGAAGAGGGTATTAGCGCCGCCGAAGTGGTGCTGACCCGCCTGCATGCTGGCGGCAAGTTCAACCAGAATTCCTACAAGGTTTCTGGCGGCCTGCACGGGGTGGGCGCTGCTGTGGTGAATGCACTTTCTGAGTGGATGGAAGTGCGCATCTGGCGTAACGGACAGGAACACTTCATTCGCTTCCAACATGGTGAACGCGATGCCCCGTTGGAAGTGGTTGGCCCATCTTCCGAACCATCAGGCACGGAAGTAACCTTTAAACCCAGCAGTGAAACATTCCCCAAAACGGATTTTGATTTCACTATTCTGGAGCGCCGCCTGCGTGAGCTGGCCTTCCTGAACTCCGGGCTAGAAATTGTGCTGCGCGATGCACGTGTTACCCCTATGCGGGAAGAAAAATTCTTTTACGAAGGTGGGCTAGAAGCTTTTGTAGATTGGTTGGATAGGTCTCGCACCTCGCTGTTTGCTCCACCCATTACTGGTAGCCTAGAAAATCCGGATAACGGCATTAAGGTCGAGTTCGCGCTCACATGGAATGATAGCTTCCATGAAACTATGCTGTGCTTCACCAACAACATTCCGCAGCGCGATGGCGGAGCGCATCTGGCAGGCTTCCGTCAGGCACTTACCCGTGTTGTTGGCAAATATGCCGAAAGCATTGCCAAAAAAGATGCGCTTTCCCTGCAAGGGGAAGATATGCGGGAAGGGCTGACGGCTGTTCTGTCCGTTAAGGTGCCAGACCCCAAGTTCTCTTCCCAAACCAAGGACAAGCTGGTTTCGTCCGAAGTGCAGCCCGTTGTGCATGCTGCTGCGGCAGACATCATCAGCCACTGGTTTGAAACACACCCCAAAGAGGCAAAAATTGTTGTCTCTAAGGTGCTGGATGCCGCCTCTGCGCGTGAAGCCGCCCGTAAGGCGCGTGAGCTTACACGCCGCAAAGGGGTTCTGGATGTTTCATCACTGCCCGGCAAACTGGCAGACTGCCAGGCGCGAGACCCAGCCAAAGCTGAACTGTTTATTGTGGAGGGTGATTCCGCAGGCGGCACCGCCAAACAGGGGCGTGATAGGCGCTTCCAAGCTATTCTGCCTCTAAAAGGCAAGATCCTGAACGTAGAACGCGCGCGGTTTGACCGCATGCTAGGCTCTGCTGAAATTGGCACGCTCATTACGGCTCTTGGCACTGGTATTGGCCGTGGCGAGCCAGAGCAGGGTGGTTTCTCTATTGAAAAACTGCGTTACCACCGCATTGTCATTATGACTGACGCTGACGTGGACGGATCTCATATCCGTACACTGCTGCTGACCTTCTTCTTCCGCCAAATGCCAGAACTGATCGAACGCGGTTATCTGTATATTGCCCAGCCGCCGCTTTACCGTGCCAAACGCGGGAATGAAGAAACATACCTGAAAGACGATGCCGCACTTGAGCAATATCTGCTCAACAAGGCCCTGAACAACGCTAGCTTTGTTTACACGGACAAACGCGTTGTAAGTGCTGAGGAGCTGGCAGCAGATCTTCCGTTCATTCGGCAGGCAGCGCAGGCGATTAACCGCCTTTCCAACCGCATTCCTTCTTGGATTATCGAACAGGTTGCCTTGGCTGGCGCGCTAACAACAGATATTGAACTGCTCCAGCAACGAATGCCAGCACTTCAGCAGCGCCTTGATGCGGCATCTGCTGAAAATGAAAAAAGCTGGAAAGCCGTTGCGAGTGCAGATGGTGTAGAGCTGGCCCGTAATGTGCGTGGGGTAGGGGAAGTGTACCGCATTGACCCAACCATGCTGGCCAGCAACGATGCCCGCTGGCTGACCATGCAGGCAAACCGCCTGCAAAAAGACTTTGCAGAAGGCGTGGCGCTGAAAAACGATACCACCGAACACCAACTGAGTGGCCCGGCTGATCTTTATACCCGACTGCTGGCACAGGGCCGCCGTGGGCTGACAATTAACCGCTTTAAAGGTCTGGGCGAAATGAATGACGCTCAGCTTTGGGAAACCACGCTGGATCCGGCTATGCGCACGCTGCTGCAGGTACGCGTAGGCGATGTGGAAGAAGCTGGCGATGTGTTTACCACCCTGATGGGGGATATTGTTGAACCCCGGCGTGATTTCATTGTCGGCAACGCACTTAAAGTTGCCAATCTGGACGTCTAACCCTGCACAAAGGGGGAGAATTTACCTCTCTCCCTCCTTGGGACTATAAAAAAGCCGCAGCCTGAAAAATCAGGTTGCGGCTTTTTTGTTAGCAAGAATACTGGCTTCGCCCAGTTTACCCTTTAATCAGAGCATCAATCTTCTTGAACTGCTCCAGCAAGGCTGGCAGGCTTTTTATAGGTAACATGTTGGGGCCATCGCTGGGCGCTTGGTCTGGGTTCTCATGCGTTTCAATAAACAGAGATGCCACACCAATTGCCAAAGCAGCACGAGAGAGCACAGGGGCAAACTCACGCTGGCCACCAGATGCACCACCTAAGCCACCCGGTTGCTGTACGGAATGCGTGGCATCAAACACAACGGGGTAGCCAGTCTGGGCCATAATAGGCAGGCCACGCATATCATTTACCAGCGTATTATAACCAAAGCTGGTACCACGCTCACACAGCATGATGCGATTATTGCCCGTAGAAGCAATTTTGGCCGCAACGTGCTTCATATCCCACGGGGCAAGAAACTGGCCTTTTTTCACATTCACCGCAGCTCCCGTTTTACCGGCTGCCAATAACAGATCTGTCTGGCGGCACAGAAAAGCCGGGATTTGCAGCACATCCACAGCTTCTGCAACCGGAGCGCACTGTTCTGGCGCATGCACGTCTGTTAGCACCGGAATATCCAGCGTATTCCGCACGTTAGCCAGAATATCCAGCCCTTCGGCCATGCCAATACCACGCGCACTGGAAATGCTGGTGCGGTTGGCTTTATCGAACGAGCTTTTATAGATCAGCCCAACACCAGCCTTCTGGCAGATTTCATTCAAAGCCGTGGCTGTTTCCATTGCATGTGCAGCGGATTCAATCTGGCACGGCCCGGCAATCAGCACAAATGGCTGATCATTACCGATGTACAAAGAACCAAGCTGAAAATCCGAACCCAATGCCTGCATCATGCTTTTTTAGCCTTTTCCAGCGCAGCCCCCACAAACCCGGCGAACAGCGGATGCGGTGCAAACGGCCGAGACTTGAGTTCCGGGTGATACTGCACAGCAATGAACCACGGATGATCTGGATATTCCACCACTTCTGGCAAGATGCCATCTGGTGAAAGGCCAGAAAACTTCATCCCGGCTTTTTCAAGCTGATCCTTGTAATGGATATTCACTTCATACCGATGGCGATGCCGCTCACGAATGGACGTTGCGTTATACACTTCTGCCGCGCGGGAGCCTTCAATCAGCTTGGCTGGGTAAGCGCCAAGGCGCATGGTGCCGCCCAGTTCTCCACCTTCGCTCCTGCGCAGGCGTTCGTTACCGCGTGCCCATTCGGTCATCAGACCCACCAATGGCTCTTCCGTATAGCCAAATTCGGTAGAAGATGCGTTGGGTAGGTCAGCCAGATTACGGGCACATTCAATAACCGCCATCTGCATGCCAAAGCATATTCCAAGGAACGGAATACCTTTTTCACGCGCAAAGCGAATGGCCTCAATCTTGCCCTGAGATCCACGCTCACCAAATCCACCGGGCACCAGAATGGCATCTACATCGCCCAGTTTAGCTTCCAGTGATGCCGGGTCTTTTTCAAAAACTTCGGCATCCACCCAATCCAGAACAACCTTGGTACGGTGGGCAATGCCACCATGCAGCAGAGCTTCGTTCAGAGATTTGTAGCTATCCAGCAGGGCTGTGTATTTACCAACCACTGCAATGCGCACCTCGTTATCGGGGTGGCGGATGGCATCTACAATTTTTTCCCACCCTGTCAGATCAGGTTCTTCAGCGTGGGGCAGGCCGAAGTAACGCAGCACTTCGGTATCCATGCCTTCTGCATGGTAGGAAAGAGGGCAGGAGTAAATGGTATCTACATCCCGCGCGGCAATAACGGCTTCGGGGCGCACATTGCAGAAATTGGCAATCTTGCGCCGCTCTGTTGGCGGAATAGGGCGATCACAGCGGCACAGCAAAATTTGTGGCTGAATACCCACATTCTGCAATTCCTTAACGGAATGCTGGGTCGGCTTGGTTTTCAGCTCACCCGCAGAAGGTATCCACGGAAGCAACGTAAGGTGCACAACCATGGTCTGATCCGGGCCCAGATCATTACGCAGCTGGCGGATAGCTTCCAGAAATGGCAGGCTTTCAATATCGCCAACTGTGCCGCCAATTTCCACCAACACAAAGTCCAGATCATCCGTATTAGCAACGACAATGTCTTTAATGGCATCCGTAATATGCGGGATAACCTGCACGGTTGCGCCCAGATAATCACCACGCCGTTCACGGGCGATAACATCTGAATAAATTTTGCCTGTTGTGGTGTTGTCTTCCTTAGAAGCATTTACCCCCGTGAAGCGTTCATAATGGCCCAGATCAAGGTCTGTCTCGGCGCCATCCTCGGTCACAAACACTTCCCCATGCTGGTAGGGGCTCATGGTGCCGGGATCAACGTTCAGGTAGGGATCAAGCTTGCGTAGGCGCACTTTGTAGCCACGCGTCTGCAACAGGGCAGCAAGGGCAGCAGATGCAATGCCTTTGCCAAGAGAGGATACCACACCACCGGTGATAAAAACAAAGCGGGTCATGAGCAGACTTCCTACACGGACAAGGCCGGGCGGGTAAAGATGGACAAACGCAAACTACCGCATGCCACAGGACATGCGGAGCTGAAGGGATGAAAGGGCTCTCTCCTCACACATAGCGGAAAGGAGAGAGAAACCTGCATTTTACGGATGCGCCGGAGTAGCTGGCTGCGGAGCAGGAGCTGTTGTTGCCGGAGCAGCAGGTGCGGGCGCTGTGGCTGCCGGGGGCTGGGCCAGAATATCATGCCCTTCACCCGTAACGGAGCCTTTGTAAAGCATGGCTAACAACAGGGAAAGCAGCATGAACACACCAGCCAGCACAGCCGTTGTGCGCGTAAGCAGGTTGGCTGTTCCGCGGCCGGACATGAACGCACCCATGCCCTGGCTGCTGCCAATTCCAAGGCCACCGCCTTCACTCCGCTGAATTAGCACAACGCCAATCAGGGCTATGGTCACACAGAAATGCAGGATCAGCAGGGCTGTGGTCATGTCAGATTCCAGAACAGCAAATCAGGCAGCAGATGCTGCGCTGACGATGGAAAGAAACGCGTCCGCCTTAAGGCTGGCACCGCCAACAAGCGCACCCGCCACTTCAGGAATGGGCAGGATGGTGGCCGCATTCCCGGCGTTTACGGACCCTCCATACAGGATTTTGATGACTTTTCCAGCCTCTCCAAACTGCCGCACCAATTCTTCACGCAGGAATTTCATGGTTTCGGCAATCTGATCAGTGGTGGCGGCAAGGCCTGTGCCAATCGCCCAGATAGGCTCATATGCCAAAATACCATTAAACCCATCGGGCAAAGAGCCCTTGATCTGCCAACCCAGCGCATCAAAGTGCTCACCAGTTTCGCGCTGATCTTCGGTTTCACCAATACAGACAATCGGGGTCAGCCCGGCTTTGGCGGCAGCCATGGCTTTTTCACGCACGGTTTCATCCAGCTCACCATGTTCCTGACGGCGTTCTGAATGACCCAAAACAACATAGGACACGCCCAGATCAGCCAGCATGGGGGCAGAAATATCACCCGTATGCGCGCCAGAAACATCCTGATGGCAATCTTGCGCGCCCAATTTTACCGGTGTGGGCTTTAACGCATCTGTCAGCAGCCCAAGCTGGGTAAAGGGCGGGCACACCACCACATCCGCGCTGTTGGCGGGCAAGCCGCTGGTAATAGCCTTGACGAGTTCCTGCGAATCACGGCTTAGGCCATTCATTTTCCAGTTGCCGACAATAATCTGTCTGGTCATGTCCTGCTCCTTGCCTATAGCGCGCCATGCCAGCGGGCACGTGCGTTTATAATATGGTTCTTACATGAAGGCTAAACCATAGACGCCCCCCTTGGGGCAAGAGAGCAGGCGCCTTAATTCTTGCCTGTCTGGCGTGCAGGAGCGGTTATGTCTGGTCAAGCACCGCAGCTACCCTTATGGTGCCGCGCCTGTGCATACCCTTTGTGGTATGATGTTTTTTAAGCATAGCTGTGGATCCATCGGGTCATGATTTCCTATCTACGTCGCGTTTTTGTTGAGTCCTGGCTGGGCCGGGTGACTGCAATTGTCATTTTTCTGGCCTTTGTCGGCTGGGGAATAGGCGATGTTATGGGCTATATGGGGGAAGAAACGGATGTTGTTGCCAAAGTGGGGCAACAGCAGGTTTCTTCCGATGATCTGGCCACAGCCCTGCAATCTGAACTGCCAACAATTGCCCGCCAGATGGGGGTATCAGACCCATCGCAAATTCCTTTGGCCATGCAGCGGCAGGTTGCCTACCAGATTCTGCACCGCCTGATTGGGCAAGCAGAGCTACTGAATACCGCACAGAAGTTAAAAGTGGCAGTGCCTGATTCGGCCGTACGGGATGAAGTATTCTCGCTTCCTTATTTCAAAGGCGCGAATGGCCAGTTTGATCGCGCCAGCTTCAATCAGAAACTGCATGACCGCGGGCTAACCGAGCAACGCTTTTTGGACATGGTGCGGAATGATCTGACCACACGCACCATTCTACAACCCTTGGCGCAGGCGGGCAGCGTTTCCGACACAATGCTCCAGCGCTTTCTAACCTACGGTGCAAAAACGCGCGTGGTGGATTTTGTGAGCATTCCGTTTGCTGCGCAGCCCACCCCCAAAACACCAGATGATGCCGTATTGCAGCGCTATTACAACAACCATCCGTGGATGTTCCGTACGCCGGAACTGCGCCATGCCAAGATTGTGGTGCTTTCCCCACAAACAGTGGCAGACAGCATCACCATGGATGAAGCCGATATCAAGCGCATCTATGATGAGCAGAAATCTCGCTACAACGTACCAGAAACGCGCGATATCCAGCTTATAACCCTGCAAGATCAGGCACAGGCAACCGCCATTGCAAACGCGTGGAAAGTAGGTGGAAACTGGCAGGCTATCCAGAACAGCGCAAAAGATGCGGCTGCGGTAGAAATGCCAAATGCTCGCCCGTCCACAATTCCTTCTGCTACTCTACGGCAGGCTGTTTTCCATGCTCCAGAAGGTCAGGTCAGCGATCCGCTTAAAACCGAAGGTGGATGGGCTGTTTTTCGTGTTACCAAAATAACAGCTCCGCACACCACGCCGTATGAAGATGCAAAAAAAGACATCCTCTCGCAGTATCGGGCTGCTGTTGCGCCATCTGTTGCAGGTGAGCGCAAGCGCAAGCTGCAAGATGCGCTTGCAGGCCAAGGGCTAGATGCCATTCCGGCAGATCTGGGTGCGGTTGCTGCGGCAGGCACACTGGATGCGCAAGGCATGACGGCTGATAAAGAACCCGCACCGTTGCCAGCATCCGGCAAGCTGCGTGAAGCCATTATCCACCAGATTTTCACCCAAAAACCCGGCGCACGTGCAACGCTTGTGGATGGGCCGGACAACAGCAGCTTTGCTGTGGAAGTGGATACCGCTACACCCGCAGCCCCTCGTACATTTGCGCAAGCACAAACAGATGTTTTGGCCGCATGGCAGGATGAAGCACGCAAGCATGCAGCAAATGAGCAGGCAACAACCCTGTATCTGGCAGCCAAAAACAAGCAGGCTTTAGGCACAGTAAACGTATCAGATGCACAACTTACGCGGGATGCAGCTTTCTCTTTCGCCAAGCCCAACAAAAATATTCCGGCAGCACTCATGGATTATCTGCCACGCATGCAGCCGGGGCAGGCGGTTATGACAGAAGATGACGGCCACTTCCTTGTGGCAGTTGTCACAAAGCTGTTCGTGCCCAACCCACCAGCCCCAGCCGACGGCGTACAGCGCCTGAAAGACTCTCTGGCACAGGCAGATAGTGATGATCTGGTTGCCAGTTATGTGGAGGCATTAAGCAAGCGCACACCGCCCCATATTAACGAACGCGCTGTTATGGCCACACTATCTGCCGCCGGATTTGGAGGAGAAGCCACGCCATGAGCATTACCGCACGCATTGCGCCTTCACCCTCTCGCCAGCAGTGTGAAGCCGCTTGGGCGCAAGGCCAGCCTTCTGTTGTGTTTTCTGTAGAAGCAGCAGATTTGCTGACACCTGTTTCAGCCTACCTGCGCCTTGCGCGCTTTGATGGTGGCACCGGCAAAAACACGTTGTTGCTGGAAAGTGTGGAAGGTGGCACATCGCGCGGGCGGTATTCTGTTATTGCCCTCAAGCCAGATATTATCTGGACCTGCCATAACGGGCAGATCACGCTGAATGAAAGCCCGGAAAACCCGGATATTGCACCGCGTATTCTTACAGAAAAGCCATTGGAAAGCCTGCGCGCCCTGATCCATGCCACGCGCATGGAGCTGCCCGAAGGCGTTCCTCCAATGGTTGCGGGTCTGTTTGGATATTTGGGCTATGACATGGTGCGCCAGATGGAGCATCTGCCAGATGCGCCACCGGATGATCTGAACCTGCCTGAATCTATTCTCATGCGCCCCGGTCTTTTTGCTGTGTTTGACACGGTAAGCGATGAGCTGATTCTGGCCGCGCCTGTTCGCCCACAAAAAGATGAAACCGCAGCACAGGCTTGGGATAAAGCGCAAGATCTGCTGCGCCGTGCGCGCGAATGCCTGTCAGGAGCGCTGCCGCCTTTACCAAAACAGACAGAAAACCTGCCAGAACCGGCTGAACCGCGTTCCTCCTTCAGTAAGGATGAGTTCTGTCAGGCCGTTGAGCGTATTCAGGATTATATTGCGGCTGGCGATGCCTTTCAGGTTGTCCCCAGCCAGCGTTTTTCTACGCCGTTTCCGCTTCCATCTCTGGCGCTGTACCGTACGCTACGGCGTATTAATCCAGCGCCATTTCTGTTCCATCTGGATTTTGGTGATTTCTCACTTGTTGGGTCCTCGCCCGAAATTCTGGTACGCTTGCAGGATGGTACCATGACGGTACGCCCGCTTGCTGGCACACGCCCGCGCGGCAAAACGGCGGAAGAAGACCTGCGGCTTGAAAAAGATCTTCTGGCCGACCAGAAAGAACTGGCCGAGCATCTGATGCTGATAGACCTTGGCCGTAATGATGTGGGCCGTGTGAGTATTCCCGGCACGGTGAAAGTGACAGAACGATTCGTGATTGAGCGTTTCAGCCACGTCATGCACATTTCTTCCAACGTGCAAGGCACACTCAAGCCGGAACTGGAAGCGCTGGATGCCCTTGTGGCCGCTTTTCCCGCAGGCACACTAACAGGTGCGCCCAAAATCCGCGCCATGGAAATTATTGATGAAGTAGAACGCACCCGCCGCGCCACCTACGCCGGGTGCATTGGCTATTTTGGCGCTGGCGGCAACATGGATACGTGCATTGGGCTGCGCATGGCCGTTGTAAAAGACGGGCAAATGCATGTGCAAGCTGGCTGCGGCGTAGTGGCAGACAGTGTGCCAGAAACAGAATATGAAGAAACACGCCATAAAGCCCGCGCCGTATTTCGCGCCGCAGAAGCCGCGTTGGAACAGGCAAGGGCAGGGCGTTCTTAATGTCGTTTCTGTTCCATTCTTATTTGACCCCAACAGTACATAAGGTCATCATTCGGCCATGATCCTTCTGATCGACAATTATGATAGCTTCACCTTCAACCTTGTTCACTATCTGGGTGAACTGGGGGCACAGTGTGATGTCCGCCGCAATGATGCCCTGAGCGTAAAAGATGCACTGGCCCTCAAGCCGGATGTCATTGTGCTTTCTCCCGGCCCATGTTCCCCCAATGAAGCCGGTATCTGCTGTGATCTGATATCTGCCGCAGCCGGTAAGGTGCCTGTTTTTGGCGTATGTCTGGGGCATCAAGCTATCGGGCAGGTGTTTGGTGCACAGGTGGTGCGTGCCCCTACGCCCATGCACGGCAAGGTGAGCCCCGTTTTCCACAACGGGCAGGATGTTTTTGCGGGCCTACCCAACCCGTTTAATGCCACGCGCTATCATAGCCTTACGCTTGAACCTGCCAGTATTCCGGATGCTCTGGAAGTTACGGCATGGACGGAAGATGGTGTTATTATGGGTGTGCGCCACCGGCAGTATCCCATTTCGGGCGTGCAGTTCCATCCGGAAAGCATTGCCTCCGAATATGGCCATGATCTGATGAAAAACTTTCTTTCCATCGCATCTGCCTGGAAAGAAAAACAGGCCGTTGCCTGATGTCCGCTCCCCTTCATGGCGCTGCATCTCAAGTAGCAGGTGAGCAGTTTTTTTCTACCATTCTGGCACGTGTTGCAGACGGGCAAACACTAAGCGCAGCCGAAGCCGAAGCTGCTTTTGGCGTTATTATGGATGGCCTGATTGCGCCAGAACGCATTGCGGCTTTTCTTATGGCTTTGCGCGTGCGTGGTGAAACGCAGGATGAATTGCTTGGTGGTGTAACGGCTTTACGGGCCCGCATGCACACTGTGCCCGCCATGCCTGCCAATACGATAGACGTATGCGGCACGGGCGGAGACAATTACGGCACGTTGAATGTATCCACCGCTGTTGCCTTTGTGCTGAGTGCGCTTGGTGTGCCCGTTGCCAAACACGGTAACAGGGCTATTTCTTCTCGCTCTGGCGCTTCCGATGTGCTGGCTGCGCTAAGTGTTCCACTTTCTGCACAAGCCGAGGTTCTGGCGGAGCAGATGCAGGTACACCGGGTCATTTTCCTATCTGCTCCGCACCACCATCCCGCTATGCGTTTTGCTGCTCCGATACGCAAAGCCTTAAGCGTGCGTACGCTGTTTAACCTCATGGGGCCCTTGGTAAACCCGGCAGGTGTTAAACGGCAGCTTGTGGGCGTTTTTTCACCCGCATGGCTGGAGCCCATGGTCAATGTGCTCAAAAATCTTGGCTCCCAGAAGGTCTGGGCCGCATGCGGCCTACCATCAGACGGGCAGGGCGGCATTGATGAAATTACGCTGGCAGGCCCTACACAGGTTGTAGCGCTGGAAAATGATGCCATCTGCTCGTTTTCTATTACGCCAGAAATGGCTGGCCTTGCCTATGCTCCGGTCAGCTCCATATTGGGGGGAGATGCCCAATACAATGCGCAAGCTCTAGAAGCTTTGCTGCATGGTGCATCAGGAGCATATCGTGATACAGTTGTTTTAAACGCCGCCTGCGCACTTCACGTGGCAGGGCGGGTAACACTCCTGCGGGACGGACGCATTGATCCGCAGGCCTTGCGGGAAAGTGTGGCTTTGGCCGCACGCCCACTGGATGATGGCACGGCTTTGGCAGTGCTAAACGGTTTGCGCGCTTCCAACCCGGATGCACGCGCCTGAGACATGACAGGATAATCATGACCGATACACCACTCGCGTCCTCGGCAGCTTCTGCTTCGGACACTCTTGCCAGCAAGATTGACGAACTGCCGGATGTTCTCTCCCGCATCTGCGCACGCACCAAGCTGGAAGTTGAACATCGCTCCACCCTGATGTCCCTTAAGGAAATCACAGCCAAAGCGCAGGAAACCAAAGAGGCTCCACGCGGGTTTGGTCGGGCGCTGAAGGAAAAAGCTGCTGATCGCGCAGTTGGCCTGATTGCAGAAATCAAGAAGGCTTCTCCTTCCGCTGGTATCCTGCGCGAAACGTATAATCCGGCAGAAATTGCCGCAGAATATGAGCAAGCAGGGGCAGCCTGTATTTCTGTGCTAACGGAAAGCTCCTGTTTTCATGGTGATAATGAAGATCTGGGCAAGGCGCGGGCTGCGTGTTCCCTTCCTGTTCTGCGCAAGGATTTTATTCTTGATCCGTGGCAGGTTTATGAAAGCCGCATGATCGGGGCAGATTGCATTCTGCTCATTATGTCTATCCTGTCTGATGAAATGGCGCTGGAACTGGTTGACCACGCCAAAGGGCTAGACATGGATGTGCTGGTGGAAGTGCATGATGAGGAAGAACTGAACCGCGCCCTTGCGCTGGATACCTTCTTGATCGGTATCAACAACCGTAACCTCAAAACGCTTCAGACCAGCTTGGATACCACGCGGGAACTTTCTCCTCTGGTGCCGCCAGATCGGATTATTGTGTCTGAAAGTGGCATCAAAACGCATGAAGATATCGTGCAGCTTTCCGGCATTGGCGTAACGGGCTTTCTGGTAGGTGAATCCCTGCTGCGAGATCCGCATCCCGGTGATGCTGCCAAAAAACTGCTGGGGCTGGCCTAACGTGCCCTCTCCAGCACTCACACATCTGGATGCAGCCGGGCATGCGCATATGGTGGATGTTTCCGCTAAAGCTGCCACGCGCCGCAAGGCTGTGGCCACCGGGGCTATTATTATGCAGCCCCAAACGCTGGAAATGATCCTTTCAGGCGCAGCCCCAAAAGGTGATGTTCTGGCAACGGCTCGCATTGCTGGCATTATGGCTGCAAAAAAAACAGCAGATATTATCCCGCTCTGTCACCCGCTTAGCCTAAGCAGTGTAACTGTGGATCTGGCTCCGAATGATAACAGGATCGAGATTACCGCAACTGTTACAACAACTGGCGCAACCGGGGTGGAAATGGAAGCGTTAACCGCCGTGTCTGCTGCGGCCCTTACACTGTACGACATGTGCAAAGCAGTTGACCGTGGCATGCAGATAGAAAATATAAAGCTCCTTCATAAAAGTGGGGGACGCTCAGGAGACTACAACGCTGCATAATAAAACACGCGAAACAGCAGGCAGTTTTACTGGAGCTTTAGAAACCATCTGAAGGCCCGGAAACGGATGCCGCTGTTGCGCACCATTTATTACGAACTGTTTACATATCGCAAAAGGTTCATCACGCATGGGAACGAACGCCAAACAGGTCGGCAAGGCAGGAAATAACGGTCCTTCCTTAACACGAGACCAGTTTCTTAAAGCCTACTATGACATGCTCCTGATCCGCCGCTTTGAAGAAAAAGCCGGGCAACTTTACGGCATGGGCCTAATTGGCGGTTTCTGCCACCTGTATATCGGGCAAGAAGCTGTGGTGGTTGGTATCCAGATGAGCCTGCATGAAGGCGATAAGCTGATTACATCCTACCGAGACCACGGCCAGATGCTGGTGGCGGGCATGACACCCCGTGGCGTGATGGCAGAACTTACGGGCCGTTCTACCGGGTATTCTCACGGTAAAGGGGGCTCCATGCATATGTTCTCCCGCGAGAAGAATTTTTACGGGGGGCATGGCATTGTCGGTGCTCAGGTTTCTTTGGGTATCGGGCTGGCGTTTGCCAACAAATACCGCAATACAGATGAAGTTTCCGTAGCTTATTTTGGTGACGGCGCCGCCAATCAGGGGCAGGTTTACGAAAGCTTTAACCTGGCCGCTCTGCTCAAACTTCCCTGTATTTTTGTAATTGAAAACAACCGT
The DNA here is from genome assembly GCF_001628715.1 of Acetobacter oryzifermentans. NCBI lineage: Bacteria > Pseudomonadati > Pseudomonadota > Alphaproteobacteria > Acetobacterales > Acetobacteraceae > Acetobacter > Acetobacter oryzifermentans. Next base: position 1,360,538 of record NZ_CP011120.1, on the reverse strand, counting down.
TACGGCATGGGCACCGCTGTTGAGCGAGCATCTGCATCGCACGAACTCTACAAAAATGGCGAGCCATGGGGCATTCCCGGCAAACGGGTAGATGGCATGGATGTTGCCGCCGTATATGCCGCAGCAGAAGAAGCCGTAAAACATTGCCGTGAAGGCAAGGGGCCTTACCTGCTGGAAATGATGACATACCGCTATCGCGGCCATTCCATGTCAGATCCTGCCAAATACCGCACGCGGGATGAGGTGGATGAAGTCCGCAAAACGCGAGATCCCATTGAACACGTCAAACACATCCTGCTGGATTCTGGCGTGACAGAAGCAGAATTGAAAACAATGGAAACCGAGATCAAGAGCATTGTAAACGACTCTGCAGAATTTGCGCAGACCAGCCCGGAACCCGATCCGGCCGAACTTTATACGGATGTTGTTCTGGAGGCTTGAGCATAAACATGGCGACTGAAATTTTAATGCCCGCCCTTTCTCCTACCATGACAGAAGGCAAACTCGCCCGCTGGTTGAAGAAGGAAGGAGATGCCGTAAATAGCGGTGACGTTCTGGCCGAGATTGAAACCGATAAAGCCACAATGGAAGTAGAAGCCATTGAGGAAGGTATTCTGGGCCGCATTCTAACACCGGAAGGTGCAGAAGGCGTTGCCGTAAACACACCTATCGCCATTCTGGTGGAAGAAGGTGAAGCGGTGCCCGATAATATCGATACACCTAAAAACGTAGCTGTTACAGAACCCGCCTCCGCGCCACAGTCTTCACCCTCTGTTGCCGCACCAGTTTCCACGCCGGTTGAAGAAGAAAAAGACTGGGGTGAAACGCAGGAAATCACTGTGCGTGAAGCCCTGCGTGATGCACTGGCCGCCGAATTACGGCATGATCCAGATGTCTTCCTGATGGGTGAAGAGGTAGCCCAGTATCAGGGGGCTTACAAAATCTCCCAAGGCCTGTTGCAGGAATTTGGCGATAAGCGCGTAATTGACATGCCAATTGCCGAACATGGCTTTACAGGCATGGCCGTGGGCGCAGCCCTTACTGGCCTAAAGCCTGTTGTTGAGTTCATGACCATGAACTTTTCCATGCAGGCTATCGACCATATCATCAATTCCGCAGCCAAAACGCTGTATATGTCTGGCGGCCAGATGGGGTGCCCCATTGTGTTCCGTGGGCCAAACGGCCCGGCATCTCGCGTGGGTGCGCAGCATTCTCAGTGTTACGGTAGCTGGTATGCCCATGTGCCGGGCCTGAAAGTGGTTGTGCCTTGGTCTTCCGCAGATGCCAAAGGCCTGTTGCGCGCTGCCATTCGTGACCCTAACCCCGTTGTGGTGCTGGAAAACGAAATTCTTTACGGGCGCAAATTCCCATGCCCGATTGATGAAGATTTCATTGTGCCCATCGGTAAAGCCAAGATCGAACGCGCTGGTTCTGATGTAACCATCGTTGCGTTCTCTATAGCTGTCACCACAGCGCTGGATGCTGCTGCCGAGCTGGCCAAGCAGGGGATTGAGGCAGAAGTTATCAACCTACGCAGCCTGCGTCCGCTGGATACAGACACAATTGTAGAAAGCGTTAAAAAAACCAGCCGCTTGGTAACGGTAGAAGAAGGCTGGCCGTTTGCAGGTATTGGCGCAGAAGTTGCCATGCAGGTGATCGAGCATGCGTTTGATTGGCTGGATGCTCCACCGGCCCGTGTAACGGGTGTGGATGTGCCGATGCCATTTGCCGCCAATCTGGAAAAATTGGCCCTGCCACAGCCTGAAGATGTGGTTAAAGCCGCACTTGGCCTGATGTGAGGGAATGACAGATGGCGACTGAAATTTTAATGCCCGCCCTTTCTCCTACCATGACAGAGGGCAAACTCGCCCGCTGGTTGAAGAAGGAAGGAGATGCCGTAAATAGCGGCGATGTTCTGGCTGAGATTGAAACCGACAAAGCCACAATGGAAGTAGAAGCCATTGAGGAAGGTATTCTGGGCCGTATTCTTATTCAAGAAGGTGCAGAAGGTGTTGCCGTCAACACACCTATCGCCATTCTAGTAGAAGAAGGCGAGGCGGTACCAGACAATATCGACACGCCTAATAACGTGGCATCTGCCGCCCCCGCAACGGCATCACAGCCTGCGGCTGCTTCTGCTCCTATAGCAACACAGGCAGCACCAGCACAGCGGGCAAACAAGCCTGTTGGCCGGGTTGTGGCCTCTCCGCTTGCGCGCCGCATTGCGCGCCAGAAAAACATTGATTTGGCAGCCCTTAAAGGCACGGGGCCAAATGGCCGTATTGTCAAACGGGATGTGGAAGCGGCTCTTAACAAAGCCCCAGACGCAGGGCAGGTGGCTTCTGCCCCGACAGCATCTGGTGGTAGCCGTGCTGTGCCGCACACTACCATGCGCAAGGTTATTGCGCGCCGCCTGAGTGAATCCAAATCCACTATTCCGCATTTCTATGTCTCCATAGATGTGGAGCTAGATGCGCTGTTGGCTTTGCGTTCACAGCTTAATGCCATGTCTCCGGCAGAAGGGGCTGATGCCTTTAAGCTGTCTGTGAATGACATGCTCATTAAGGCTTCTGCTGTTGCCCTTAAGCAGGTACCGGAAGTGAATGCTTCCTACACCGAAGATGCTATGATCCTGCATGAAGATGCAGATATCTCGGTTGCGGTTTCTCTGGATGATGGGTTGATCACGCCTATCGTCAAACAAGCAGACCGCAAGAGCCTGAAAGACATCAGCCAAGAAGCCAAGGATCTGATTTCCCGCGCCCGCGCTGGCAAATTAAAGCCAGAAGAATTTCAGGGCGGTACATTCTCCATCTCCAACATGGGTATGTATGGCGTGAAAGACTTTGCCGCCATTGTTAACCCGCCGCAGGCTGCCATTCTGGCTATTGCTGCGGGTAAAAAACAGGCCGTGGTAAAAGGAAATGAACTGGCTATTGCCACTGTTATAACCGTTACCCTCTCGGTTGATCATCGCGTGGTGGATGGTGCTGCGGCAGCCCGCTGGCTTTCTGCTTTCCGTGCAGCGGTTGAATCTCCGCTCTCACTCGTTCTCTAACCGCGTGGCTTTCTGAGGATCAGGCATATTATGAGCCAGACTGATTTTGATATCATCGTTGTTGGCGGTGGGCCGGGTGGTTATGTGGCGGCACTTCGGGCAGCGCAGCTTAAGCTTTCTGTTGCTGTGGTGGAAGCCAACCACCTTGGGGGTATCTGCCTGAACTGGGGCTGTATCCCCACCAAGGCATTGCTGCGTGCTTCCGAGATCAACCATCTATTGCATGACCTTGGCACATATGGGTTTAAGGCGGATGGTGTAAGCTTTGATTTTAAAGCAATTGTTGCTCGTTCACGCGCCGTTTCCAAACAGCTTGCCTCTGGTGTTCAGCACCTGCTCAAAAAAGCCAAAGTTCCTGTTTTTAAAGGATTTGGCAAGCTGGATGGCGTTGCTGCCGGTAGTAAACGCAAAGTATTGGTGCAGCCAGAAAGTGGTGCGCCGCTAACCCTTACAGCCAAACACGTTATTCTGGCCACAGGAGCACGCGCACGTGCGCTGCCGGGGCTGGAAGCAGACGGCAAACTTGTCTGGTCTTATCGGGAAGCCTTGGTGCCAGATGAACTGCCCAAACGGCTACTGGTCATTGGGTCTGGCGCTATCGGCACAGAATTTGCCTCGTTCTACCGCAATATGGGTTCTGAAGTTACGTTGGTGGAGGTTGCGCCGCGCATTCTGCCCGTAGAAGATGAAGAAATCAGCGCCTTGGCGCGTAAAGAGTTTGAAAAACAGGGCATGCGTGTTCTTACCAGCGCCAAGGTTGGAGCGCTGAAAAAGGGCAAGAACGATATTACTGTGCCAGTAGAAGTGGACGGTAAAACGGAAACCATTACCGTGGACCGCGTTATTTCTGCTGTAGGCATTGTGGGCAATGTTGAAAACATCGGGCTGGAAGGCACCAAGATCAAAGTAGACCGCACACATGTGGTAACGGATGATCTGTGCCGCACGGGTGAGCCCGGTGTTTACGCCATTGGTGACCTGGCAGGTGCCCCGTGGCTTGCGCACAAAGCCAGCCATGAAGCTGTTATGTGCGTTGAAGCTATTGCTGGCAAAACCGTGCATCCTATTGATATTACAAAAATTCCCGGCTGCACATACTGCCGCCCACAGGTGGCTTCTGTTGGTTATACGGAAGCACGCGCAAAGGAAGCGGGCTATAAAGTGCGGGTTGGCAAGTTCCCGCTTATGGCAAACGGAAAAGCACTTGCTATGGGTGAACCAGAAGGCATGGTGAAAACCGTATTTGATGCCCAGACAGGTGAGCTGCTGGGTGCACATATGATTGGCGCGGAAGTTACGGAAATGATCCAAGGCTTTGTTATTGCCCGCACAGCAGAGCTGACCGAAGCCGAGCTGATGGAAACCATTTTCCCACATCCCACCATTTCTGAATCCATGCACGAAGCTGTTCTGGCCGCTTATGATGGAGCGCTTCACTTCTAGTTTTGGTGTATCATCTCAAGGGTTTGATGTTGCCAGAACACTATATGGCGCGTTCCTGCCTTGACGCCACGGCAGGAGCGTTCCAGTTCTGTGGTAACCCTTGGCAAAAGCGGGCAAAGATATGTCTATTCGCGTTGTGATTGATCATCGAACAGGAGGCAGCAGCCCCAATAAGCTGCGTCATCCAGAAAAAGCACATCGGCCAGACAACCCCATAGCCCGCAAACCGGACTGGATACGCGTTAAGGCGCCCAATCACCCCATTTACCACGAAACACGTGCGCTTATGCGCAGCAACAAACTGGTAACTGTGTGTGAGGAAGCCGCATGCCCCAACATTGGGGAATGCTGGTCTCAACGCCATGCCACCATGATGATCATGGGGGAAATCTGCACCCGGGCCTGTGCATTTTGCAATGTTACTACCGGCCTGCCGCATGCGTTGGATGCGGATGAACCCGCCCGTGTGGCAGAAGCGGTGGCGCGCCTTGGGTTGCGGCATGTGGTTATTACATCGGTAGATCGGGATGATCTGGAAGATGGGGGCGCGCACCATTTTGCCCGCGTTATTCATGCTATTCGTGCAGCGGCGCCAGAAACAACCATCGAAATCCTGACACCTGATTTTTTGCGTAAAAAGAATGCCTTAGAAGTGGTTGTTGAAGCACGACCTGATGTTTTCAACCACAATTTGGAAACCGTGCCACGCCTGTATCCGACCATTCGGCCGGGGGCGCGTTACTACCAATCTTTGCGCTTATTGGATCGGGTTAAACAGCTTGATGCGTCCATCTTTACCAAATCTGGGCTCATGCTTGGTTTGGGGGAAGAAAAGATGGAACTCGCTCAGGTCATGGATGATCTGCGCGTGGCAGATGTAGATTTTATTACAATGGGCCAGTATCTCCAACCAACAGCCAAACATGCCCCAGTTGCACGTTTTGTTACCCCGGCAGAGTTTGAGGACTACGGCACAATGGCACGCGTAAAAGGCTTTTTGCAGGTAAGTTCCAGCCCACTTACGCGCTCCTCCTACCATGCCGATGCCGACTTTGCCGCACTGCGTGAAACACGCAATGCCCGCCTGAAGGAGGATCAGTAATGCCACAGCACGCAGAAAAGCGTGTTTTACCTTATCGCCCGGATCAGATTTTTGATCTTGTTGCCGATGTTGGTCATTATCCCAAGTTTCTGCCTTGGTGCGTTGCAGCCAAAGTGCGCACGCGCACCGCTACAGAACTGGTTGCGGACTTAACCATTGGTTTTGGCCCATTCCGGGAAAGTTTTACATCGCGCGTTACGCTAGACCGCCCATCATCCATTACTGTTCGGTATGAGCGCGGGCCTTTTAGGTATTTGCGCAATATCTGGAAATTCACTGCAACGCCCGAAGGTTGCCTTGTAGAATTTTTTGTAGATTTTGAATTCCGTTCGCGCATTTTGCAGGCCGCTATTGGCGTGGTGTTTACAGAAGCCACACGGCTGATGGTTTCTGCCTTTATCAAGCGCGCGCGCGAAGTATATGGGCCGCCACAAACGCCCATCACCAACACAACAACAACCTGTACCAGTGAACACCCTGCCACCTGAAAGCAGAGTGGATATTTTCTTTGGTTTATATCCTTTGTTTCGGTTGAAACCCTGCTTATGATGCACGCAGGCAATTTTCTGTAACCTATTGTGGAATATGGGAATTGCCTGTGACAAGGCGATTCAACCTTATTAAGGAATATATCCATATGAAAAAACTTTTCGCAGCAGCTCTGCTGGCCTCTTCTGCAACTCTGGCTGTTGCGCCAGCTCTGGCTGCTGAAACCGCAACGCATCACGGCATGCATGCACATCACCATCATGAACATTGCCTAAAAGGCAAATGTGCCGCAGGTGAAAAATCTGCACAGAACAATGGTGATGCCGAAACAGCTGATCTAAATGCCAAAAGCCTGGCTGCGGCACAGAACAATCAGGTTCCGGCCATTGCTGGCGCAGCACCTGCCGTAACGGCGCCATCCGCACCTGTGCTTACAGCACCTAGTGTGTCTGCTCCTGGTATTCCGGCTCCGGTGGCTGCTGGCACAGGCGTAAAAGCACCAGCTCTGCCTACAGCGCCTACAGCTACAGTTCCAACAAATGCCCCACTGCCGGCACCTGTTCCGGTTCAGTAATGTGAACATAGATACTGCTGCCGACATCTGTTTCGGCAGCAGTATTTTTTTGCAAATTTCAGCTCAAACGCTGCAAAATCAACTCAAACGCATGCTGTGCCGCTTGCGCTCTGACATCTTCCCGGCTGCCAGAAAAAACCTGCTTATCCGAGATAACAGCGCCATTTTTCATAGCCGTTGCAAACCATACAAGCCCTACGGGTTTTTCTGCTGATCCCCCATCTGGCCCAGCTATACCGGAAATAGCCACCGAGATAGAAGCAATGGGTGAAGCCTTTAAGGCACCTTCGGCCATTTTTTCCACAGTTTGCGCGCTTACGGCTCCGTGCTTTTCCAATATTTTGGCCGGAACCCCCAGCACCTTTTGCTTCATGGCATTGGAATACGTTACAAACCCGCCTTCCGTTACATCGGAAGAACCGGGAAAATGCGTCAACATTGCTGCAACCAAACCGCCAGTGCAGCTTTCCGCTGTAACCATATGCCCATCTACCTGCCGCAAGCGAAAGAGGGTGCGCTCAGCAGCCGCCAGTACAGAAAACTCTGAAAAAGAAGCATTAGTCGCAGACATTACCAAAAAACCTTCCGCTTAGTGTGATGCGCGCCCCACAACTGCACGCACGCCTCTTACACATAACGCGGCCATGGCGCCTGCAATCACGTCATCCCCCATCACACCTATGGCATCGTGCCGTCTATCCAGCACGCCAACCGGACCGGGCTTTGTAATGTCAAACAAGCGGAAAAAGGCAAACGCCAGCAAAGGGTACATCCAGAACCATTTTTCACGGGCCTGTTCCTCTGTTTTTGGCAGGCAGGCTAGCAAGGCTATCCACATTCCGGCCACTTCATCAATTACAATCCAACTGTGATCTTCGCCTTTGCCGCTGCGTTTTGTGGCCCACCAGCCCACCACAGTTACCGCAACAATACCTGCCACCAAAAGGCGAGGGCGCTTTAGCAAAGGCAACCCCACCACTAATGCCACCAAGGAACCAACCGTACCCGGCGCGCGGGGTGAAAGCCCGCAACCACCAAATGTTGCAATCAGCCGTGCGATGTCCATTTTACTTGTTCCCCAATGCCACATAGATGGTCATGTTTTCCCACACACGCTGCACGTAATTCCGTGTTTCGGAATAGGGAATGCTCTCAATCCAATCGATCATCTCTTCGGCAGAAGCGCCGTTCTGGGCTGGGTTACCGGCTGTGTTTAACCAACGCGCCAAACGGGTAGGCCCACCATTATAGGCTGCGGCCATATACGGCACCACCGCCCCAAAACGAGACTGAATGTGCTCCAGATAAGCTGTGCCCAACTTCATGTTGTTTTCTGGGTCATGCAGCCCGGCAGCCGTTGCCGCAGAGGCAGGTAGGCCCGTTACGCGCAGCATATCTCCCGCAGTGGACGGTTTAAGCTGCATAAGCCCAATAGCATTGGAAGGGCTAATGGCATCGGGATTAAAGTTACTTTCCTGCCGCATCAGGCCGAGCGCCACACCGGCGGGCAAAGTGCTGGATGGCGGCGTATAAGGAAGTGGCCAACCAGAGCGCAGCAGAAAGACACCATCGCGCCCCGCATGGCGGGAGACTGTTACAGCGATATCCGGCAATCCCAACTGAGCAGATAAAGAGGAAAGCGCCAGACGCTGCGGCGTGCTTGTAACCTGTTGTTCAAGCATGTTCATGAAGTCTCGCGCATGTGGGCGATCTCCCCATGAAACAAGGATCTGTGCAGCCTGCGCCAGTTCACTGCCAGAAACGTAAACATCTTCCGATGTGGTTGTTTCTGGGTCACGCTCCGCTTTAAGGCGTGTGCGCGTTTCCTCTGGCACATTGGCTGGGTCTAGCAGCACGTTATTGCGGCCTTCCAACGCAGCCGCAGCCATTTGCCCATAAAATGTTCCGGGCAGGGCAGCGGCCTGCTGCCAATTTGCATGGGCTGAAGCGGAATCCCCCGCTGCGGCACGTGCACGCCCAAGCCAGTAAAAGCCACGGCTCCGTGTAATAAGCGCAGTGGACTGAGCCAGTGGACGGAAAAAAGTTTCTGCCGTTGCAGGATCATGCTGAAGGCGCAGGGCAATCCACCCGGCAAGAAACTGTGCATCTAGCCTGTTTGTTGGTGTTGTGGCTGTATCATTTGCTACAGCAAAAGCATCTGCGGCACGCCCAGCCTGAATCAATTCACGCGCCAGCGTATCCCGCTCTCGCCAGAATGAGGCACCATGTGTGCTGCGTTCAGCCTCTGCCCCAGCGCTTTTCCATAGCGCCACAGCTTCATCATAACGCTGTTGTTTGCGCAGCCAGCGCGCATGATCGAGAATAAGGTACGGATCAGACCGCTGGTTAGCGGGTAGGGCAGCGGCCAGTGTTTCTGCTGCTGGGTCATCTGCACGGAAAGCTAAGCGGGCCTGTGCCAGTGGCTGTTTTTGGGCAGAAAGATAGGGCAAGGTTTGCTTGGCAGCCGCTACCAGCCCATTTTTCTCTTCACGATCAAACCGCAACCAAGAACGTTCTGGCGTGATGGCAGATGCAAAATTGCTTTGCAAAGCTGCGGCTGCGGAACTGGCATCGTTGCCATTTGCCCATGCCTGTGCGGCTTCTGTATTCAAACGTTTGCTTAAATCTGCCGAAGCCGGAACCTGTGTGGCACATTGCACAAGCGCTGGGCCGTATGTCAGATTTTGCGAAGCGCATAGCCGGGCCAGCACTGCCGGATCTGTTTCCTTGGCCAAAGCAAGTTGCATGCGCGATGTCAACAACTGCCAGCGGGGCCATACTGGACGCGTTTGCAGAAAATCAGCATAAGCCTGCGCACTGTTCTGCGAGGATTTCACCAACCCCAGCCAAACAGTCAACCGGCTGGCAACATCACTTGTAGGGGGCGTGCCTTGGGCGGCCTGCTGCTCCGTTGGCCATGCCAAACGGTTTTCAGAAGCTCCTTGCTGTTCTGACGAGGGAGACGAGCAGGCGCTCAGCCCCACACACGCCAGAGAAACAGCCGCCACAAGGCGGTATCGGTAAGAAATCGCAAAACGTCTCATACCGCAGAATCAGCGCGTTTCCCGCACGTTGGCAAGTGCTTTCCGCACTGCCCAAAAATCAGTGGGGCAAATGTCCCCAAACTTCGCCACCACCTTTAACTATCAGTTCTATGGCAACAGCCAGAACAATCAGCAGGCCAACCCAGGAAATCCACTTATATTTATCCAGCAAGCGCGCAATAACAGAAGCCGCCAACCCCATAAGCAGTACGGAAAGAGCCAAGCCTGCTATCAAAATAGCCGGATGCTCTCGCGCAGCACCGGCAACAGCCAGCACGTTATCCAAGCTCATGGATAAATCTGCTATCAGGATACGGAAAATAGCCTTCCCCAAACTTCCTGGGGGTGCGGGGCCTGTATCGTCATTTGCGTGGTTTTCCCGCATTTCGCGGTACATGCGCCAGCATACCCAAAGCAGCAAAAAACCACCGGCTAGCGTAAGGCCCACAATCTCCAACAGCCGCACAGCCACCAGAGCCAGCAAAATACGGATAATGGCCGCCAGCCCCACACCGGCAAGAATAGCTTTCTGCCGCTGTGCGCCAGAAAGAGACCGCACCGCCATACCAATAACAACGGCGTTATCTCCCGCCAGTGTCACATCAATCAGCACAACCTGCAAAAAGGCGACAAATGCTGTCAGGCTGAAGGAATCTAGAAAGCCGTTCACGTAAGCTCCGATTCGAAAAACAAGGGGCAAAATGCGCCCGAAAAGGCGGCAGTTTCGGGAAGGAACACAAAAAGTCAAAGTTTTCCGCTTTGCGGGCAGACGAAAGGCACGAAATCCGCTAGAGAGACGCCACCTGTTGGCTTTATTTTTTTGGTTAAGGAATTCTGCGTTATGGTGCCGCGTTATACTCGCCCCGTCATGGCCGCCATCTGGTCTCCCACAAACCGCTATCGCATCTGGTTTGAAATTGAAGCGCTGGCGTGTGAAGCCATGGCTGAATATGGCACCGTGCCCAAGGAAGCCGCCAAGGTGGTGCGCGAAAAGGGCGATGCCGCAATGGCCGCTTTTTCTGATGCCGATCTGGCCCGCATTGATGAAATTGAAGCCGAAACCCGGCATGATGTTATTGCCTTTCTGACATGGCTGGCAGAAAAGGTTGGCCCTGAAAGCCGCTTTGTGCACTTGGGCATGACATCATCCGATGTGCTGGATACTTGCCTTGCCGTGCAGCTTGTGCAGGCAACAGACCTGCTGCTGAAAGATCTGGATGGTGTTTTGGATGCGTTGAAAACACGCGCTTTCGAACACAAACACACTCTCACCATTGGCCGCAGCCACGGCATTCATGCCGAACCCACATCTTTCGGGCTAAAGCTGGCTGGCCATTACGCAGAATTTGCCCGTAACAAAGAACGGCTTGAAACCGCACGCGCTGAAATTGCCACCTGTGCTATTTCTGGCGCTGTTGGCACCTATGCACATCTAGACCCACGCGTTGAATCCTACGTGGCAGAACGCTTGGGCCTGAAACCGGAAACCGTTTCTACGCAGGTTATCCCGCGTGATCGGCATGCTGCTTATTTCTGTGCTCTGGCTGTTATTGCCAGCGGTATTGAACGTCTGGCAATTGAAGTACGCCACCTCCAGCGTTCTGAAGTGCGTGAAGCAGAAGAATTCTTCCATAAGGGCCAGAAAGGCTCTTCCGCTATGCCGCACAAGCGCAACCCGGTGCTGACCGAAAACCTTACGGGGCTGGCTCGTCTGGTACGGGCCGCCGTTATTCCGGCACTGGAAGACGTAGCACTGTGGCATGAACGCGATATCAGCCATTCTTCTGTAGAACGAAACATCTGCCCAGATGCCACAATCGGGCTGGATTTTGCCCTTGTGCGCCTGTCCGGCATGATCTCCAAAATGCTGGTGTATCCAGACCGCATGGCCGCTAACATTGAAAGCCTTGGCGGTGTGGTACATTCCGGCGAAGTGCTTCTGGCTCTGGCCAAAGCTGGCCTCTCGCGGGAAGATGCCTACCGGATCGTGCAGCGTAATGCCATGGAAACATGGACCAAACTGGGCACGCCAGAATGCAAAACTTTCCGTGAAAATCTGGATGCAGATCCGGAAATTTCTGGCCGTATCTCTCCAGACGTTCTGGACGCGGCAATGGATAGCCGCCAGCACCTGAAGGCGCTGGATACCCAGTACGAAAAAATCTTTGGTGAAACAGGGCCCCGCCAGTAAGCAGGCTCCCTTGTCATAGCAGGATATATCTTCCTACCCGGAAGCCTGCTATGAACCATATTTAGCATATAAGGGGCCGTACTGGCTGGCCCCTTGAATAATAGCCAGTTCTGCCCGAACTGGCTTACCCTTTTTCGACAGGTAAGGATCATCATGGCCCGTCGGCGTCAGCTTTATGAAGGTAAAGCCAAAATCCTTTTTGAAGGCCCCGAACCTGGCACCCTTGTGCAATATTTCAAGGATGATGCCACAGCAGGGAACGGCGCAAAAAGCGGCGTAATTACCGGGAAAGGCGTTCTGAACAACCGTATCAGTGAATTTCTGATGCTGCGGTTGCAGGAAATTGGCATTCCCACGCACTTTATCCGCCGCATCAACATGCGTGAGCAGTTGGTGAAGGAAGTGGAAATCATTCCGCTGGAAGTGGTTGTGCGCAATATTGCCGCTGGCAGCATTTCCAAGCGCTTTGATATTCCCGAAGGTGAGCGCCTGCCACGCCCGATTGTGGAATTCTATTACAAGAATGATGCGCTGGGTGATCCTCTGGTTTCAGAAGACCACATCATCGCCTTCGGCTGGGCCTGCCCGCACGATATGGAAGAAATTACCGGCATGGCCATGCGGGTAAATGACTTTCTGTGCGGCCTGTTCAGCGGCATTGGCATCCAGTTGGTAGACTTTAAACTGGAGTTTGGCCGTATCTGGGAAGGCGAAGATATGCAGATTGTGCTGGCGGATGAAATCTCGCCCGATAACTGCCGCCTGTGGGATATGCACACAAACGAAAAACTGGATAAAGACCGGTTCCGCCGCGATATGGGCAACGTAAAAGAAGCCTATCAGGAAGTGGCGCGCCGCATGGGTATCCTGCCAGAAAACGGGGCAGGCGGAGATATGAAAGGGCCGGAAACGGTTCAGTAACCACGCTGGTGGCAACGGGAGCTTGAAAATGAAGGTACGTGTAACCGTCATGCTAAAGGACGGTGTTCTGGATCCGCAGGGCAAGGCCATCAGCCACGCATTGCAAACACTTGGCTTTGAAGGCGTGCAGGATGTGCGCGTGGGCAAGGTGATTGAACTGGATCTGCCCGGCGCTAAAGCCGAAGAAGCCCAGAAAAAAGCCGATGCCATGGCGCGTGACCTGCTGGCCAATCTGGTGATTGAAGATTACGCTGTAGAGGTGGTGGAATGAAGCGCACCCTCCTTGTAGCACTGGCCTTGGCATGTGCGGCACCGGGCTTTGCCCATGCCCAGCGCATTGCCCCCATGAAGGCAGGTAACTTTGCCCGCCTGTGCACACGCCCCACCAGCGCTGGCATTTGCGATGCCTATATTGGCGGCCTGACGGATGGTGTCTCTCTTTCCAAAATCAATGATCGGAACGAGGGTGATCCATCCGCGCCTGCTGGTTTTTGTGTGCCTACTACAGAAACCATACCCGTAATGCGCTCCAAGGTTCTTGCTTGGCTGAAAGCGCATTCCGAAACGCTGGACAAGCCGGTTGGTGAAAGTGTTTTTGCCGCCCTGCATGCCTCTTATCCGTGCAGTGTGAAAAAATGAAAGCAGCAATTATCGTATTCCCCGGTACGAACCGGGAGCGCGATATGGCCATTGCCCTTAAGCGTGTTACAGGGCAGGCCCCGCGCATGATCTGGCACCATGAAACAGATCTGGGAGATACCGATCTGGTCGTGTTGCCAGGTGGTTTTAGCTATGGCGATTATCTGCGCTGTGGCGCTATGGCCGCGCATTCTCCCATCATGGGGGCTATCAAAGCCCACGCCCAGAAGGGTGGCCATATTTTGGGCGTTTGCAACGGCTTCCAGATTTTAACAGAAACAGGGCTGCTGCCCGGTGCGCTGTTGCGCAACGCCAATTTGCGCTTTCTGTCTCAGGATTGCTACCTGAAGGTTGGGGCCGAAAATACGCCTTTCACCCATAAGTGGAAAAAGGGCGATGTCTTCCGCACTCCGCTGGCACATGGTGATGGCAATTACACGGCAGATATCGCCACGCTGGAACGGCTTGAAGGCGAAGGCCTTGTGGCTTTTCGCTACGCCGATGCCAAAGGCAACGTGCAGGCTGATGATGCCGACAGTAACCCCAATGGCAGCGTTAACAGCATTGCGGGCATTCTTAGCGAAAACAAACGCATTTGCGGCATGATGCCTCATCCAGAAGATCTGGTTGATCCTCTGATGGGCGGGGAAGATGGTCTGCCGCTATTCCAAGGTCTGGTGGAGGCTGTAGTCCGGTGAATAAGCCTGTAACCGTTGATGAATCTCTTGCCCGTGAATTCGGGCTGACATCCGAGGAATACGGTCGTGTGCTGTCCATTATGGGCCGCACCCCCAGCCTGACAGAGCTGGGCGTGTTCTCCGTGATGTGGTCAGAACACTGCTCCTACAAATCCTCCCGCAAGTGGCTGCGCACGCTACCAACCAAGGCGCCGTGGGTTATTCATGGCCCCGGTGAAAATGCTGGTGTGGTAGATATTGGGCAAGGCTATGCCGCCATCTTTAAGATGGAAAGCCATAACCACCCATCCTTTATCGAGCCCTATCAGGGTGCGGCTACAGGTGTTGGTGGTATTCTGCGCGATGTGTTCACCATGGGTGCACGCCCCATTGCCAACCTGAACGCCCTGCGTTTTGGCAGCCCGGAAAACCCCGTTACCCGCCGCGTTATTGATGGTGTGGTGCGTGGTATTGGCGGCTATGGCAACTGTGTTGGCGTACCCACGGTAGGCGGGGAAATTAACTTCCATCCGGCCTATGATGGCAACCCGCTGGTAAACGCCATGACGGTTGGCTTGGCCCGTAAGGACCGCATCTTCCTTTCGGCTGCGGCTGGTGTTGGCAACCCGGTTGTGTACGTGGGCTCCCGCACAGGGCGTGATGGTATTCATGGCGCCACCATGTCTTCCGCTGAGTTTGATGAAGATGCACTTTCCAAACGCCCCACAGTGCAGGTGGGTGACCCCTTCATTGAAAAGCTGCTGATTGAAGCCTGTCTGGAACTGATGGCAACAGATGCCATTGTGGCTATTCAGGACATGGGCGCTGCTGGTCTGACATCTTCTTCCGTAGAAATGGCAGGCAAGGGCGGCGTGGGTATCGAGCTTGATCTGGATGCCGTACCGCAGCGTGAGCCGAACATGACGGCTTATGAAATGATGCTGTCTGAAAGCCAGGAACGCATGCTGATGGTGCTGCGCCCTGATCGGACAGACGTGGCCCGCAAGATCTTTGAAAAATGGGAACTGGATTTTGCCATTATCGGGCATCTGACAGACACCGGCCACATCGTCGTTAAACACAAAGGGGAGCTGGAAGCTGATATTCCGCTAGACCCATTGGCAGAACAGGCCCCCATTTACGATCGCCCAGCAACACCGCCCAAGGCACCAGCTCCGCTGGAAGGCGTGCATGCACCTCTTTCCTTGGATGCCACGCTGCTCAAGCTGGTGGGTTCGCCAGATCTGGCCTCCCGCGCATGGGTATGGAACCAGTATGACAGCACCGTAGGGGGGCAGACAGTCCGCCGTCCGGGCGCTGCTGATGCAGCTATTGTAAAGGTGGAAGAGACAGACATTGGTCTGGCCATTACCACCGATTGCACGCCCCGCTACTGTCAGGCAGACCCTAAAACAGGTGGTGCACAGGCTGTTGCAGAAGCATGGCGTAACCTTACAGCCACCGGCGCACGCCCCTTGGCCGTAACGGATAACCTAAACTTTGCCAACCCTGAAAAACCCGAAATCATGGGCCAGTTTGTGGCTGCGGTTGAAGGTATGGGGGAAGCCTGCTCAGCGCTGGACTTCCCGGTCGTCAGCGGTAACGTGTCTCTTTATAACGAAACACGTAACCCAGATGGCTCCACCACCGCCATTCTGCCCACACCCGCCATTGGTGCGTTGGGCGTTCTGGATGATGTGAACAAGGCTGTTGGCCTTGGTATGCAACCAGAATCTGATGTGGTGCTAATTGGTGAAACCAAAGGTGAACTCGGCCAGACCATCTGGCTGCGTGAAATCCTTGGGCAGGAAGCTGGCGCGCCGCCGCCGGTCGATCTGGCTGCTGAAAAACGCAATGGTGACTTTGTGCGCAGCGCCATTCTGGATGGCACCATTACCGCATGCCATGATATTGCTGATGGTGGCATTATGGTTGCCGCCGCAGAAATGGTAATGGCAAGCGGCATTGGGTGTGAACTGGAAAGCCCAGATTCCGGCATCCGGCCAGAAGCTTTCTGGTTTGGGGAAGATCAGGCCCGTTATCTGGCATGTGTGGCAGATGGCAAAGCCCTGTGTGAACGCGCCAAGGCTGCCGGGGTGCCTGCACGTATTATTGCACGCTCAGGCGGAAATGATTTGATTCTGCCAAGCGGCGTCACCATATCCGCAGCACGCCTAAAAACAGCCCATGAAGCGTTTTTCCCGACGCTGATGGGCAACTAACAAAACAAGCGGGAAGGAAGCAGACCGATGGCAATGTCCGCCACAGAACTCGAAACCTATATCCGGCAGGCTTTTCCGGATGCCCAGATCAAGATTGATGATCTGGCAGGGGATGGTGACCATTATGCCTGTTCCGTGGTGAGCGAAGCCTTCCGGGGTCTTTCACGCGTGCGGCAGCATCAGCTTGTCTATCAGGCCCTGCAGGGCCACATGGGCGGCAAGCTGCATGCGCTGGCGCTTACAACTTCTGCTCCCTAATCACTTAGCTTTTAAGGATATCAGACCATGACAGACACAGCACAGCAGCGCATCAAGCAGGATATTGAAGCCAACCCCGTCATGCTGTTCATGAAAGGGGATGCTGATTTCCCTCAGTGTGGTTTTTCTGCGCGCGTAGTGCAGATTCTCCAGCACCTTGGCGTTCCCTTCAAAACCGAAAATGTTCTGGCTGATCCGGGCATCCGTCAGGGTATTAAAGATTTCTCAAACTGGCCGACAATTCCGCAGCTTTACGTAAAAGGGGAATTCATTGGCGGGTGTGATATTGTTACCGAAATGTATCAGTCCGGCGAACTCCAAAACCTGTTCAAGGAAAAAAACATTCCTTGTAACGCCCCAGCCTGATTTTTAGGTTGTCAAGTGGGGAAGGGGCTGTATAGTTCCTGAAGAAAAGAGAAACAGGTTGGGATCAGATTAATGAAACGAGTTGCGGTTGTACGTGGCGCTCTTGCTCTTACAGCACTTGGCGTAGGGTTAGTCACCACATCTTCCTCTGCTCGGGCAGAACGCATTATTTCTGATCTGGAAGCCAGTAAGCTGACTTTTGCGGCGCTTACAGCAGCGCCGCCGCCAGTTATGCATCATGTGCGGCACGTTGCTGCAGCCAAGTCTTCACACCGTGTTGTTCTGGCCGCTGCGCAGCATGGTAAAGCCCATAGCATGGTGCGCCTTGTAAGCTACCATCCTGCGCATGCCGTTTCTGCACATAGTGTAAAGCGCCGCCACCGCACCTAATCTTTTCTCTTTTACACCCACTTACGTTTTAAAGGCGTTCCTATTGCAGGAGCGCCTTTTTACATTTGGCGGATAATATCTTCCAACCGTTCCATTCTGCCTGCATCATCAAATACAAAAAGATCAAAACGCATTTCTTCGTATTGCCAATACGGATGTTTTTGCAGCAGACATTCCGCAGCGCGAAACAAACGCCGCTGTTGCGCTGGTTGTAAACTTACCAACGCGTCTTCTATAGAACGCCGTTTTTTTACTTCCACAAAACACAGAACTGCTGCTTTACTGGTCACAATATCAATTTCGCCGCGGTGGGTGCGGACTCTGCGCAAAAGCACAGTCCATCCGTCCTGCTCTAGCCAGTCGCAGGCTTGCTGTTCAGCAGCTACGCCTTGCATGTAAGCAACACTGCCGCTTCTTTGTTTCTGTAAAAATGCTGGTTCCTGTTTTGCAGCTACTTTGTTCGGTATCTTATAGCCCAGCCCATTTTGTGTGAGCATTTTACCTATCATGTTGTCAGACTTGTCCATTTCACCCTTTACGCTTGCGCTTACAGTTATCAGGTTTGTGCTGGTTGTTTCTGTCGGGTTGCACATTCTACTTACAAAACGCAACACGGCATCCGCTATTGGGTGGATAGGTGCATGTGTTTTTATGCCGCTGTTGGGCACAACACTTTATCTAATGTTCGGCATCAACCGCGTTACCCGCTTGGCCAAAAAACTGGTAGGAGATCGCTCCCCCCGGCGGTTGGAAACAGAGCAACCTTCATCTTGGAACAGAGAGCTGGAAGGGCAGTTTGCCCCATTGGCGCTTATGGTGGGCAAGCTCAGCAGTCGCGCTTTGGTAGGGGGCAACTCCATTATTCCGCTACATGATGGAGATGGCGCATACCCGCATATGCTGGATGCCATAGAACACGCCAGCAAGAGCATACTGCTGTGTTCCTATATTTTCAGAGATGACAAAGTGGGCGGCCTGTTTGCAGATAAACTGGTTGCAGCCCATAAACGCGGCGTACAGGTGCGTGTGCTGGTTGATGGCATCGGCAGCGGCTATTTTCTTTCACCGCTTTATCATCGGTTACGCCGGGCAGGGGTACCGTGCGCACGCTTTATGCATTCTCTGCTGCCGTGGCGGATGCCTTTTATCAATTTGCGAGATCACCGCAAAATTCTGGTGGTAGATGGGCGTATTGGCTTTCTGGGCGGCCTAAATATTGCCGATGAAAACATGGTCTCCCGCAAACCCAAGCACCCAGTATCAGACACGCATTTTAAAGTAGAAGGCCCGGTTGTGCGCCAGTTGGCCGAAGCTGCCGCATGGGATTGGTATTTTACCACGCAGGAGCGCCTACATGGCGACCTATATTTTCAGGAGCATAAAAGTACGGGCGAATCACTGGCGCGTATTGTAACGGCCGGGCCAGATACGGATCTGGAAAAAATAGAATACACCATGTTGCAAGCCATTACGCTGGCCCGCAAAAACGTAAGATTGATGACCCCTTATTTTCTACCGGGCCAACGCCTGATGTCCGAACTGGGCCTAGCGGCCCTACGGGGCGTGCAGGTTGATTTGGTTATACCCCGCCAGAGCAATCATCTCCCGCTGGACTGGGCCTGTGCAGCCAATATTGCACCTTTGCTGAACGCAGGGGTGCGGGTATGGCTGGCAAATCCGCCTTTCAATCACTCCAAACTGATGGTGGTGGATAGAGCATGGTCTTTTGTAGGCAGTTCCAACCTTGATATTCGCAGCCTGAGGCTGAATTTTGAAATCAATATGGAAATATACGATACCATATTGGCTGAAATGCTGGATGACTTCATTACCAAGCACCGCAACAAACGGCTTACACATTATGATCTGGATAACCGCAACAAAATCATCCAGATCCGCGATGCGTTTGCCAGATTGTTCATGCCTTATCTGTAAAAGTTACAACCCGATCAAAGGCCGCAAAGTAACCGCAATAGGCCGATGATCCGAGGCAAAAACCGGCAGAACACGCGCACTTAAACACTGCATGCCTTCCACCAAACACCGGTCAATTCTGATAGGCAGAAGATCTACCATCCGATGCGTAGGAGCCTTTGGGCCTACATCCTTAAAGCCCGGCACCAATGTTGGGCCTAACAGGTTGAAGTCCCCCAGAATGGCACATGGGGGAGAAAGCAGTGTGGCCAAGCGCCGCAACTGCTTACGGTTCAACATCTGCCCATGAGACAAATGTACGTTGGCCAAAGAAAAATTTTCATACTCAATAATCTGGGCATGGCGCTTAAACAGTGGGCCAGAAGGAATGGTGCAAGCTCTGGGCGCACGCGCAAACGGAATACGGCTCCAGCACGCCACACCATGAATACGCCCCGGTTGCGGATTACGCGCATAGTGGCCACCAATAACATCTGGCAGCACATCTATTTCTATTGTGGCCTCTTGCATAAGCAGCACATCGGGCTTTTCGGCCTCAATAAGGGCGGCAATGTCATGCACTGTTGCCCCGGTACGCCGCAACAGATTCCAACTGATAATCCGCACGCCCTCCATATCACAGGACACAAAGGAATGGGCTGACTTGCGACGCGCAAACTCAACCAGCCGAGAGAGTGGACGCCTCATGATGTCAGAGTCCTTTTTTCATCCTGCGCAAGAGGTTGCGCGGCTTCATCCGCTGCAAATTCTGTTGTGAGTGTAAAGCCTATGGCCAGCAGAATTGGCCCCAGAAAAATGCCTACACCACCAAAGGCCAGTAGGCCGCCAATAACGCCCAGCACTGTCAGCAAATAAGGAAGCTTACTGCCGCGTGCAATAAACAGCGGGCGAATAAGGTGATCTGCCCCTGATATAATCAAAACACCATAAAGCAGCAGTAAAATGCCTTTTCCTGGGTGGTGCATACCAAACAGCCATAGCGCGGCAGGTATCCACACCAAAGGAGCACCTATGGGAAAAACCGCCAGAAATGCCGCCAGCACACCCAAAATAACGGCTTCTCCAACTCCTAGCAGCCACAGGCCCAAACCTGTGAGAATACCCTGTATGATCGCGGTGCCTAAAATGCCATACACTGTTCCGCGTACTGTGCTGCCCACTATATGCAGATGCCGCCCAGCTTGATGCCCTGCAATACGCACCATAACGGCTTGCACCGTATCCCATAACATGGGGCCGCTCAGCCAGAAAAAGAAGGCAATAAACAGCGCCATAACCAGATGCAGGGCTCCATTGGCCATGCGCATCAACACTTCAAGGAGAGATTGAATAATCTCACCCGCATAGGGGCGCAGCTCATCCCCCACAGAGCTGATGTTGCGGCTCCAGCGTTCCCAATGATGGCTGATATCAGGCCCAAATGCGGGCAGTGATGTTATCCAATGGGGGAGGGGGGGCAGTTCATGAATAGTGCCAACAAACGCCATAACCTGCCGCGCCCAGCGCGGGCCGGATGATACGCAGGCAGATGCCAAAAATGCCAACGGCAACACTACGCCTACAGCGCACAGCACTGTCATAGTCAGGCTGGCCGCATTTGGCCCCATGCGCCGCCGCAAATGCTGGAACAATGGCCACGTTGTATAGGCCAGCACGCCCGCCCATAACAGGGCGGAAGAAAAGGGTGCAAGCACCAGCACACACCCATACGTAATGCCGCCCAAAAGCAGCAGCCGCATGATGCGTTCGGTAGAAGCGGGCTGACCAGTTGCCATTCCGCCATTAAATCATGAAATCCGGTTTTTGTCTGGTGTGAAAACAAAACTTCTTTATGCACAGCCAACATAACGCACCATGATGTTTTGTTTGCCAGCCAGACAGGGCTGTGTGATCTTGACCGTAGAATATTCAAAACCACAATGGGTCAGGCAGCCGATATGTCACCTCTTATTTCCACACAAAAACTGGCTGAAATGCTTGGTACGCCCGGTGTGCATCTGCTGGATGCCACCGCTCTGTTGCCCGGAGAAACCATTAACCCGCAGCAAAGCTTTGCTTCAGCGCATATTCCCGGCAGCCGGTATTTTGATATCGAACTGTTTTCTGACCCAGAAAGCGCATTGCCGCATACAGCCCCTTCTGCTGCGCGGTTTAGCCACCTGTTCGGCAGGCTGGGCGTAACCGCGCAAGATACAGTGGTTTTTTATGATCAGGGCAATGTTGCATCGGCTTGCCGCGGGTGGTGGCTCACACGCCTGTTTGGGCATGAACGCAGCTTTATTCTTGATGGTGGGTTGCCAGCATGGGTACGTGGTGGGCACCCAACAGAAGCAGCAGCCCCTAGCGCAGCGTTGCCTGCGCCCTATCAGCCACGCACATGCTATACGCGTATTGTAGGGTTAGGAGACGTGCTGGATGTTGTAAAACACAATACACGCCCTATTCTGGATGCCCGCAGCGCTGCCCGTTTTTATGGTGAAACCCCAGAACCACGGCCCAATGTTGCCTCTGGCCACATGCCAGGCGCACGCAGCCTGCCGTATAAAAACCTGCTGAATACAAAAGGGCAGTTTTTACCCCCAGAACAGTTGCTCTCTCTATTTGCGCAAGCAGGTATTACGGAATCTGATGCCCCCATAACCACCTGTGGCTCTGGTATGACAGCAGCAGTGCTCACGGCAGGTCTGGCTATCGCCGGGCTTAATATGGGCGCCTTGTATGATGGATCTTGGGCAGAATGGGGCAGCTTCCCCAATGCGCCCGTAACAGTGGAACACACAGCATGACAGACGAAAACAGGGTTTCCGCCGGTTGGCTGAAATTGGCATCCTCCCTCAGCCATGTTGCCCGCCCACAAGCGGCAGAGGCAGGAACTTATGTAAACCTGCCGCTGGAACGTGGCTCTACCGTTGTGTTTCCGTCCTTGGACGCCATGCAGCAAACAGGCCGCAAACGGTATGAGCATGTGAGTATTTATGGGGCTATGGGCTCTCCCACCCAGCACGCGTTGGAAAAGGCTATTGCAACCATAGAAGGCGGTACAGATACACAAATTGTCTGCTCTGGCTTGGCTGCCTGCACCACACCGCTTCTGGCTTTTCTAAAAGCAGGAGATCACTGCCTGCTGGCCGATAACGTATATGGCCCAACCCGACGCTTTGCAGAAAACATGCTCAAGCGCTTTGGTGTGGAAATTTCCTATTTTCCACCTTGCGCGGATGCCGCAACCATAACCGCCCTGATGCGCCCCAATACACGCGTGGTGTTTACAGAAAGCCCCGGCAGTCACACGTTTGAGGTGCAGGATGTTGCCATGCTGGCAGAAGTTGCCCATGCGCATGGGGCCTTGCTGTTTTTTGATAATACATGGGGCTTTGGTATTTTTGCGCCATTCAAGCATGGTGTAGATGTTTCCATTCAGGCGCTTACAAAATACCCGGCAGGCCATTCAGATGTCATTGCAGGGGCCATTACCGTTGCGGACACGCGCCTGTGGCATACCTTGCGCGATGCGGCCATTCAGATGGGGCAGGTGGCCGGGCCAGATGAATGTTGGCTTACGCTACGTGGCCTTCGCACTATGGGCGTGCGGTTGGCCCAGCAGGCAAAATCTGCCTTGCAGATTGCCAAATGGCTGCAAACCCGGCCGGAAGTGGCCCGCGTGCTGCACCCCGCATTACCAGAATGCCCCGGCCATACATATTGGAAACGCGATTTTACCGGAGCAGGCAGCCTATTTGGCGTTGTGCTGAAAGCCGATTACACAGCGCAGGATATGCAGCGCATGATTGATGCCCTGAATATGTATGGCATTGGCGCCTCTTGGGGCGGGTATGAAAGCCTGATTCTGCCGACTACTGGCGGCATTACCCGAAGCAGTGAATCCCCTGTGCAGGACGGCCCCGCCTTCCGCCTTCAGATTGGATTGGAAAGCCCGGATGATCTGATTGCTGATCTAGAACAAGGCCTGCAAGTGCTACCCGGTAAGTAACCAAGAAAACCATAGCTATCACAGCCGGGGTTAATGAGCAGAACTCCGGCTGCGATAGGTAGCTGCTTCTGCCACATGCTGAGGCTGAATATCTGCTTCAGCAGCAAGATCAGCAATGCTGCGCGCCACGCGTAACATGCGCGTATAGCCGCGTGCTGAAAAACGAAATCTGGCCGCTATAGCTTGCGCCATATTCTGCGCTTCTGCCGATACGCACAAATCTTCCAAAGCGGCTTCTGCGTTTTTGCGCGCACCTTGCCGCTCTGCCTGCATCTGGCGGGCACACCGCACTCGCTCTGCTACTGTTGCGCTGTTTTCTCCCGGAGGACCGGCCATATATCCCAACGGTTCATAGGGCTGCATAGCAAGATGCATGTCTATTCTGTCCAACAATGGGCCAGAAAGACGGTTCATGTAATCCTCACCACAGCGCGGGGCTTTTCTGCATTCCCGGCTGGCATCACCCAGATAACCGCAACGGCAGGGGTTCATGGCCGCAATAAGCTGAAAGCGGGCAGGGTAGGTGACATGCACGGCAGCACGTGCAATACTGATATGGCCAGTTTCCAACGGTTGCCGCAGCGCTTCCAAAGCAGAGCGAGAAAACTCTGGCAATTCGTCCAGAAACAGCACACCCCGATGCGCCAAACTAATTTCGCCCGGCCGCGCACGCGCACCTCCGCCTACCAAAGCAGGCAGGCTGGCTGAATGATGCGGATCACGAAATGGAGGACGTCTGATAGGCCGACCGCCTACCAGCAAGCCCGCCGCGCTATAAATGCGCGAGACATCCAAGCTTTCCGCCACAGAAAGATCTGGCAACAGGCTAGGCAAACGCGCTGCCAGCATGGATTTACCCGCACCCGGCGGCCCGCTTAACAAGAGGGAATGTACGCCTGCCGCTGCAATTTCCAGCGCGCGACGGCCTGTTTCCATCCCACGTATATCTGACAGATCGGGTTCAGATACTGGCTCATCTTCCTGCGCGGAAAATATTGGGGGAGATAAAACCTGTAGCCCGTTAAAATGGTTGATAAGCGCCAGCAAATCTGGTGCGGCCAGAATGGAAATATCTCCACCACACAGGGCTTCCTGCCCCTGCGCCGCAGGGCACACCAAACCCAGATTCATGGAAGATGCTTCCAGAGAAGCAGAAAGCACACCCGCAAC
Source organism: Acetobacter oryzifermentans (assembly GCF_001628715.1). Taxonomy (NCBI): domain Bacteria; kingdom Pseudomonadati; phylum Pseudomonadota; class Alphaproteobacteria; order Acetobacterales; family Acetobacteraceae; genus Acetobacter; species Acetobacter oryzifermentans. Next base: position 1,336,068 of record NZ_CP011120.1, on the reverse strand, counting down.
AGGGTTAAGCCGTCCATCTAGGGAAAGTTCACCTAAAGCGGCATAACGCGCCACTTCCTCACCCGGTATCACGCCCATGGCGGTAAGCAATGCCAACGCAATGGGAAGATCGAAATGAGATCCTTCCTTGGGAATATCCGCAGGAACCAGATTAACCAGAATACGCTTGGCGGGCAGCGCAAGCCCAATGGAAGTAAGTGCCGCACGCACACGCTCGCGCGCTTCTGCCACGGCTTTATCCGGCAGACCAACCATTAAAAAGGCTGGCAAACCGCTGGAAATTTGCACTTCCACCCAAACGGGGCGGGCTTCTATGCCGCAAAAAGCAAAGCTTCGGATGCGGGAATTGAGTATTCCCGCCCCGATAGACACGCTTATTTACCTTTGTAAATCAAGCGTGCGCGGATTGTGCCTTCCAGCCCACGCAATGCCTGCAAAAGACGATCATCCAGTTCCGTGCTGCCGCCGGTATCGGCTTCAATCACCACGTAACCGATTTCTCCATCCGTCTGCAAAAACTGCGCCGTAACGTTGCAATCTGCATTCATGAAGATTTCGTTCAGGCGCATCATCATACCCGGCACGTTGCGATGCGCATGCATAAAGCGGGTGCCACGTGGGCTTTGCGGCAACTGTACGCCGGGGAAATTCACGGAACCAAAGGTGGATCCCACATCGGAATATTCCACCAGCTTACGCGCCACTTCCACGCCAATGCGTTCCTGCGCTTCCACGGTGGAACCACCAACATGCGGGGAAAGAATAACGTTATCCAGCCCCTGCAATGGTGTTTCCAGCTTGTCGTTCGGGCCTTTGGGTTCCTTGGGGTACACATCAATAGCGGCACCCAGCAGATGGCCGCTTTTCAGCGCTTCTGCCAAGGCATCCAGATCAACCACGTTGCCGCGTGCGTTGTTGATGAGGAAAGATCCTTTCTTCATCGCCTTGATCTGGGCTTCACCCATCAGGTTCTTGGTTGTGGGCAACTGTGGCACGTGCAGGCTCACCACATCGCTCTGCCCCAGCAGGTCTTCCAGCGTTTCTACTGGTAGCGCATTGCCGTGGCCCAGTTTGTCCACCACATCGTAATACACCACACGCATGCCAAAGGCTTCTGCCAGCACGGAAAGCTGGGAGCCAATGGAGCCATAACCGACAATACCCAGCGTTTTGCCGCGCACTTCCCAGCTATTATGAGCGGATTTAGACCATTTGCCCTCATGGCATTCCACAGAGCGGGGGAAAATGCGGCGCATGAGCATAACAATTTCGCCCATCACCAGTTCCGCCACGGAACGTGTGTTGCTGTAAGGCGCGTTAAAAACGGGAATACCGTTCATACGCGCGGCTTCAAGATCAACCTGATTGGTGCCGATACAGAAGCAGCCAATGGCCATAAGCCGGTCTGCGCCATCCAGCACGTCCTTTGTCAGCTGCGTGCGGGAACGAATGCCGACAATATGCACACCTTCCAGCGCTTCTTTGAGGGCATCCCCCTCCAGCGCGCCTTTATGACGCACAACGTTTTCATAACCGCTGGCCTTAAGAAGGGCGACGGCACTGTCGTGGATACCCTCCAGCAGCAGAATGCGGATCTTGTCCTTGGGGAGAGACAGGTGCGTGCTTGTACTCATGTAGAACCGACCAAATAGCTGTTGTGCCGAGCCGCAGACCTATCTCAAAAACCACAAAATTGATAGGGCTGCCGCATGAGAGATAAAGAAATGACGCCGAAATCTAGCGATCTGCCTGCAAAGTTGCCACGGCTTGCTGATGCAGGGGGGCCGAACCCGCAGCTAGAACTGTGCGGTCTCCATCCATCCGCAAGGGCGTACCGTCCCACGCCGTTATGGTGCCACCGGCACCTTCAATAACAGGTACAAGGGCGGCCCAATCCCACGGATTCATGTCACATTCGGCTATCAGGTCAATCTGCCCTAAAGCCAGAAGACCATAGGCGTAGCAATCCCCCCCCCATGTCATGCGTTTGGCGCAGGCTTTTAGGGTTTTCCAACCTGTATGCGGGGCCAGTTCCAGCATTTCGGGGGAAGTGCAGGACATTTCTGCTGCTTCTAACGCCACGTTCTGGCGTGTAGCAGGGCGTCCGCCCAGCGGTGAAAAAAACTGCGTAGGCTGGCCCTTCACGCCCAACCAGCGCTCATCCAGAACCGGCTGATCCAACAGCCCAAGCACCGGCACGCCATGATGGCAAAGGGCAATAAGCGTACCAAACATGGGCCGCCCCGTTACAAAGGATCGCGTACCATCAACTGGGTCCAGCAGCCATTGCCACGGAGCCGCTGCGTTTTCATGGCCAAACTCCTCACCAAACACGCCATGATCTGGCAAGCGCTCGGCCAGAATGGCGCGCATCACCCGTTCCGCACTGCGATCCGCAATGGTTACGGGGCTTTCATCCTTTTTATCGTCCACCGCCACATCCCGTCGGAACCACGGGCGAACAACCGTGCGGGCGGCATCTGCCATCATGGTTGCTACATCTGTAAAAAGGCCGAGTTCTTCCGAATGTGTCATGGTGTGCATCCTGCCTGTGCGGGCGCAGCCTGCCCGCCGAGAGTATGAAGAAATGCAATAACATCTGCCCGCTGGGCGGGATCAGGTATGCCGGTGAGTGACATACGTGTACCGGGCGCAAAGCGGGCAGGGGCCATAAGCCAATCTGCCAGCATCTGGTCTGTCCAGTGTTGGCCTGCATGCTGCTGCAAAGCCGCAGAATAGGCGTAGCCAGCGCAGGATGCCACAGCACGCCCTGCAACACTGGCCAGCGGTGGCCCAGCGTTTTCCGCAGATCCACCAGCCAAAGCGTGGCACTGTGCGCAAACCTGCCTGACGGTTGCGCCACCACGTTGCACATTGGCCTGCGCCATAAACGGAGCGATAGGTACAGGCTCCAACCCCGGCAAGGAAAAAGCAGGGCGGGCAGGGGTTGTATCTGGCACAGTGCTGCGGGCGGCAAACACACATGTTGCCAACACTCCCGCACTTAATACGGCGGAAACCGCTATTCTGTTCAGAAACCTACCATCCATGCCGGGAGGCACCTCACTTTCTGCCGGTTGCGTTTACCGTGCAGCTTTCATAAACTGCGCGCCGCTTTCAACCGGCTATAAGACGAGCCGCTTTTCGGAGCAAGCTGATGGTTTCTTCTCTTGTTGTCATACCTGCTCGGCTTGCTTCCACACGCCTGCCGAGAAAGCCGCTGGCAGACATTGCTGGCCGCCCCATGGTTCTACGTGTGTGGGATGCCGCCATGGCCGCCAATATTGGCCCGGTTGTGGTGGCCGCAGCGGATCAGGAAATTTATGATGCCGTCACCGCAGCAGGTGGCACCGCGATTCTAACAGATCCTGACCTCCCCTCCGGGTCAGACAGAGTATGGCAGGCCACTCAGGCCTTTGACCCCGATGGCAAATATGATGTGCTGCTGAACCTGCAAGGTGATCTGCCGACATTTGAACCGCAAGCCCTACGCGCCGTTATGAGCGTTATGGCCAACCCGATGTACGATGTTGGCACATTGGTCGCACCTGTAACATCGGATGCAGAAAAAAACGCGGCTTCTGTGGTAAAGGTCGCCTGTGATTTTTCAGGGGATGCACAAATAGCGCCCGCTCTTTATTTTTCTCGCCAACCTATTCCATGGGGTGATGGGCCGCTATGGCACCATATTGGTGTTTATGGGTGGCGCAGAGCAGCTTTGGCACAATTTGTAGCCCTCCCACCATCCGGTTTGGAAAAGCGGGAAAGTCTGGAACAGCTCCGTGCATTGGAAGCTGGCATGCGTATTGGCTGCACACGCCTTGCATCAGCACCATTTGGGGTGGATACACCAGAAGATCTGGAACGTGCACGCCGTGCATTTGGAGCATAATTGAGGCATGACACAAAAGGTTATCGCCTTTCAGGGCACACCGGGCGCGTATTCTGATCTGGCCTGCCGTAATGCCAAGCCGGGATGGAAAACCCTGCCATGCCGTACCTTTGCCGATGCTATTGATGCCGTGCATCAGGGCCGGGCAGAACTGGCCATGCTGGCGTGCGAAAACAGCTTGGCCGGACGTGTGCCTGATATTCATTCCCTATTGCCTGCTTCTGGCCTGCAAATTGTGGGAGAGCACTTTCAAAGGGTAGAACACTGCCTGCTGGTTGTGCCTGGCACGCGTATGGAGCAGGTGCGGCGTGTACATACCCACCCGGTAGCTTTAGGACAAATCCGAAACCTGATTCGTGATTACAATTTGGAACCCGTGGCCGAGTTTGATACGGCAGGAGCTGCGGAACTGGTAGCCCTATGGAAAAAACCGGAAGAATCTGCTGTGGCATCTGCTCTGGCGGCAGAACTCTACGGGCTGGACATTCTTAAAAAGAATGTAGAAGACGCAGACCACAACACCACCCGTTTTTACATTGCCTCCCGCACGGCAGATCGTCCGCCGGTAGAAACTCCTAATGTGATGACGACACTCATCTTCAGTGTCAAAAACCAGCCCGGCGCGTTGTATAAAGTACTGGGCGGTTTTGCCACCAACGGCGTTAACATGACCCGGCTGGAAAGCTACATGTCTGGTGAAACCTTTGCCGCCTCCCGCTTTTTGTTGGATGTTGATGGACATCCAGATGATATACGCTTGAGTAAAGCACTGGCTGAGCTTGATTTTTTTGCACAGAACACCACAATTCTAGGTGTCTACCCTCAATCGCCCTTCCGCCAGCATACCTCTGCCGAAGGGCAGGACACGCCGCGCAGTATGCCGGTACATGCCATTTCAGGATAAGTGACTGCCCATGTCTGATACCTTTTTCTCCGGGTCTATTACCGCGCTGATTACCCCCATGAACCGGGACGGCAGTCTGGATTTTGCCTCGTTCGAAAAACTGGTGGACTGGCAGATCCGTGAGGGAACATCTGCCTTATGCGCCGTTGGCACAACGGGAGAAAGCCCAACCCTTTCTCATGCTGAACACCACGCGGTTGTAGAACGCACCATTAAAGTATCAGCGGGCCGCGTTCCTGTTATTGCGGGTGCGGGATCAAACAGCACATCCGAAGCCGTAGATCTGGCCCAGTATGCAGAAAAAGCTGGGGCAAGCGCTGTATTGGTAGTGGCGCCTTATTATAACAAACCCACGCAGGAAGGGCTTTACCGGCATTACATGGCTATTGCGGATGCCATTTCCATTCCGGTTATTCTTTACAATATTCCCGGCCGTTCCATTGTTGATATCAGCGTAGAAACAATGGCGCGTCTGGCACGACACCCAAATATTATTGGTGTAAAAGATGCCACAGCCAACCTTCTGCGCCCATTGCAGGTGCGCCGCGCCGTAGAAAAGCGCTTTAACCAGCTTTCTGGGGAAGATGGTACCGCTGTGGCGTTTTTGGCTGCCGGGGGCGATGGCTGCATTAGTGTAACCGCCAATGTTGCGCCTGCCTTGTGTGCCAATGTGCAAAAAGCATGGCAGGAAGGCAGCGTGCAGGATGCCATTGCTATTCAGGATAAGCTTTTGCCTTTGCATGATACGCTTTTTTGCGAAAGCAATCCGGCTCCGGCCAAATACGCTGCCAGCCTGTTAGGGCTGGCTGGTGAAACCTGCCGCCTACCGCTTGCCCCCCTCACCGAACCTTCTCGCGAGAAGATACGTGCGGCTTTGGTTGATATCGGGCTACTAAACTGATGAGTTCAAAATCGGGAAAATCTACCAAAAGTTCCATGATCTCTCATGGCATGGTGGCGCAAAACCGTAAGGCGCGCTTCAATTATAATATTCTGGAAACCATTGAAGCTGGGCTTGTACTAAGAGGTGCCGAGGTTAAAAGCCTGCGCCTTGGCCGTGCCACTATTAACGAAGCCTTTGCTGGTGAACGGGATGGATCACTATGGCTGTTTAACAGCTATATCCCTGAATATCAGGGGGGGGTTCTTTCCCGTTTTGATACGCGTGCACCACGTAAATTACTGATGCACCGGAAGGAAATGCGTAAGTTTATAGGCGCCATTGCCAAACAGGGCGCAACTTTGGTGCCATTGAATGTGCATTTTAATGAGAGAGGCTTGGCTAAAGTTACGCTTGGCTTAGGCGTTGGCAAAAAAACCCACGACAAGCGGCAGAGCATTGCAGACAGAGATTGGCAGCGTGATAAAGCGCGCTTAATCCGAAATAAGGGGAAGGGGGACTACTAAACGTTCCCGTCCACTTTATAAAAACGGACATAGTCTCAAGCTAGAACCCATAAAAAAACCCCGGCATAACCGGGGTTTTTTCTTGAAACCTAATTCTAAATCAGGATCAGGCCGGAGAAACTTCAGCAGCTTCTGGGCCTTTCTGGCCCTGAACCACCTTTACGTTTACACCCTGACCTTCGTTCAGTGCGCTCAGGCCAGACCGTTCAAGAGCAGAAGCGTGAACAAAAATGTCCTTACCGCCGCTTTCCGGTGTGATGAAGCCAAAGCCTTTGACAGAGTTGTACCATTTCACGGTACCACGTGTGTCTTCAGCCATGGACAGATCCGGGGCAGGGCGGCCAGCCGGACGGCTGCCAAAACCGGGGCGCGGTGCACGGGGGCGTTCTGGCTGGGCGGTGCTTTCGTCAACGGAAATAACTTCCGCAACCTGGCGACCTTTCGGGCCCTGGCCAATCCGTACAACCAGTGTCGCACCCGGGCTTACACCCTGATGGCCTGCCTGAGAGAGTGCATTGGCGTGCAGGAATACATCACCGGTGCCATCTGCCAGTTCAACAAAGCCGAAGCCTTTTTCGCTGTTGAACCATTTAACAGTTGCACCAACTTCCGGCCCGGAAGCCACAACCTGCGGACCACCAGCGCCACGGCGCGGTGCAAATCCACCACGGTCACCGCCACCAAAAGCAGGGCGCTCACCAAAGGAAGGCATGGACATGTAATCGTCATCAAATCCGCCGCGGCGAGGAAAACGAGAGCTGCGGTCGGTCCTGTTACTTTTCAACGGTCTTGATCCTGGAGTACGGAGAAGGCTGAAGCTTCTCCCGATATTGAAAAACGGGCAGTTTGCCGGAATGGGTTGACAGGTTTACGTAATTTGAAGAAAACGCCACCGTTCCCGTTCCTGAAAGCTGCAAATGCGCCCACTGTTTCCGTAGCACAGCCAACAGCGTGCGACTATAGGAAAGCATGAAATTGGCGGGAGTTTCACACACTTTTCTTGATCTCACAGTTATGTGATACCTCTGCGCCCATAGAGGTCTGACGTTGGCATGATAGCCACAGCCAGACAGGATAAGGGGAAACGGGCTTTCTTGTGCGGGTATTATCCATTAAGAACAGCCTAGAATCATGCCCGCACATGGCCAAATGGAAGAAAAAGCATGCCCGTAGTTTTAAAACGGCTTCGCGCACGGCGCCTTGCCCTTGCGTCTCTTATGCTGGCAGGGGCATCCGTGTGTTCTCTTTCTTCCGCCAAAGCGACTCCTGCCTCTGACAACAAAGGCACATGGACCCTTCAGGGTGAAAACGATGCCATCACCACCCTAAAAGGCACATCGGACCAATATTATACCAGTGGCCTGCGTTTTAACTGGACATCTGGCACCAATACGCTGCCCACCCCCATTGCCGCCATTAACAAGGCCATTTGGGGGGAAGGCGTGCAGCGTATTAGCATTGGCCTGCAGCAGCTTATCTTCACGCCGCGCAATACACAGGTTTCCAGCCCGTGGGCTCCGGGGCAAGCGCAAACTGCGCGTATTAATGACAGGCCTTATTCCAGCCTGCTGCTGGGCACCGTAAATCTTATTAATGATACGGACAGAACCCGCAGCGTGTTTGGCATTCAGTTTGGTATTATGGGGTCGGGTGGCTTGGGCGAGCAGCTCCAGAATGGATTCCACGGCCTGATTGGTGATACCAAAAATCAGGGCTGGTCTCATCAGCTTAAAAATCAGCCCATCTTTCAGGTGCAGGGTGGGCGTATCTGGCGTTTGCCTTTGGCGCATGTGTTTGGCGTGGAATTTGACATGCTGCCATCTGCCGCCGCCGCCATTGGTGATTATCAGATTTATGGCCGCATTGGTGATGTGTTCCGGATCGGGCAGGGGCTGGATAGTGATTTCGGCACACCCACCATTCAGGCTTCCGGCACAGATGGTACGGATGCCTATAAATCGCGGCGTCCCTTTTCATGGTACATCTTTGGTGGCGTAACGGGTGAAGCCGTTGGGTATGATGCCTCATTGCAAGGCAACACCATGCGCAGCAATTCCCTACACGTGATTAAAAAGTGGGATGTGGGTGAAATTCATGCCGGTTTGGCCTTCATGTTCTGCGGTTTGCGCATTTCCTACAGCCAGGTTTGGCAGACGCAGCAGTTCACCACAGCCAAGTCTGGCCTGTTTAACTATGGTTCATTAATGGTTTCGGCTAAGTTCTGATTCTTTTTTCTGCACCACAGAAAGTCATTTGCACAAAAAACAGGCATAAAAATTGTGCACTTCATGTGCGTTTGTGTTTTTTTCGTCACGAAGCCTCAAACCTGCCTGCTTTTGAGGCGTTAATATTCGTTTTCTCATAGCGTAGCGCGCTGCAGCTCTTTTACACTCCAAACATCAAGACCGAACCGGGATTGTCAGGGGGATAAAAGAAACCATGCCGCGCACAACAGCATCTTCTCAGCAACACACCTGCCAGATCATTCCATTCCAGATGGAAATCACATCCCGCCAGCAGGCTTACCTTACCCGTTGGGTGCAGGCTGCTCAGCCCATGGGCATTTGCGATGCAGATGTTTTTGTGTCTGAACAGAAGCAGGCCGGCATTTCTGCTGGTTACGTTGTGGTATGGGTGCGCGAAACTCCAGATCCTGCTTACCAGATTTACTGCCACGGCAACCGCTGGATTGTTATGGATGCTATCCGTGATAATAAACTGGGCAGCTTCAACACTTTTGCAGATGCCTTGAACATGATCCGCCCCGTCATGCCGCGCGAACAGGGCATTGTTGCCGCTTAAACACCCCTGTTTAAGTTATGCATTCCGGTTGGCCGCCTTCTTCCCTTCCAAGGGAAGGGCGGCTTTTTTTTGCTCTCAGCCTTGCACCAAATCATTAAGAAATCCTGTTATTTCCATTTCAGGGATTGCCTCATGGGTTTCTCCTGCTGCAAGGACTACGCAGACCATCACCAGTTCGAGTAGATCTGAAAGGATCCTGAGATGACAAGCCTGACCCTCGCATACCCCGAAACCACCGTGCATGAGGCTACGGCAGCAGCAATCATCCGCGTTCTGGAAGCCAATGATGTAGAGCCGGATATTGTAACCGGCCCCAAAGACGTGCTGACAGACATGCTCAAAAAGGGTGAGGTTGATTTTTACGTTTCTGCATGGCTGCCGGATGAAGATGCGGGCATGCTGGCCCCCGGTATTCTTCCGCTTGGCAATCTGTTTCGTCCCGCAGCTCATTGCTGCATTTCTGCAGAAGATACGCCGCTGACATCTTTGGATGACGTAGCACAGGCTGGGCCAGAACTTTCCCGCACGATTATCACGCCTGTATCTTTGCAAAAGCACATGGAAAAAGTGTTGCAGCAGTATGGGCTGGATACCACCGGCTTCAGCCTGAAAGTGTTACCGGATGAAGAAGCACTGGCAGAACTGAACGCTGCCCTCAAGCGGGAAGAACTGGTGCTGATGCCACTGTTTCAGCCTTGTTTTCTGTTCCACATTGGCGGTTTCCGTATTCTGAACGATCCCAAAAATGCATTGGGGGGCGAACAAGACGCGCGCATTCTGATCCGTGCAGAAATCAAGGATGAAATGGAGCAGGATCTTCTGGACGAATTGGATGAGCTGATGCTCAGCGCCAAAATTATCAGCGCCATGGATTACGCCATGCGTGTTGAAGGCATGACAGCCGATGAAGCAGCAGAAGCCTGGCAGCGCGGCAAACTGCTGCCCCGCTAAGGAAAGGCCGCGCCAGCATGACAGATCAATCCCCCGCCGATACGCGCGATTCCAGCCTAGCCGCCCAATATGAGGCGTATCCATACCCAGAAAGAAACCCGCAGGATGAGGCCAAGCGCCTTTTAATAGGCAGCCCCAGCCATTTGCGGGAAATTGACTACTGGGTTTTTGGCGCCAAACGGGCGCAAAGCCAGCCTTTGCGGGCATTGGTGGCAGGGTGCGGCACCGGGGATGGTGCCATTATGCTGGCAACACACCTGCAACGTGCCGGACGCCCCGGTGAGGTTGTATGTGTAGATCGCTCCCAAAAGGCGCTTTCCATTGCGCAGGCACGGGCGCAAACGCGGGAGCTGGCAAATATCCGCTTCATTCAGGGGTCTCTGACAGAACTAGATGCGCTGGATCTGGGCCTTTTTGATTATATTGATTGCTGTGGCGTACTGCATCATCTCCCAGATCCTGATGCCGCATTAGCCATGTTAGAAAAACACCTCGCACCCGGTGGTGGCATGGGGCTGATGGTCTATGCACCTTATGGGCGCACAGGTGTTTACATGGCGCAGGATGCGCTGGAAAAAATTGCGCCTCATTCCGAATCTCCTCAAACACGGCTCGATATGGCACGCCGCGTGATGCGCACGCTGCCTGCCACTGCGTGGTTGCGGCAAAACGGCAACTTTGGAGATCACCTTTCTGGCGGTGATGCAGGCTTATACGATCTGCTGCTGAACCCCAGAGACCGCGCTTATACCGTTACAGAGTTTTTAGATTTTCTGGGCAAAGCCGGGCTGGAACCTTCCTGCTTAATGGAACCGGCACGATATGATCCAACCCTGTTTTTGCCAGATCCACGCCTGCGCGCGCGCATAAGCAGCCTGCCGTGGCAACAGCAGGCTGCCATAGCGGAAGACCTTGCAGGTAATATGCCCACTCATGTTGCTTATGTTGTCCGCAAGGGCGCACGCATTACGCCGCCAGACCCCATGGATTTTTCTGCCGTGCCAATCATGCGTGAAATACCGGGGGTAGAATTGGCCAAGCAGATGCAGCCAGACCACACGCTGCCTTTTGCTTTTGGCACATTGGTTGTACCCATTCCCTTGCCACCACAAATGCGCGGCATCCTGCCCCTGATTGATGGTGAACGTACTGTTGGTGCTTTGGCAGAAGCCGTGGCACCTCGCGGTATTTCAGAAAACAAATTTCGCAAAGTGTGGGCAGAAGGTTTTACTACTTTGGAACGGCTGAACCGCGTGCTCTTGCGTCCACCGGCTTAAAAACATTCTCTGCGGGAAAGAGATTTGAAATGTCAGCACTGCCCGTCATTATTTTTGGTGCAGCCCTCAACCCGGATGGCAGCCCGTCTGTTGCGCTGTTAAACAGGGTGCATTCTGCGCTTATGTTTGGCGCTGCGCATGGGCCTGTTATGTATATTCCTACAGGTGGCGTGCCACAAAATGGCCAGACGGAAGCAGGCGTTATGGCCGCCTGCCTGTTAAAGGCTGGTATTGCTCCAAAATGTATTCTGCCCGAGCCCACGGCAGGAGATACGTTTGATTCCGCTGTTGCTTGCACGCGTCTGCTACGCCGGGCAGGGTATCTTACGGCTCAGCCCATAGCGGTTGTTTCCAGCCCTTTGCACCTACCGCGCTGTGTTTTGCTCATGCGTCTTGCGGGGTGGAGAGTGCAGCCCGTGCCATTTTTACGTGCTCAGCCGCATGTTCCCAACATGCGCAAAAAACTCCTACGTATCGCGCATGAATGCCTTGCCCTGCCTTGGGATGCACTGCTTGTTCTGGGCTGGCGTATTGTGCAGCGTTAAACTGCGCCGTATTCTGCCCCCGATTTCCTGCCGGCCTGCGTTTTGCGTGGCTTCCTTTTTATGGGCCGCCATATTGCGCAAAGCATAGAAAGCAGCCCGTGCAGTTCATGATCTTGCCAAAGCAGGTGGCTTCCATCCGTTTGGCAAGGAAAAATTTGGAACAGTGAGTATCATGGCCGTTTACGCATTTGTTTTTCCCGGACAGGGCAGCCAGTCTGTTGGCATGGGGCAGGAGCTTGCAGAGGCTTTTCCTGCGGCGCGTTCTGTTTTTGAAGAAGTTGATGACGCCCTGGGCGAAAAACTCTCCAAAATCATTTTTGAAGGCCCGATAGAAAGCCTTACCAGCACAGAAAACGCTCAGCCTGCGCTTATGGCTGTGTCCATGGCTGTTCTGCGCGTTCTGGAACAGGATGGCGGTTTGGATCTTGCTGGCAAAGTTACGTTGCTTGCTGGGCATTCTCTGGGGGAATACTCTGCTCTGGCCGCGGGGCGTGCCTTTGGTGTGGCAGAAGCCGCACGCCTGCTACGGCTGCGCGGGCAGGCCATGCAGAAAGCCGTTCCCGCTGGGGAAGGCGGCATGGCGGCCCTGATTGGCGTAACATTGGCACAGGCAGAAGATATCTGCACCAAAGCCTCTGCCAAAGGCGATGTAGAAATTGCCAATGATAACGGCGGCGGCCAGATTGTTATTTCCGGCAAGATTGCAGGTATTGATGAAGCCATTGCTATCGCCAAAGAATTGAAGATCAAGCGCGCACTCAAGCTGCCGGTTTCTGCACCATTTCATTCTTCGCTCATGAAGCCAGCAGAAGATGTGATGGCCGAAGCATTAGCCAAAGCTAACATTACCGCCCCGATTGTGCCCGTAATTGCCAATGTAACAGCCGAGCGCGAAACGGATACCGATACGATTCGGCAAAATCTGGTGCGTCAGGTTACTGGCCGTGTGCGCTGGCGGGAAAGTGTGGCCGCTATGGTCGGCATGGGTGTGGATACATTTGTAGAAATTGGTGCAGGCAAGGTGCTTTCTGGCTTGGTGCGACGCATTGATTCCGAAGTATCTGGCCTTTCTGTGGGCACGCCAGCCGATATCGAATCTTTCCTGAAAACTTTGTAAAAACAGCGGGTAAACAAAAATTATGTTCAAACTGGACGGAAAAACCGCACTGGTTACAGGCGCAACAGGCGGTATTGGTAGCGCCATTGCGCGTTTGCTGCACGCACAGGGTGCAAAGGTTGTGCTGTCTGGCACGCGAGAAGCCGTGTTGCAGAAGCAGGCGGAAGAACTGGGGGAAGGGCGTGCATTTTACGTGGCAGCCAACCTTTCTGATCCAGCAGAAGCCGATGGCCTTATTGCCAAAGCGGAAGAAGCTGCTGGGACGCCTGTTGATATTCTCGTCAACAACGCGGGCCTTACGCGCGATATGCTGGCCCTACGCATGAAAGATGAAGACTGGGATCAGGTTCTAAACGTGGATCTGTCCTCTCCTTTCCGGCTGTGCCGTGCCGCACTTAAGGGCATGCTGCGCCGCCGGGCAGGGCGTATTATCAATATTTCCTCGGTTATCGGTTCCACCGGCAATGCTGGGCAGGCCAACTATGCGGCTGCAAAAGCAGGCATTGTGGGCATGAGCAAATCCTTGGCGCAGGAAGCCGGTTCGCGTGGCGTTACGGTAAATGTTGTGGCCCCAGGCTTTATTGTTACCCCCATGACAGACGTTCTGCCCGATGCGCAAAAAGAAAAACTGCTGGGTGCGATTCCACTGGGCCGCCTAGGCCAGCCAGAAGATGTGGCTTCTGCCGTGCTCTATCTGGCATCAAACGAAGCCGCATGGATTACAGGCACCACGCTGCACGTAAACGGCGGCATGGCAATGGTTTAAGGGAGTTCTCCCTTAAATTTGGCCTCTAGAATGTCTGCGCAGAAGAGAGGGTGCAAAATACTTTCAGATGTGGCAGACAGACTATGCAAACACGCGCATAATCAAGGGGGCGGAAGAAAGACTTTTCCGGTTTGCCTTGGCTTGTGATGGAAAAACGTGCTAAGCGCCCGCAACCCCTGTTGCTGGGGAAGAATAACGGAAGCAGTGCTGTTTTCTATTCTTCCACCAATAGGGATTGTGGTAGAGCAGGCACCAGAACAACCTGCCCGCATGTAAAACCGGGCCTATGGGATACAAAGACAGATGAGCGAAATCGCTGATAAGGTTAAGAAAATCGTGGTCGAGCATCTCGGCGTCGAGGAAAGCAAGGTCACACCGGATGCATCGTTCATCGATGATCTGGGCGCTGACAGCCTTGATACCGTTGAGCTGGTGATGGCGTTTGAAGAAGCCTTCAATGTCGAAATCCCGGAAGATGCAGCGGAAAAAATCACCACCGTTAAAGATGCTATCGATTACATCGAAAAGCAAAAAGCTGCCTGATTTTCAGGTAATTTTGCGTTTAACGGAACTGTGGGTCCCTCTACTATTTGAGGGACCATATACGTGCAGAACAGGGAGCGGGCTGGTTTGTTGCAGTCGGCCGGAGTAAATTCTGGACGGAGACGGGTAGTCGTCACCGGAATGGGCATCGTCGGACCTCTGGGTCTGGGTGTTGAAAACGTATGGTCACGTCTGATTGCAGGCGAAAGCGGGATTGGTAGAATCACGCAGTTCGACCCAAGCGATCTGCCGGCCCATGTGGCTGGGGAAGTGCCGGAAGGGCCGACCGCAGAAGGAAAGCTTACACTTTCCGAGTGGATTTCCCCCAAAGACCAGCGCAAAATGGACCGCTTCATTCACATGGGGTTGGTGGCAGCAACGGAAGCGGTGGAGGATTCCGGTTGGAAACCTGAAACCGAAGAAGATAAATGCCGCACCGGTGTAATGATTGGCTCTGGCATTGGTGGTCTTCAAACCATCTATGATGCCTCCATTACCGTGCATGAAGGTCGGGCGCGGCGTCTTTCGCCGTTCTTTATCCCGTCCGCTCTCATCAATCTGGTTTCTGGCCATGTTTCCATCAAATATGGTTTTCAGGGGCCAAATCATTCAGTTGTTACGGCTTGCGCTACCGGCGTGCATGCCATTGGTGATGCCGCGCGCATTATCATGTTTGGTGATGCCGACGTAATGGTAGCTGGTGGTGCAGAAGCAACCGTTTGCCCGTTGGGCATTGCTGGCTTTTGCTCAGCCCGTGCGCTATCTACCGGCTTTAATGACACCCCCGGAAAAGCCTCCCGCCCATGGGATAAAGACCGTGATGGTTTTGTAATGGGTGAAGGTTCCGGCGTTGTTGTGCTGGAAGAATATGAACACGCCAAAGCCCGTGGCGCCAAAATTTATGGCGAAATTATCGGCTATGGCATGTCTGGTGATGCATACCACATTACCGCACCGGCAGAAGGCCATTACGGGGCATACCGCGCCATGCGCGCTGCACTGAAAAGTGCAGATCTTACCCCGGCAGACATCAACTATGTTAACGCCCACGGCACCTCCACCATGGCGGATGACCTTGAGCTGGAAGCTGTTGAACGCCTGTTTGGTGATGATGCCCGTAAGCTGGCCATGTCTTCCACCAAATCGGCCACAGGCCATTTGCTTGGCGCGGCTGGTGCAGTAGAAGCCATTTTCTCCATTCTGGCTATTCGGGACAACGTGGCGCCGCCTACGCTGAACTTGGATAACCCATCGCGTGAAAGCGTGATTGACCGCATTGCCCATACAGCGCAGCAGCGGGAAATCAACGTGGCTCTTTCTAACAGCTTTGGATTTGGCGGCACAAATGCCAGCCTGATTGTGCGTGGCGTCTAAACCAAAAAGAAAGCCTGCAAAACAGCCTACCAAAAAAGGTCGTGCTGCCCTGAAATGGCTAGGGGGCCTGTTTCTTCTTTCTGCATTAGCAGGGGGAGGAACAGGTTTTTTTGCATGGTATAGCTATATAAAACCGGGGTTTTTGCCAGAAGCTACGGATGTTGTTGTGCCACACGGTGGTTACGCCAGCACCTTAAATGCACTGCAACACGCGCAGGTGCTGCCATCTGGCTGGTTCACAGATAAGCTGTTTGTCACGGCCATTTCTCTTACACGTAAAAGCGGCCAGCTACACGCGGCAGAACTGCATTTTCCGCAGCATGTTTCCATGCAGGATGTGCTGTTTATTCTGCGGCATGGTAAACCTGTTTTACATAAGCTGACCATTCCTGAAGGGCTTTCTGCCCATCAGATCCAAGCTGTTATTGCCTCTGCTCCTTTTTTAGAGGGCGAAACACCCTTGCCCACAGAAGGCAGCACATTACCGCAAACCTATAATTACCTGCGGAATAGCGAACGTGCGGATATTGTAAAACGTGCGCAAAACGCCATGCAAACGGCGCTAGATACTGTCTGGCAAAAGCATGATCCAGCCCTTGATGGCATGATACCATCCCCACAGCTTCTGCTTGTTCTGGCATCCCTGATAGAAAAAGAAACAGCCTTACCTGCAGAAAGGCCCATGGTTGCACGTGTTTTTCTAAACCGCTTGCAAAAAGGCATGAAATTGCAAACAGATCCAACCGTGATTTATGCCATAACACATGGTAACCCGCCGTTGGGCCGCGCACTTACGCGCACTGATCTTGCTACGCCAGACGCATATAATACATATGTTGTTACAGGGTTGCCTCCCGGGCCTATCTGCTCACCCGGCATGTCCGCATTAGAAGCAGCAGCACATCCTGCCAGTGGAGATGCGCTTTTCTTTGTGGCCAATGGCAATGGTGGACATAATTTTTCCACCACTCTGGCTGAACATAATCGGAATGTTTCTGCTTTTCGGCAGCATAATACGCATTAAGCGCCTTCTACCCCATAAGGGCAGAAAGCACTTAATTTTTAACCTAGAAAAAACTTATCTAGACGGGCTCAGGCTTTCCTGCTTGATGCCACCGCCACCAGATGCCCCAACGGTATCTGCGGCAAGAGCATCTGCATCGCTCTGAGAAACCGTGTTGCTGTTAGAGACACGTGAGGATGTAGAAGATGCACTTACGTTTTTTGCCATGGCTGCATAACGCATCAGCACACTCCTCAGGGGGTCTGCATCCGGGTTATTCACACGCATGCTCACCACAATATCTTCCGGCCCAACACTCTGCTTGTAGTATTCACGGTTAGCATCACTGTTCACTGTCAGCTTGCTGCCTCCCAGAGAAGCACCGGCAAATACACCCTGAGATTTCTGGGCAATCAGAATATCCGTGTTGCGTGCACCCGCATTCCCTTTAGCAACTGCCGTGCTCATGCTGGCAAAAGAAGCTCCAGCATTGGAAGAAAACTGGAACTGGCTATCCAGCAGAGCCTGCAAGCCGCGATCTGTCATGACAAAGAAAACGATCTCGGAACTCTGCACCCCAAATTGCAAACCGAATGATGCGGTGCTGAGGGTGTAAAATGCCGGATCAGACCACGAGCCGCGCGCATCACGCGCCAGCAGCAGGCAGCCACCATGTGCGCCGCCAAATGCAATAGACATGCGGAACATATCTGGGCACACCATGACAGCACGCGCTTTAGCCAGATTGGTTACCATCGGACTTCGGCTGGTTGCGCCTACAAAAACATCCTGCACGCTCAGGGCTGCCTTATCAACCAGTGCCTGCGGCTTATCAGCCGCCTGAGCCGGCGCTGCAACACACAGAGAAAACGCTGCAGCCAAAGCCAAAGAAGCAGAAGAAAGATGAGTAACCAGACGCATGCCGGAATTCTCCACAATAAGCCGGTAAATATGATCTGCTAGAAAGCACGCTTTTGTGGCCGCAGAAAGGCCCTGCGTGCATGTTTTTCATTTATGCCAGCGGAATGGACACGGCCTCGGAAAAAGCCTGCGCAATATGCGGGTTTGCTGCCATAATTGTAGCTGGCCCTGTCAGCCCGCCTTCCTGCAGAAAAGGTGAAACTCGTGCGCCAGCTTCTGCCAGCAAGGGCAGGGCGGCAGCCACATCCCACAGGTTAATAACGATTTCAATATAGCCATCCAGCCGCCCGCTTGCCACGTCAGCCAGCGCCAGCGCACCACATCCGCCAGAACGCGGCATGGTGCCCATTGCCATAATGGCATCCATTTTTTCCATAAACACAGGTTTGGGCACTCTGTTGCTCCAGCCCATTTCAATCATGGAACTGGCAGGATCCTTCACCGGAGAAGCCTGAATGCGCTTGCCATTCAAAAACGCGCCATATCCACGCAGGGCAGTATAAACTTCGCCCAAAGCGGGGGCATCAATCACACCCGCAACGGGTTCATCTCCATCCAGCAAGCCAAGAGAAATACACCACCGACAGCGACCGCGTGCATAGTTGGATGTGCCATCAATAGGGTCCACCACCCAGCGCAGGCTGCCTGTGCGTGCCACGCCGCCTTCTTCCCCCTGGAAGCCATCATCGGGGAAAAGCGCTTTCATGCGGTTGGCAATAAAGGCTTCTACTGCACCGTCTGTTTCTGTCAGCCAGTCCTGTGCAGATTTTTGCGATGCCTGCGGCCCACCCGGTGGCGGACGCATAGCCATGGCCATCTGTGCGGCATCATGCACCACAGCCCGCGCGGCTTCCAAACGTGTGGCAAGGGCAGGGCTGGGTGAAGACATATTGCTGTAACTCCTGATAAAATAAGGCATTAAAGGCTGAACACATCATACGCCTTTACAGGCAGCAAGACGAGCGCGCAGGCCTGCATTCGGCCTATGCCTTGCATGCACATGCCCAAAAAACTAGGCTTTGCGCTTATAAAGATCCTTGGGCCAACGCCGGTGTAACCACAGCCAGCTTTCTGGCTTGCGCCTTATCCATGTTTCAAGGCGATCATTAATCATCTGCGCTAATATGTGCAGATCCTGCTTGCGGTCTCCCGTATCTGGCAGGTCCAACGGTGGCTCAACCACAATACGCAACCGGGCTGGGCCAAGGCGCTCTACATAGCCGGGAATAACAGGGCAGCGATAACGTAGCGCCATAGCGGCAAGGGCAGGGGCTGTCATTGCGGGGTGGCCGAAGAATGAGACCTCAATGCCATCATTCATTTTCTGGTCAACCAGCATACCCAGCCTGCCACCCTTGGAGACGTAGGAAAGCGCCTCCCGCGCGCCTTTGGCACCTTTGGCAAATAGCGGCACAGGCGTGTTGCCCATGGCTTTATCACGCAACCGGCGGATCATGCCATCTATTAGCGGGTTGCCCGCTGCGCGGTAAAAAGAGGCAAAAGGTGTGCCATGCCGTGCAACACCGGGGGGCAGCATTTCCCAATTTCCGATATGGCCAGACACAAACAGAACAGATCCACCTTTGCGGGCCTGTTCTTCCAGATATTCTGCACCCTTAACCTCAAAACCGGGGCCAGAGCGCGTGTTTTCCTTCAAGGCTGCTATATGAGGCAGCTCTCCAACCGTGCGGCCGAGATTTTCCCACACACCATGCACAATCTGGCGCCGCTGTTGTGGGTTTAGCTCTGGCATAGCCAGTTCCAGATTGCGATATGCCACCCCAGAAACCGGCAGTTTAGGGCCAATAAAACGGCAGACACGCCCGGCAACATTGGAAGCAGCAGAAGGGCCAAGCCATGTAAGAAACTTTAGCAGACCGCTTGCAAGAAGAGCTTCTGCCTGCATCAAAGTGGCTGTAAGGGCTTTGCTGCTCATCCTGCTGATCCATTCAAAAACTGGTTCAGCAAGTCCTCAGGCGCGGCTGGGTTCTGCCACACCAGATCCACCCCTACGATAAGTACTTTCTGACGGAAATATTCAGGCAAACGCACGGCATCCTTGGGGGTTGTCACCAAACACGCCTGCAGAGAAACAGCCATATCTGCCAGACGCTTTAAATCTTTTTGTTTATAAAAATAATGATCAGGAAAGGCTACGGTCTGCGCTAATGTGATATTGCAGTTTTTAAGCCCTTCAAAAAATTTTTCTGGCCGCCCCAGCCCCGCAAAAGCTACGCAACGCTGCCCTTGTAACGCGCTGACATTATCGGACTGTTGAAGTTCTGCCTGCATAACATGTGGCGCCACGTGCCCGAACCGCGCCAGAAATCCTGTTTTATCTGGCTCGATCAAAACTGTGGCCTGTGCACGCGCAAAAGCCTGCGCTGGCTGCTCTCTTAACGGGCCGGCGGGCAATACGTAACCATTGCCCAAGCCTACGCCACCATCCACCACCAGCAAGGACAGATTTTTGTAGAGGGATGGATTTTGAAACCCATCATCCATCAACAAGCAATCTGCGCCATGAGCCACAGCCATACGGGCAGAAGCCGCACGATCTGCGCCAACCCATACAGGGCAAAGCTGTGCCAGCAGCAAGGGTTCATCCCCCACATCCTGCGCGGTGTGTTGTGCCGGGTTTACTTGTGTTGTTGTGCGTAGGCGTCCGCCATATCCTCGCGTGAGAATGTGGGGCTTTTTACCACGACGGAGCAGGCGGGCAGCTAAATCCAATACAACTGTGGTTTTGCCTGCGCCACCTACAGAAATATTTCCGCAGCACAGCACGGGCACCGGAGCAGTCCAGCCCTGCTGGTGCTGCTTGCGTGCCGTTATTGCCGCTACAATGCCCGCAAATGGAGATAACAGAAGCGGCCTTATTTTTGCAGAAGGCTGGCTCCAAAACGCGGGAGCGCGCAGCTTTACCATATTTGCGCTAGAATATGCTTGGCCAGACGTTCCGGCAGATCTGCGTTGGCTGTCGCAATGTGCTGCACATTCTCACCCAGTTGTTGGCGCTTGAAAGGGTTTGCGAACATGTCCCGCGCCCATACCGCCAGCTCCTGCGCGTTGCTTACAATCGTAACGCCTGCCGCCATGTGCTGGAAGGCATCTGTAAAGTTCTGCACCAATGGGCCAGATGCAATGGCACACCCCAGCCGAGCGGGCTCGAACGGATTATGCCCACCGCCGCCGCCCAGCACGCCGGGCAGGCTGTTGCCAATAAACACACAGGGCGCCAAACGGAAAAATAGCCCTAACTCACCCAACGTATCACACACCCAAAGCAGATCATCTTCTGTCGGAATCTGGCCAGCCCCACGGCGTGGCACATACCCCAGCATTACGCTTAAGTCTGCCCCACGCTCTGGGTGGCGTGGAATAACCAGCACCAACACATCCGGGTAATCACGCCGGATAAGCTTGGCTGCCTGCGCAATCTGCTGCTCTTCACCTGGATGCGTGGAAACCGCAGCCAAAATTCTGCGTCCTGCCAAACATTCTTTCAGACGTGCCAGTTCGGCTTTATCTACTGGCAAGGGCGGGGCGGCTGTTTTTAGGTCTCCCGTTTCAAGCAGCTTGGTGGCACCCAGTTGCTGCAGCCGCTGTGCATCTTCATCAGAGCGGGCAGAAACCCACGCAAAACGCTCCAACATGCGCCGTGCCACTCCCCCCATACGCTGCCATCCTTTAAAGGAAGATGCAGACATGCGGCCATTAACCAGCATGACAGGAACATTACGCGTATGGCATAGCCCCAGCATGTTGGGCCACAATTCGCTTTCTGTAAAAACAGCGGCTTTTGGCTGCCAGTAATCTAAAAAGCGTCTGCCCCAACGCGGCACATCCAAGGGCATAAACTGGTGTACAACGCGCGGATTTACAACGCGCTGTGCCAATAAACGTGCAGCCGTTACCGTGCCTGTTGTGACCAATACCTGAAGATCAGCTTTTTGCGCCAAACACGCGGCAACAAGCGGCAGGATGGAAACGGTTTCTCCCACACTGGCGGCATGGAACCAAACCAGATTTCCGCTGCACCGAGGCAGTGAAGAAAAACCCATTTTTTCCCGTACACGGGCTGGAATTTCTTTTCCTTTGGTTTGCCGCCATCTCAGAAAAAAGGGCAAAGCGGGAGAAAGGACAGAGGCTGCCACCTGCCACACGCGCGAAGGCATAAGAGAAAGTGGGCTAAGGGCTACTTTTTCTTGCGAATAACCTGCGGGAGAAGACATGTTGGAAGGCTGTTGCGCTAGGTGCATCATATTATCCAGCGCGTGTTCCAACTGTTGGGTAAAAGTTTCGCTGCTGCTGTTTTCTTCCTGATTATGCCGCCGCATATCTATGGGTGGAGCACATGCCATAGTGCCATGACCAAAAGGCAGCGGAAAAATCATCCGATCCCATGTTTTCAGCCGTATGCCGGTGCATGTTGCGCCCACCAGCACAATGGGTTTACCCGCCAGCTTGGCAAGAGCCAGTGTACCTTGCTGTGCCTGCCTGCGTGGGCCACGCGGCCCATCCGGCGTGATGGCAACAAGGGTGGCATTGCGCAAGCTTGCACGCATCCGCCTAAGCGCCGCAGCACCACCTTTGTTTTTTCCTTTGGAATCTGATGATCCGGCAATGGACCAAATACGCCACGGAGCCACCACATCTGCAATCATGCGGCCATCACGGTTGCGGCTTATCAGCACACGCAGGCGGATATGAGGGTTCTGAGGCTCGGCCCACCACCATAAAGCTGGCGTAAGGGGCAGTATTTCGTGCCAGAAAGCTACGACTGCTGTTTGCCCATTCTGGCTGGTTAACAGCGGCCACGCCTGTTCGTTTACCCGAAACGTCCAGCGCGTGGTTTTAAGTGCAAATCCCAAGTACTGGCGTAAACTCCATACGCCAGCCTTGCGGGCCAATATTTTACAGTCTGTTTTCAGGGTGCGCAGCATAATCACGCAGCCTGATTAGGAGAGAAATCTCCTGAACGCAAAACCTTCCGGCTTTTCGGTCAACACAGAAGGCTGATAGGCGATGGTAAAGCGATGATGTGCTTTTTCCCACACATCAAGTTTGCTGCCTTCAGGAATAACCACCTGATCAACCCCGCAACGCAGCAAAAACTCGTATTGATCAGGCAGGAAATGCCCAGTTACACGGATTTTGCCAGCATAGTGCAGGTGTTCACGCAGGGTACGTGCCTGCGTAAATGCCCGACCATCCCGGAAAATGGGGAATGTGAGGCACACAACATCAAGCCGGGGCAGGGCAGTTTTAAGGTTTTCCACCTGCTCATCCTGTTTGAGCAAAACGCCCAAACGTCCATTGCCATTACGGCCCAGCCCTTCAGCCAAACGCGCCAACGGCACTAGCACATCACCTTCCGGCAAAGGCTGAGCATCCTGTGCAATCAGCCATGTGTCTTCAATAATCTGGCCGTTTTCAAACAGGGGCATAAGCTGCATCCTTGAAGGGGGCTGTGCCAAGGCGGCGGCACGTATCAATAAACCGTTCTCCGGCATCACGCTGGGCCAGATATGTATCTATGATGCGCGCCACAGCATCAACCGTTTCATCTTCAGAAAGTGCAGACCCCAGAATCTGCCCAACCGAGGCATCTTCCATCGCGCTGCCGCCCAGAGTGATCTGGAACGCTTCCTCACCCCGTTTATCAACACCCAGAATACCAATATGGCCTGCATGATGATGCCCACAAGCATTGATGCAGCCAGAGATATTCAGCCGTAGGCTACCAATTTCCTGCTGGAGTGTGGCATCGCCAAAGCGTTCGCTCAGCTTTTGTGCAATGGGAATGGAACGGGCATTAGCCAACGCGCAATAATCCAGACCGGGGCAGGCAATAATATCTGTCACCATCTCGATATTGGCCGTGCCTAGCCCATTTGCTTTAAGAATCTGCCACAGCTCATGCAGCGCATCCTGCCGCACATGCCCCAACACCACGTTTTGCAAATGCGTAATGCGCAGTTCGCCAAAGCTGTATTTATCTGCCAGATCAGCAAGCAGATCCATCTGGGCGGATGTAACATCCCCCGGAATACCGCCAACCGGCTTGCAGGATATAGTAACGCATGCATAGCCCGGTTGTTTGTGGGCATGCGTGTTGGTGCGTACCCATGTATCAAATGCCGCATCTGCTTTTTGTTGAGCAGCCAGCGCATCAGCCGCGCCGTTTTCTGACTGAAACTCCGGCGTGCCAAAGCGAGCCTGAATGGCTGCAACAATTTCTGGTGGCAGGCGATAGCGCGCCCGATCCATAGCTGCAAATTCTGCGTTCACCTTAGCCAGAAAAGCTTCTGCGCCCAAAGCCTGCACCAGTATTTTAATACGGGCTTTGTACATGTTATCGCGCCGCCCGTATTCATTATAAACACGCAGCACGGCTTCCAGATAGGCAATCAGATCTTCTTCTGGCAGGTCATCTCGTAGCTTTACACCCACAATAGGGGTACGGCCCAAGCCACCACCAACATACACCTCAAACACGGCACGGCCATTTTCACCCTTGCGGGCCAGCAGGCCGATATCATGAAAGCGCGCGGCAACACGATCTTGCTTGCTGCCGGAAATGGCAATCTTGAACTTACGTGGCAGAAACGTAAATTCCGGGTGCAGGGTGGACCACTGGCGCAGGATTTCAGCATGCACGCGCGGATCCAGAACCTCATCCGCCGCAGCACCAGCAAACTGGTCTGATGTAACGTTACGAATGCAGTTACCACTTGTTTGAATGGCGTGCATTTCTGCATCGGCCAGCACGTTCAGAATATCTGGCGTATCTTCCAGCTTGATCCAGTTGAACTGGATATTCTGCCGCGTTGTAAAGTGCCCGTAATCCCGGTCATACGTTCTGGCGATATGTGCCAAAGCGCGCATCTGGGAAGAACTGAGCGTGCCATACGGAATGGCCACACGCAGCATATAAGCATGCAACTGAAGGTACAGACCGTTCATCAACCGCAGGGGTTTGAACTCTTCTTCGGTCAGCTCACCAGCGATACGGCGCTGAACCTGATCCCGAAACTGCTCAACACGCTGCTTAAGAAACGTACGATCAACATCATCATACGCGTAACGGCCAACCGAAAGGGCAGGCTGGGTGGAATAAGACATGGCTTTAACTGTGTCCGTCTTGCTCTGCTGGTATCAGGCGCTGGCGTGTTGCGCAGCCTGCCATGCAGGTGTGAACTCGGCATGAACGCTTGGCCCAAGGGCACGAATACGCTCCCGCGTGGTTATGGGCAGCAGGCCAGACGATGTTTGCGCAACCTGCACACCATACACCCCAACCACTTCATCCGCAGCCGCTTTTGCGTTCTGGCGGGCCAGAATCTGTTCCATTTCCGCATTGGGGAAAGGGTGCGCATGCTGGATAAAAAGCTGCCATTCGCCTTGCGCATCCAACCACACAATGCGCCCATCAAGCAGACGGTTGGCTGTTACAACGCTCAGCCCTTGTTCATCCCGCCGATTATTTCTCCGATCCAACGCTTAATCCCTTTCTGCCCCCGTGTGCAGGTTGAGAATTACACAACAGATGCGAGAATATCAATATACCACGAATTAATAACGTATCTTGAAGCATCCCCGGCACCTCAAAATACACATATGCTTTTAACAACCACCCGCAAGGGGAAATAAGGCGGGTATTTTACACCCGCCTTATCAAGCCAGAGCGCAATCAGGACTGCGCACGCGCACCCGCTTTGTGACGCACGGCGTCTTCCACAAAAGTCACCAGCGTTTTTGTGGCAGCCTCTACACTATCCTTACCTGTTATCAGGTGCAGGGCAGGCTTGGCAGGGGCTTCATACGGGGCATCAATGCCCGTAAAGCCACTGATTTTTCCTGCACGTGCTGCGGCATACAGCCCCTTGGGGTCACGCTGTTCACAGGTGCCCAGATCAGCATCTACAAACACTTCCTCAAACCCATCGCCAATAATCTGGCGGGCCAGATCACGATCGGAACGCAGAGGAGAGATCAAGGCCACGATAACAACCTGACCGGCATCACGCAGCAGGCGAGCCACTTCCGCAGCACGGCGTACGTTTTCGGTTCGGTCTGCTTCAGAGAAGCCCAAATCCTTGCACAGACCAGCGCGCAGTGTATCACCATCCAGCACTGTTACATCCACACCATCTGCAAACAGACGGGTTTCTGCCGCACGGGCCAGCGTGCTTTTGCCAGAGCCAGACAGACCAGTCAGCCAGAACACAGAGCCTTTATGGCCTTTAGCGCGTTCACGATCCTGCACGGTAACGGTGCTGGCGCTTGGATGAATAACCTTTTCACCATCTGCAATATTGGCCGGGCCAATAATGGGTGCCCCCCCCACAATACGCTGCTGGCGGTCAACCAACACACCACGGCCATCCGTTGTGCCTGGTGTGAAGGGGTCAAACTGAATGTTTTCTGCCGCAGACAACACAATTTCCGCAAAGCCTTCGGGCGGAACTTCCGTGCCGGGGTGTTCTGTCAGATCATCCAGATCCACCACTTTATCAATGGCGGTAACGGTAACGGCATGTTCTGCCGTAGCCAGACGCAGGCGGAAATGCTCACCCACACGTAGCGGCTCCTGACGCAACCAGAACAGACGCACCCGCACGCGGGAAGCTTCCATTGGACGTGCATCCGCATGATGCAGCAGATCCCCACGATCAGGAATCACGTCTGGTTCCAGCGTGACTGCGATGGACTGCCCAGCAGAAGCAGAAACATGCGGCGCTGTATGCCAGCTTTCAATCGATGCAATGCGGGCAGGGGTTTTCTGTGTGCCGATAATAACGGTATCGCCCACGCGCACCCGGCCACGCTCAACACGGCCTGCCACATAACGGGTGTTATCAAAACGGTACACGTCCTGCACGGGCAGACGAAGCGCCAGCTCGGAGCGGGAAGCGGGAGAGGGCACGCTGGCCAGAGCTTCTGTTAGCGTGGGGCCTTTATACCACGGAGAGCGCTCTGAGCGGCTGGCAATGTTATCACCATCACGCGCAGAAGCCGGAACGAACAGGGCCGCTTCCAGCCCCAACTTGTTCAGCAGTTCCGTTACGGATTTTTCGACTGCCTCAACCTTAGCCTGATCGAAATCAAGCAGATCCACTTTATTCAGCAGCACAATAACGTGGCGAATACCGATAAGGTGCAGCAGCATGGCGTGGCGGCGTGTCTGTTCACGCGCACCTTCCTGTGCATCCACCACCAGTACTGCGGCTTCTGCATCGGCAGCACCTGTAATCATGTTGCGTAGGAACTGGCGGTGTCCTGGCGCATCCACAATCACAAATTCGCGCTGCCCCAAGCGGAACGGAATACGGGTGGAATCAACAGTTACGCCCTGATCGCGTTCAATCTGAAGGGAGTCCAGCAGGAAGCTCCACTCAATCTTCAGGCCGCGCTTTTTGGACGATTCAATAATCTGGGCAACCTTGCCATCCTGAAGGCTGTCCGTATCGTGCAGCAAGCGCCCGATAAGGGTGGATTTGCCGTGGTCAACATGCCCCACAATCACGATTGGCGTGGCGGCATCCTGAGATGAATAAATTTTTTCGCTCATGATATTTTATTTCCAGTCCACGCCGTAATCAGAGGTAACCCGCCACACGCAGGCGTTCAAAAGCATCTTCGGATTCATGATCCATTGCGCGGCCTGCGCGTTCAGATGTTTTGGTTGTTTCCAGCTCTTCAATCACTTCCGCCAAGGTGGAAGCATTGCTTTCTACCGGGAAAGTGATGTCTGAATCACCCAAGGAACGATAGCGTTTGCCATTTTTGGAGAAATACAGATCAACCAGCGGAATGCCTTCACGCTCAATATAACGCCAGATATCAATTTCACGCCAAGCCAGCAGCGGATGCACACGAATATGCATGCCTTCTTCGTGTGGGGTTGCGTACTGGTCCCAAAATTCGGGTGGCTGATTGCGGATATCCCACTTATGGCTGGCACCACGGGGGCTGAAAACACGTTCCTTGGCGCGCGTTCCCTGCTCATCACGGCGGATACCGGCAATAACACCCTGTAGCTTATGCTTTTCAATCATAGCGGCAAGGCCTGCTGTTTTACGCGCAGCAGAACGGGCGGCAGGCGGAAGGGAGGGATCCATATCCTCTACCGGCGGGCACTCACCCAACAGCAGATTGAGATCCCACTTTTTAGCGTATTCATCCCGAAATTTGTACATTTCCGGGAACTTCTTTCCGGTATCAACATGCATGACAGGGAAGGGAACCCGGCCCAGAAACGCCTTTTTGGCCAGCCAGACCATAACATTGGAATCTTTACCCAAAGACCACAGCATGGCCAGAGGTTTGAGCTTTCTGTAGGCTTCTCTCAGAATAAAAACGCTCTGAGCTTCGAGTTGATCAAGATGATCCATGTTTCCGTTTCCGTAACCCTGTGTATGACACAATGTGGCTGAGGGTAAAATCAGCCAGAACCCGTTAGTGTTTAATGTGGATACCGCATTCGGTTTTGTTCAACCCGGCCCAACGCCCGGCCCGCGCATCCTGATCACCATTGACTGGTTGCGTGCATGGGGCGCAGCCGATGGAAAGATAGCCTTCCGCCACCAACGGGTGAGAAGGCAGCCCCCGGCGCTGCATTTCCTGCGTGATGTCTTCCGCACTCCAAAATGCAAGAGGGTTCAGCCGCAGTTGCCCATCTTCTCGTAATTCCACAATTTCCAGCGTAGATCTTGTAGCAGCCTGCCCACGTTTACGCCCAGTAACCAGAGCCTCATAGGGCAGAGAAGCCACTTTTAAGGGCTCTACCTTACGCAAGGCGCAGCAGGCATCGGGATCAAACGCCCACAATTCTCCCGTAGGGTCTCGATTTTCCACCTGCTGGGGCTGTGGCGCAATGTCCTGAACGTTGGAAAGATGCAGAAAATCCGCCAAATTCCGCCGATATTCAAGGGTTTGTGGAAAGTGTTTCCCGGTATTCAGAAACAGCACTTTCATGGCCGGATCAGCCTCTGCCACCATTGCCAGAAGCAATGCAGATTCCGCCCCAAAAGAGGAGAGGACAGCCAACCGATCACCCAAAAGCTCACTTGCCTTGCGCAGCAGAAGAATGGGGTTCTCCTGCATGGGCACAAGCTGCTTTGCTATGGTTACTGTATCATCAGAAAGAGCGGTCACTACACACAAACCCGTATGACAGAAAATGTAATTAACGACGTGATACAGATATAATAAGGAACTCACAACCCAAAGTTCAACGCTGCAAGGGTCGCATTCCTCAATTAACCATCATAATGAATAGTTATATACACGATCCCTCATGCATTCATGTTTTATAGTCAATTTCGTTGGCATAATATATCTTATACAATTTATGGCCGTTTGAAAAATATCCCGATCCATCAATCACATCAGCGCCACGTCCTTTCGCATGCTCATTCTGGCGCCCTAAAATCCTAAAATCGATCCACCCTACCGCCTAAAACGCTCAAAATGCCCGATGCAAAGCCCCCTCACGGGTTAAAACGCCCTGCATCAGGCCAAAATTCATGTTCGATCGATCACATTACTTTTTGGGCATCGGATTATCCCTACGGAACAGTTCCCATTCTTCCATCACGCTGCCGTCTGGCAGATGGCAGTAGCTGATCTGCCCCTTGTCTGTGCTTTCGGTGCTCAGCGTGCCACCTTTTTTAATACAATAGACTGCGGCCGGATTAGGCATCCGCAACGGCCGCACAGCACGGTTGGCATTTTCTTCATGTTGATCATGGCAGCCCCCCAGAATACCGGTGATTGCTACAGCAAGGATCGCGCCGGAAACGCCTTTTTTTGCAGACATTTTGTTCTCCTTCATTCCAGCTGCATCGTGACAAGCTGAATTATAAACATTTAGTATGGCGTATAGCCCTGAATATGTCTTTAACAAGCAACGTGAAAACTGGCCTTGCGTCGATAAAAAGGCTATAAATCACTTTCCTTCTCTATAAATCTGGTTCGGTTTGCATTCCATGCCTGATGGTTCTTCCCCGCTTGCTCACTCTTCTGTCTCATCCTCTTCGGAAGTCCGCCATGATTGGACGGTCGCAGAAGTTCAGGCCTTGCTTGACCTGCCATTTCCTGAACTGATGTTCAGGGCGCAAACGCTGCATCGTGCTACGTTTGACCCCACGGAAATCCAGATTTCCACGCTGCTTTCCATTAAAACCGGCGGCTGCCCGGAAGATTGCGCCTACTGCCCCCAAAGCGCCAAGCATGAACAAGGCGTAAAGGCAGATAAGTTGATGGCCGTGGAAGCCGTATTAACCGAGGCAAAAAAAGCCAAGGCCGCTGGTGCCAGCCGTTTTTGCATGGGGGCTGCGTGGCGCTCTCCCAAGGAGCGCGATCTGGATACCGTGTGCGCCATGATTGAAGGCGTAAAGCAGCTTGGCATGGAAACCTGCGTAACACTAGGTATGCTGGATAACACACAAGCCCACAAACTGCATGATGCCGGGCTGGATTACTACAACCATAATCTGGATACTTCGCCGGAATATTATGGAGAAATCATCAGCACCCGCACCTATCAGGAACGGCTGGATACACTTTCTAACGTGCGAGACGCAGGCATTAATGTGTGCTGTGGCGGCATTGTGGGCTTGGGTGAAAATGAAACAGACCGTGCGGGCCTGATTACAGCACTTGCCACCCTGCCCGCACACCCTGAAAGCGTGCCGATCAATCTGTTGGTCAAAGTGGAAGGCACGCCGCTGGCCAAAGCGGATGAAGTGGAACCGCTTGATTTTGTGCGCATGATTGCCGCCGCCCGCATTACCATGCCCAAAAGCCGTGTACGCTTGGCCGCTGGCCGCGAAAACATGAGTGATGAAACACAAGCTCTCTGCTTTTTGGCCGGTGCCAACTCTATTTTCTATGGTGAACGTTTGTTGACCACCCCTAACCCACAAGCCACGCGTGACAGAGCTTTGCTGGATAAGCTTGGCATGCACACAACAGGCATTGGCCTGCCTTCTGCATAATTCATGACGTATTCGGTTAAAGAAATTTTCCTTACCCTTCAGGGTGAAGGCGGACAAGCGGGCCGCGCGGCGGTTTTCTGCCGCTTTACGGGCTGCAACCTATGGTCTGGGCGAGAGAAAGATCGGGCTACAGCCACCTGTCAGTTTTGCGATACCGATTTTATCGGCACGGATGGCATAAACGGCGGCAAGTTTGAAAACGCAGCAGATCTGGCGGCAACCATTGCCAGTTTTTGGCCACAGCCCACGCAGGATGTAAAAGCAACTGGCCAAAAACTAGTTGTTTTTACGGGGGGTGAACCCCTGCTCCAGCTTGATACCGCCCTGATAAATGCTATGCACGCCCAGGGCTTTACCATTGCGGTGGAAAGCAATGGCACAATAGCCGCCCCTAAAGGCATAGACTGGTTGTGCATTAGCCCAAAAGCTGGGGCTGAACTGGTGCAAAAAGCAGGAACCGAGCTAAAACTCGTATTCCCTCAGCCGGGCATTGACCCAGCCTCTGTGGAAAATCTTGATTTCCAACATTTCTGGCTTCAGCCTATGGATGGCCCGCAGCAGGCAGCCAACACGCAGGCTGCTATTGAATACTGTCTGGAACACCCTTTATGGGGGCTTTCGCTCCAGACCCACAAGCTTATCGGAATACCTTAATCATGCCTCTTCCCGCCCGTGATAAACAGGAATCAGCCCTCGTTCTTTTCTCTGGTGGCCAAGATTCCGCAACCTGTCTGGCATGGGCGCTGGAACGCTATGGGCGCGTAGAAACGCTGGGTTTTGATTACGGCCAACGCCATGCGGTTGAACTGGAATGCCGTGCCAGTATTCGCCAAGGGCTTGCCAATCAGAATCCCACATGGGCAAGCCGCTTGGGGGATGACCACACCCTGCCCTTGCACGCACTGGGCGAGGTTTCCGAAACGTCCTTAACGCGAGATGCTGAAATCAGCATGGCGGAAAATGGCCTGCCCAATACGTTTGTACCAGGCCGGAACCTTATTTTTCTAACTTTTGCGGCTGCTTTAGCTGCACGGCGCGGCATTAAGCACATTGTTACAGGTGTGTGCGAAACAGATTACTCGGGATACCCGGATTGCCGGGATGATACCATCAAGGCTCTACAGGTTGCGCTCAACCTTGGTATGGAATCCCGCTATGTTCTGCACACACCTTTGATGTGGCTAGATAAGGCCGAAACATGGGAACTGGCAGAAGAACTTGGCGGACATCCGCTTGTTGAGCTTATTAATAAAGAAAGCCACACCTGTTATTTAGGAGAACGCGGCACATTGCATGCATGGGGGCATGGATGCGGCACCTGCCCTGCTTGTCAGTTGCGTAAATCTGGGTGGGATGACTACGTAGCCCATAAAAAAGGCACACAGACTCATGCCTGATCTTGTTTTTACCCGCCGTTTTTCTATGGGGCATCGGCTCATTCATGGCGCGAGCGAAAGCTGCGCCCTGCCCCACGGCCATAATGAGTTTGTGACTGTACGCTTAAAACCCACATCTTTTGCGCCTCTGGATGGCAAAAGCAATATGCCGGTATCCTTCCAGAAAGCCAAAAGCACGTGGCATCGCTTTGTGGATGAAAAGCTGGATCATGCCTTGCAGCTTGCAGAAGATGATCCACTGCTGGCGTGGTTTCAAACCAACGAGCCCGCCCGTGCGGCCCGCATTGTCATGACACCGGGAGACCCCACCACAGAATTAATGGTTTGCCTACTTATGGCCAAGATAAACGCCTTTCTGGCAGCAGAAGGCGGCGTTTTGTGGTGTTCTGAACTGAGTATTCAGGAAACACCCACAAATACGGTCTCTTTTTCTGGCAATCCGGCGGAGTTTATCCCTACCCCACGCCCGCCAGAAAATTGTTGGTGGAACCGGGCGGATATGAGCATATCCGACACCGATAGCCCTGTTACCTTTATCTGATAAAACGCAACAAGAGCCTGCCTTATAACAAGCAGGCTCTCTGCGATATCAGGCTTCCTTCAGCCCCAGAACGCTGGTGGTTTTATCAAATAGCTGTGCACACAGTGCCGGATTATCCGCCAGTTTCTGGCCGTAAGATGGGATAATCTGCTTCAGCTTATCTTCCCACTCTGGCAGCTTACTGGCAAAGCACTTCTTCAACACTGTCAGCATGATTGGGGCTGCGGTAGAAGCCCCCGGAGAAGCCCCCAGAAGTGCGGCCACAGATCCATCTGCGCTGGAAATAACTTCCGTACCAAATTGCAGAACACCACCTTTTTTGGCGTCTTTCTTGATAATCTGCACACGCTGGCCCGCCACAACCAGTTCCCAATCCTTGGCTTGGGCATCGGGAATAAAGTCACGCAGCGCCTTTATCCGATCATTGTGAGACTGCATAACCTGTTCGATCAGATACTTGGTGAGCGGCCAGTTATCACGAGCGACCGCCAGCATGGCGCTGATATTGCCCGCCCGGATGGAACGCGGCAGATCCATCAGAGAACCATTTTTCAGGAACCGGGTGGAAAAGCCCGCATATGGGCCAAACAGCAGTGCTGGTGTGCCATCTATCATGCGTGTATCCAAATGCGGAACAGACATGGGCGGCGCGCCAACAGAAGCCTTGCCGTAAATTTTGGCATGGTGCTGGGCAATAATATCCGGGTTGGTACAGCGCAGGAACTGGCCACTTACCGGAAAACCGCCAACACCGCGAGATTCTGGAATACCCGTTTTCTGCAACAGCGGCAGGGCTCCGCCACCCCCGCCAATAAAGACAAACCGCGCCTTAACCTCACGCTCGGTATTCAGGCGCGTGTCTTGCACCTTGATAACCCAGCGGCCATCTGAATCCCGGCGAATATCATGTACATCATGCTTTGTATGCAGTGTGCAAGCCGGGGTGCTCACCAGATAGGTAAACAGTAAGCGCGTTAATGCACCAAAGTTTACATCCGTGCCACGCAGGCTGCGGGTAACGGCCAAATTCTGCCCTGCGGGGCGATTACGCATAATGAGTGGCGCCCACTGCGCAATCTGCGCCTGATCCTGCGTAAACTCCATGCCGGAAAACAGCGGATGCGCACTCAGCGCCTTGTAACGCGCTTGCAGGAAGGACACGTTTTTATCCCCCCATACAAAGCTCATATGTGGCACGGGGGTTAGGAAATCTCGCGCAGAAGCCAGAATGTTCTGCTCAACCAGATATGTCCAAAACTGGCGAGAAACCTGAAACTGCTCGTTTACGTTAATGGCTTTGCTAATATCAACGCTGCCATCGGCCTGCTGTGGTGTGTAGTTTAGCTCACACAA
This sequence comes from Acetobacter oryzifermentans, assembly GCF_001628715.1. NCBI lineage: Bacteria > Pseudomonadati > Pseudomonadota > Alphaproteobacteria > Acetobacterales > Acetobacteraceae > Acetobacter > Acetobacter oryzifermentans. The sequence continues at coordinate 1,302,268 of NZ_CP011120.1, read as the reverse complement.
GGCGGAATGGCCTGTGCCAGCATTATTCCATGCGTTGGAGCTTTCTTCCGCCACGCTATCCATGCGTTCAAAAATACTGATGCTCCAGTCCGGCTGAAGCTGCCGCAGCAGGGTTCCTAGCGTGGCGCTCATGACGCCCCCACCGATCAGGACGACATCAACAGAAGAAGCGGTATCGGTCGTGGTGGAACTCATCGTGGTCTCCGCATTGTCAGCCGTATTTGCCTTTTGCACCTTACATGCTGGCAGGGCTGGATCCATACCTGCACATGCTCCCAACTTCTTTTGCATGCAAGAAAGAAGTATGCGCGCGCGGCAGGCCTTTAACTGAAAAGCATTATAGGCACATCGTTGCGCTCTCGCCTGCTCATCTCTGCGAGAGCATGGCAGCTTTTCCTGAACCATTCCCCCAGAAAGGCGTTTGGGCTGCTAACCGTTAGAATGGTTTTCTAGCATGCACACATAAATGGAAGGGTTTTTACATGAGCATAATCAAATACGGCACAGCCCATTGGGAAGGCGCTATTAAGGAAGGCAAAGGCACAATTTCTACCGAAAGTGGCGCCTTAAAAGATCAACCTTACGGCTTTAATACCCGGTTTGAAGGCAAACCCGGCTCCAACCCAGAAGAGCTTTTGGGCGCTGCCCATGCGGCCTGCTTTTCCATGGCTCTTTCGCTTATTTTGGGTGAAGCAGGGCTTACCGCCTCTGCCATTGATACACGGGCAGATGTCAGCTTGAACAAAAAGGATGGCGGGTTTGAAATAGATACAGTTAACCTCACCCTTAAGGCGCGTATTCCGGGTGCCACGGCTGATCAGTTTGAAAAACTGGCCACAAAAGCTAAGGAAGGTTGCCCGGTTTCCAAACTGTTCAAAGGGGCCTCCATTACCTTGGAAGCCACTTTGCTGGACTAAAGGTGAGGTAGGCGTTTTAGCCCATCTGTGCCCGATGGCGCATCAGATGGTCTGCCAACACGCAGGCCATCATGGCCTCACCCACAGGCACGGCACGAATACCCACGCATGGATCATGCCGCCCTTTGGTGATTACTTCCGTTTCCTTGCCATCGGTGGTGATGGAAGGAACAGGCGTGAGCATGGAACTGGTGGGCTTAACAGCAAAACGCGCCACAATAGGCTGACCGCTGGAAATGCCACCCAAAATGCCGCCTGCATGGTTAGCACCAAAAGTCAGCTTGCCATCTCGGATATATAATGGGTCTGCATTTTCCTGCCCGGTGAGGGATGCCGAAGCAAATCCATCGCCAATTTCTACACCTTTTACGGCGTTGATGCTCATAAGAGCAGCAGCCAGATCTGAATCCAGCTTGCCATAAACAGGGGCCCCCAAACCGGCAGGCACGCCTTCGGCTACAACTTCAATTACGGCACCAATAGAAGAACCCGCCTTACGAATGCCCGCAAGATATTCTTCCCATTCCGCCACCACACCGGCATCGGGGCAGAAAAAAGGGTTACGGTTTACCTCTTCCCAATCCCACCGCGTGCGGTCGATATCATGTGGGCCAAGCTGCACCAAAGCCGCGCGAATACGCACGCCTTTGCCCAGAATCTTACGCGCCACCGCACCAGCCGCCACACGGCAAGCCGTTTCACGCGCAGAGGAACGCCCGCCCCCACGATAATCACGAATGCCGTATTTAAGATCATACGTCAGATCAGCATGGCCGGGGCGATATGTGCGGGCAATATCACCATAATCGCGCGAGCGCTGATCTGTATTTTCGATCATCAAAGAGATAGGCGTGCCTGTTGTCTGCCCTTCGAACACGCCAGACAGAATACGCACCTGATCCGGCTCTTTACGCTGTGTGGTAAAGGCGGATTGCCCCGGCTTGCGCTTATCCAAAAACGGCTGAATATCCGCTTCTGTTAACGCCAGACGTGGCGGGCACCCATCTACAACACAGCCAATGGCTGGGCCGTGGCTTTCACCCCATGTGGTCACACGAAAAAGCTGTCCGAAGGTATTGTAAGACACGGTGCGCCCTCAGTCCCCAGCTACAGAAATATCAGGGGCAGTTGGGTTTTTCATGCCCACAACATGGTAACCACAATCCACATGGTGCACTTCACCCGTTACGCCGGTTGAAAGATCAGACACCATATACAGGCCAGCGCCACCCACTTCTTCCAACGCCACATTGCGTTCCAGCGGAGAGTTGTACTGGTTCCACTTCAGAATGTAGCGGAAATCCCCAATGCCATTGGCAGCAAGGGTTTTGATCGGGCCAGCAGAAATGGCGTTCACACGGATACCATCACGCCCCAGATCTGTTGCCATATAACGCACCGAGGCTTCCAGCGCAGCTTTTGCAACACCCATAACATTATAATGCGGCATGACACGTTCTGCCCCCAGATAACTCAGGGTAAGCAAAGAACCGCCATTTTTCATCAGCTTGGAGGCGCGCTGCGCAACCGCCGTAAAGGAATAGCAGGAAATATCCAGCGCCTTCAAAAACGCTTCACGCGGGGTATCAACATACCGCCCACGCAGGAACTGCTTGTCTGCCCAGCCAATGGCGTGCACCACAAAGTCCAGTTCACCCCATTCTTTTTCAATGGTGGCAAAAGTAGCATCAATGGCGGCGTCATCTGTCACATCGCAGGGCAGAACCAGGCTGGAGCCTACGCTTTCTGCCAGAGGCTGCACGCGCTTGCCCAGAGCTTCGCCCTGATACGTAAATGCAAGCTCCCCACCCTGTGCCGCAACGGCGGAGGCAATGCCCCATGCAATGGAACGATCATTAGCGACACCCATTACCAGACCCTTCTTGCCCTTCATAAGCGTTCCCTGAGCAGGCAATGTGGCGTTGGGAGAAGACATGCGTGACCTCAACCTATTTCTGTTGTTCAAATATCCGAATGTTAGCTGGTTGGTCGCATACACACGCTATTGAAACAAGAGCAAAGCGACACGCATGCTTCAAACCCGGTGAACGTAGGAGTATGATAACAGGCACAAAGCTGCAATGCCGTAGCTTTACGTAAACGAACACGAATTGAGTCCGAGCATGACGGAAACCTCACCTTCTCCCGCGGCCCTCCCATTAGACAGTCAGCCTTTGATTGATCTGACAGCCAACCCGTTTACGCTGTTTGAGACATGGATGAAGGAGGCGGAAAAGACAGAGGTGAACGACCCCAACGCCATGGTGCTGGCCACCGCCACGCGAGATGGCAGACCATCGGCCCGCATTGTGCTGTTAAAAGGGGCAGACCATCGGGGGTTTGTTTTTTATACCAACATGCACAGCCGCAAAGGGCGTGAGCTGGAAGAAAACCCGCACGTCGCCCTGCTGTTCCATTGGAAAAGCCAGCGCCGCCAGATTCGGATTGAAGGGGCTGTTACCCCTGTAACACCGGAAGAAGCCGATGCATATTTTGCGAGTCGGAGCCGTGTTTCCCGCCTTGGCGCCGTGGCCTCGGATCAATCCCGCCCGCTGGCAAACCGTGCCATCTTTGAAGAACGCCTCAAGCAGGTGGAAGAAACATACCCGCAAGACCCAATCCCTCGTCCGGCCAACTGGTCTGGCTATCGAGTAAACCCAGAATATTTTGAGTTCTGGCAGGAACGGCGCTTCCGCTTGCATGATCGCGCTGTATGGGCACGCAATGGAAACGATTGGGATGTCACGCGTTTATATCCGTAAGCGCACAGCCACTTGAAACACATTATTTTAAAAGACAGCGGAGAAAAATAAGAATGAAAGACGTTCGTAAAATTCTGCTGCCGCTTCCCAGCACCTCTAATGCTGAAGCCGCACTTATCCGAGGCTACAACTTTGCCCGCCGCTTTGGCGCGCATCTGGCTGTACTGCACATTCGCCCAGATGGGCGGGAAATGGCGCCATTGGCTGGTGAAGGCCTTTCCGGCGCTATGGTGGAAGATCTGATGCGCTCTGCCGAGCATGAAGGCGCACGCCATGCGCATGAAGTGCATGCTCTGTTTGAACGCTTTGTGGCCGCGCATCCAGATATTCAGGTTGTGCCCCCACGCGGCCCCTTCCCTATGGATGCGCCAACAATCAGCTTCAACATCATGCGTGGTGCGGAAAGTGAAATTGTGCCTGCACAGGCTCGCTTGTCTGACTTTACACTCGTGCCGCACCCGGATTCCGGTGATGCTGTCTCATCTTCCGAAACCCTGCATGCCGTTCTGTTTGATAGCGGACGCCCAGTGGTAATTGCCCCACGCACACCGCCCAAAGGGCTTATTAAACGCGTTTGCATTGCCTGGAATGGCACGGCAGAAGCCTCATCCGCGCTACGCGGTGCTTTGGCATGGGCGCTTACGGCAGAGGCTGTGCGTGTGCTGCATTGTGGAGATTATCAGCGCCGTGGCCCCACTGCGCGGGACGTAGTGGATTATCTAGCCATCCACGGCATTACGGCTGATTGTGTGGAATTCCCGCCCGTGGATCGCGATGTAGGCAAAGGGCTGGAAGCCGCGTGTAAGGACTTTGATGCAGACATGCTGGCAATGGGCGCTTACTCCCACTCCCGTCTGCGCCAGCTTATTCTGGGCGGTGTAACCCGTTATACGCTGGAACATGCAGACATTACGGTACTGATGAGCCGCTAAGACCCAAACACAAAACAGAGGGTTTTGCTTACACAGGCAAGCCCTCTGGTGCCTTTATTTCAGGGATCAGCCACTTCAAACACAGCGCCATCCCATGCGGGCTCTACACCTGCGGGAAGATGATCCTGCATCCACTGCCAATCCATATCCGGGCCCATATGGGTAAGTATCATGCGGCGTGGATTGAAAGCTTGCTGCCATTCCAACACCCGCTCCAACCAAGCATGTGCACTATGAGGCTGCCGTTGGAAGCAATCCACCATCCACGTATCCACCCCACGCAGAATGTCTAGAGATGCTTCGGGAAACTCCACAACATCCGTGCTGTAAACAAAACCGCCACAACGCACGCCTGTTGACCCAACACGCCCGTGTACCTGATTGAAAAAGGTAAACTCCGTGCCGCTTATGGTAATAGGTTGCCCCATTTCTACCGGGTGCGCCTGCACCACAGCACGGAAGAAGTTTGGGGGTGTCCACGGTTTGAACACATAATCAAACCGCCGCTGAATATCTTCTAGCGTTTCCGCTGCACCGTAAGCATGTAGCGGCTTTTGAATTACGCGATTAATGGCGCGCACTTCATCCAGCCCAGAAATATGGTCTGCATGGGCATGGGTAAAGATAATGGACTGAAAATCCTTAATGCCATTTACCAGAAGCTGGGCGCGCAAATCTGGCCCTGTATCCACCAACACGCCAGCACCGTTTTTTAACCGCAGTAAAATAGAAGAACGGGTGCGGGTATTCCGAGGCTCCTTCGGGTTACACGCGCCCCAGATTCCATGGCCATCGGCCCCGCCCACCATAGGCACACCGGCAGACCCACCACACCCCAGAACTGTAACTTTCATACCCGCTTACTCCGCTTTTTCTCGGCAACCATCACACGGCTTTGCGGAATAACCGGTAAAAATTTTCTGTAGTCATGCGGGTGAAATCAGGCAGTTCCATACCACGTTCCTGCGCAATCCGGGCTGCCGTGTGCGCCACAAAAGCAGGCTGATTGCGCTTACCCCGCTTTGGCACGGGCGCGAGATAGGGAGAATCCGTTTCCACCACAATGCGGTCTGCCGGAATATCCCGCGCAACGGCCCGTATCTCATCACATTTCGGAAATGTGGCGATACCGGAAAAACTAACATATCCGCCCAGATTGACCACGCGCTGCGCCAGCTCTGGGCCTGAGGCAAAACAATGCAACAAAATGGGAAAAGCCCCTTTTGCATGTTCTTCCTCTAAGATACTGGCCACATCCTCATCTGCCTGACGGGCATGGATGATAACCGGCACATTCAATTCCCGCGCAGCGCGAATATGCTGGCGAAAATACTCATGCTGGAGCGGGCGCACATCTTCCTTGCCGTGGAAGTAATCCAGCCCGGTTTCACCAATGCCTATCACTTCGGGCACATCTGCAATGGCCACAATATCCGCAACAGTAGGAAGAGGTTCTTCCTCTACATGGTCCGGATGCGTGCCAACGGTGCACCATACGCGCATGTCTGGCGTATCCAGCTTGGCCAGCGCCTTTTGTTCTGGCGCACGCGCCAAGCGAGTACCAATAGTGACCATACCACCCAAGCCCGCATCCTTAGCGGCCTCAAGCAGTTCTGGCATTTCCTCGGCTGAGAAATGATCAAGATGACAGTGAGAATCTATCAACCCTGCCAGCTTTGTACTGTCCTCTGTCATCATTATGCCTGTTCTGGCTCAACATAACGGGGGAAAATGCCCTGTGGTGCCGGAAGCTGACGCCCACCGGGCAATGGTGTTTCCAGCGCGGCAAAGCTGCGTTCTTCTGCCGTAACAGAAAGCTGGTCCAACATGCGTTCCATGCTCTGCGGCATGAACGGCTGGAGCATGGTGGCAATACCGCGCAGGGCATCTACCAACACACGCAACACGTCCTTCATGCGTTCTGGGTCTGTCTTGCGCAACGCCCACGGGGCCTGATGGTCGATATACGCGTTGCAGGCGCGGATCACCTTCCACACATCTTCCAGCGCGTCTGTAAGTGCACACCGCTCAATCTGAGATTTCAGCAGATCGGGCAGCACCATCACCTGCCCTAGCAGATGGGTATCTTCTTCCGTTAGCGTACGGCGTTCTGGCAGAACACCACCGCAGTTACGCGCTACAAGGGAAAGCGTACGCTGGGCCAGATTGCCCAGATCATTCGCCAATTCCACATTATTGCGCATAATCAGCGCCTTGCGGGAAAGATCACTATCCCCGCCAAAAGGCACTTCGCGCAGCAGGAAGAAGCGCACAGCATCTAGCCCGAATTCTTTAACCAGATCACGCGGATCCACCACATTGCCCAGAGATTTGCTCATCTTCTGGCCTTCAATGGTCCACCAGCCGTTGGCAAACACCTTGCGTGGCAGCTCAATACCAGCAGCCATAAGGAAGGCAGGCCAGTAAACGGCATGGAAGCGTGCAATATCCTTGCCAACCAGATGCAGGTTGGCAGGCCAGAACGCCATGCGCGGGGCAGAGGTATCCGGATAGCCCAGAGCGCTCAGGTAATTGGCGAGTGCATCAAACCACACATACATAACGTGCTTATCATCACCCGGAACAGGAATGCCCCACTTAAAACTGGTACGGCTGATGGAAAGATCGCGCAGGCCCTGCTTAACAAAGCTTACAATCTCATTCCGCGCACCATGAGGGCCCAGAAAATCCGGATTATTTTCATACAGCTCCAACAGCCGATCCTGATATTCAGACAGCTTGAAGAAGTAAGAGGGTTCCTTCACCCATTCTACCGGTGCGCCTGTGGGAGCAACTTTTTTGCCATCCGGGCCGGGCACCAATTCATCTTCACCGTAGAAGCATTCATCACGCAGAGCATACCAGCCCTCATACGCGCCCAGGCAAATGGCCCCGTTATCCGCCACTTTTTGCCACAATGCCTGCGTGCTGGTAATATGGCGCGGCTCTGTCGTGCGGATGAAATCATCATACGAGATGTTCATGGCATCGGCCATATTGCGGAAATCGGCCGAAACCTTATCCGCAAAGCTTTTGGCATCTATGCCATTGGCCTGTGCAGCCTGCTCTACCTTCTGGCCGTGCTCATCCGTGCCTGTCAGAAAGAACACCTCATCCCCTGCCAGACGATGAAAGCGGGCCATCACATCCGCAGCAATAGACGTGTAAGCGTGGCCAATATGGGGCGCTCCGTTCACGTAATAGATGGGCGTAGTTACATAGAAACGACGGGTCATTCTCGGCTCGCAATCGTCATAGCTTCAAGCAGGGCTTCCTGTTTATCCAGATTAAAGCGTTCCGTCTCGGTGTGCTTGCGCATGGTGGCTTCCCACGCATTGGCCAAGGCCACACATTGCGGGTTTCCCTGCCGCGCCGCCTGACGAGCTTGCATCTGGAGTGTGTCTGATAACAGGCTGAAAAACAGACTGAAACCATAATCCCTGCGTAAAATGGTTTCTGCAACCTCATAGCTGCGTAATGGCGTAATGCCCTGCACCACTTCGTGCACAAGGCTGGCAATTTCACCACCCTTATCTGCCAGCAACGCCAGAGCACGCCCCGGCGCACCATGGGCTTCTGCCATAACGCGCTGTATTTCTGTATCCGAAGCTTCTGGAGCCTGCGCATGCAGCACGGCAGACATATCTGCCGCAGCCAGCGGTGCGAGTTCCAGTTTACGGCATCGGCTACGAATAGTGGGCAAAAGCCGCCCTGGAGCGGAACAGGTTAACAACAATACCGTAGCTGGCGGCGGTTCTTCCAGAATTTTCAGCACGGCATTGGCTGCGCTACGGTTCATCCATTCCGCGCCATCTACAATGACAACACGCCACCCACCTTCTGCCGCCGTACGCCGCAAAAAGGAGTTAATAGGCCGCACATCATCCGCTACAATCTCGCTGCGGTATTTTTGGCGTTTTTCATCAAACCCGCGGGCAACAACCAGCAAATCTGCATGCGTGGCGGCAGAAACACGGCGCCCAGCGGGGCTTAGTTCATCCTCCCCGCCCAGCAATATACGCGCCAGCCGGAACGCAAATGTGGCCTTACCAATACCCGGTGGGCCTGTAATCAACCACGCATGGGGCAAGCGCCCACCCTGCATGGCCTGCCGAAATGCCTGCAAAGCGGCCTGATGCCCACGCAACTGCAAAGATGCCAGACGTGGCTCCTGCACGTTCTCAGCCCTCGGCATGGGCCAGACGGGTCTGGATATCTTTCAGAATCTGAGCGTTTACCTGCTCTGCTGAATAAACGGAGGTATCCACCACTACCACCCGTTGCGGTTCTGCCTGAGCAATATGCGCAAACCCATCTGCCAAACGCGCATGAAAAGCCTCATCCGCCTGCTCATACCTGTCTGTTGGCGCACCACGCGCTGCCAAACGTTGGCGGGAAACGGCGCGCGGCGCTTGCAACAGAAAGGTTATATCTGGCTGCAAACCAAGCTGCTTTTGCAGTGTTGCAATCAGGCTTAAAATAGCCGGGGCACCATTGGCGCGCCCGTATCCCTGATACGCCAAGGTGGAATCGGTAAAGCGATCACACAGCACAATCTGCCCAGCCTTAAGAGCGGGCAGAATAACCTGATCAACATGATCATACCGTGCGGCAAAATGTGTCAGAATTTCCGCCCGGGCAGAAAGCGGATTTTTACCAAACAACAAAAGCTGGCGCAGATCTTCCGCACCGGCAGAACCGCCCGGTTCACGCGTGGCCAAAACCTTCTGGCCTTGCGCTTCCAGCTTTTCCTTCAAAAGCCGCAGCTGGGTGGATTTTCCCACCCCTTCTGCGCCTTCCAGCGTTATAAACATGCCACAAGCCATGAATCAGAGGTGCAGCCGACGTGCAGCCCGCCCCAAAAAGCTGAGTGCAGGCACGCTCTGCCCGGCTTGCACCGGAATACTGGCCTGCCGCCCACCGGGCAAAGACACTGTAAGTTGGCCTACAACCTGCCCGGCCTGCACTGGCGCAATAATCGGGCCATTGTAGTCCAGCGCCAGATGTGTGCCATTACGCCAGCCATGTGGCAGCAAAATCTTGAAATCCTGCGCAGCCACCAGCGGCACTGTCTGGGTTACACCCATCCATACAGGGGCCTGTTCCAGCACATCGCCTTTGCTGACAATTTGCGCAGTTTCAAAATTGGCGAAAGCCCAGCCCATCAGACGTTCAGCTTCCCGCCCACGTGCTGCGGATGAAGGCAGCCCGTTCACAGCCAGCACAACACGCCGCCCTTCGCGCTCAGAAGAAGCGCACAGGCCAAACCCACCTGCATCTGTGTGGCCGGTTTTTAAGCCATCGGCCAAACCTTTAACCACCAGAGAGTTCCGGTTTTCCTGCCTGATTTTGTTAAACAGGAACTCTTTTTCCGAGAAGAAATGATAATATTCCGGAAAATCATGAATCAAACGCAGCGCCAGATAGGCCACATCTCGCGCAGACATGTAATGATTTTCTGCGGGCCAGCCAGTTGCGTTCATGAAGTGCGAATTGGTGAGCCCCAGTTTGGTGGCTGTGTCGTTCATCAACGCAACAAACTGTTCTTCCGAGCCGGAAACGCCTTCTGCAATCACAATACAGGCATCGTTACCGGACTGGATAACCATGCCCTGAATAAGATCCTGCACGCTTACGCTTTGCCCCAAGGGCACAAACATGCGTGAACCCTGCATGCGCCATGCGCGTTCACTTACGGGCAACATCTGATCCAGCTTCAGGCGGCCAGATTTGAGCATGCCAAATGTAACGTACGCCGTCATCATCTTGGTAAGGGATGATGGGGGCATGCGCTCATCTGCATTTTTCTCAAGCAGTGTGGCACCGCTATTGTAATCCAGAATGCAGGCCCAGCGTGCCTGTGTATCCACCGGCCCCACGGGCGTAGTGGCGGGTGTATCCGCCCCCGGCACAGCAGGCTGGGCCGCCGCAGGTATTGCACCTTTGGCCGCCGCGCCGTGGTGGCGAGGCCGTGCCATGGCATCAAGCGCATAGGCACCAGAGAAAAGGGCAGCGCCCCCTGCGAGTAAGAACCGTCGAGTCTGCAACATTTTTCCCTATTCGACGACGATATGAGATCCGGTTAAACCAGTAGCAAGTGCTCGCTTAAGGGCGGCATCTGCTTCGCTTATAGTCGTAAAAGGCCCGTAGCGCACAGCCCACATTGTGCCATGCCCCAAAAACACAGGCCGAACGCTGGCACCTTGTGCCGCCGCCTGCCGCATGGCGGCCAAGCGAGATGTAAAATCCATGGTTTCCACCCACAGCATGCTGGACACAGGCGCGCCCTGCATAACAGTGGCTGGCAGATCTGCCAGCACTACCTTGCCCGGCGCAGGCGTTTCCTGCGTGGTGTTATCTGCCAGAACTGTAAGGCCCTGCCTATCCACTGCGGCGTTACCTAATGCCGTTTGCTGCACTTTTTCCAGCGGGGCTGCACTAATCTGCAACATGGGGCCACCGGGCAGTACTTCGGCAAACTGCCTGCTGGCCATTTCATCTTCTACCACCTGCACACGCGCAGGCTCTTTGCCCACACCCAGCAAATCTGCGGCACGCGGGGAAAGACCGATCATACGCCCCGGATCATTCGGGCCACGATCATTCAAGCGGATCACAATTTGCCGCCCGTTATCCAGGTTGGTCACCCGCACCACGGCGGGTAGTTGCAAGGTCTGATGGCTACCTGTCATGCTGGCGGCGCGCCAGACCTCACCATCTGCTGTCAGGTGACCTTCTGCCTGTGGGGGTTCCCTTACAGCCAAGCCCGTGCCTTGCCACGCAAAGTCTTCCCGCGGGTAAAACCACTTGTTGCCTGCCTGCCATGCCGGCCCAACTGTATAATGCAGATCCTGCTGTGCCACAGGCTGCTGGCGCGAACAGGCCAGCACCGCCAGGCACCCTACAAGGGCGAGTTTTTTCACGTTATTGCATCACCAAGAAGCCCTACACCCAGCGCGTAGAAATCGGAGGGGTTGTAGCGGCGGATCACGTTGAAATTATGATAGACGATAAAGGCTTCGCCCCCCACCCCATCTGGGCGGATAATAGCGCCTTCCTGCACAGCACTTGAAAACTGCCCTGCACGTGGCCGCACGCCCTGCTGCGCCCACCATGAAATAGGGTGCACAGCCGTACGGCCAATTTGTGCCTGCGTTATGGTGTCAGGCAGCAAGACTTCCTCTCCCCACGGCTGTCCGGGCAGCCAATGGCACTTGGCCAAATAATTGGCGATAGAGGCAAAAACATCGGCTTCATTATGCCAGATATCGCGCCGCCCACCTTCTGGGTAGCTAGCTGCGTAACGCAGATAGGCGCTTGGCATAAACTGTGGCTGCCCCATAGCGCCTGCATAGCTGCCCAGCATACCTGCGGGCGTGATGTCCCCTTGGCCCAGAATGCTCAGCGCCTTCATCAATTCTGAGCGGAAAAAAGCCGAACGCCTGCCATCGTAAGCCAGAGTCGCTAAAGCATCGATCACATGGAATGTGCCCATGCGTGTGCCGTAAGCAGATTCCAGCCCCCAAATACCCGCAATAGCGCCTTTATTAACGCCATATGTGGAACTGATACGGTTGAGCAGCGCTGTACGTTGACCAACAGCAGCAAGCCCATCGGAAATTTTCTTTTCCGTCAGAACCCGATCTTTATATTGCGCCCATGTCAGGGTGAATTCTGGCTGATGCCGGTCTGCCTTAAGCACTTTGGCATTTGGTTGGGTGGTAAGAGCCAGCGCCTGATCCACCACAGAAGCAGAAATACCCTGCCCTATGGCCTCTCGCCGCACGCCAGCCAGAAAGGAGGCATAACTGGAAGATGCAGCAGGGTGCGGAGTAGTAGCCGCAGTTGTGCGGGCCAATACAGGTGTGGCGAACAGAGCAGAAGCCCCACCAACAAGAAGTTTTCTTCGTAGCATTAAGGCTTCACGCTTCTGATCTGTGTAACATTCAATGTCATAGAATATAGTGGAATAAGGCCTTTGTCAGGCCATCTTCTTTATTCCTTATTTTTGGTTCCGAACACGCAGCTCCATACCTGTTTCCGCCCCTTGACAATACTGTCACAAAAGAGCCTGTTGGAGCCCTGCTCACACTCTTAAAACCTTCAAGACCGTGCTGTTCTGGCCGGAGAGAGATTACCTTCTTTGCTGGATCAGTTTCTGGAACTTACCGCCGCTTACCCTCTTGCGCAGGTTATTATTGTTATTCTGGCCACGTTTGTGCTGGAAGATGCCGCCACGGTTATTACGGCCATTCAGGTTAACCTTCACACTCTTTCCCCCATTACAGCACTTGTTGCGTTGTATATTGGCATTGTAACGGGCGATATAGGGCTTTACGGGTTGGGCTACCTGGCAGCACGCTGGAAACCTGCCCAAAGGTGGGTGAACACATCACAGATGGAAAACCAAAAAGTCTGGCTTTCCAAAAACCTGTTCTGGGTTGTATTTGTCAGCCGCTTTATTCCGGGCACCCGGTTGCCGCTTTACACGGCAAGCGGTTTTTTTAACGCGGGCTTGCCTATATTTACTGCCGCCACATTTCTGGCCACGCTTATCTGGACAACTGCGCTTTTTGCGCTTTCTCTCCATGTTGGTGGGTTTATTCTGGATCATCTTGGCGCTTGGCGCTGGGCTGGCTTGGCTGGATTTGTGCTGGTTATTTTCTTTATGGGCCGTTTGATTGCCCGAGCACAGAAACAGAAGACATGACGACACAGGCCGAAAAACAGCCTTCTCCTCTCTCCCTTTTTGAATTCTGGCCTGGTTGGGTTTTTTACACGCCCGTTGTGGCTTACTGGATTCTGCTTGGCATACGCTATGGGGATGTGACCCTACCCACAGCCGCCAACCCGCGTATTGAAACAGGTGGCCTGTGCGGTGAAAGCAAAAGCAGCATTCTGGATATGGCAGGCAATTATGCCAAACGCTGGATTGCACCTTACGTAACGCTACCAACCGGCACGCATGATCTTGCCCGCGCCCACGCTGCCATGCAGGCCAAAGGGCTCACGCTGCCCGTAGTGGTTAAACCCGATATTGGATGTAATGGCACCGGTGTAAAACTGGTGCGCACGGAAGAGGAGCTGAAAGCAGCCCTCGCCTCCTTCCCGCGCAAGATCCGGCTGGTGATACAAAAACTCATTACATGGAAGCACGAAGCCGGGCTGTTTTATATTCGTCATCCTGACAGCCCTATGGGGGAAATTTCATCCCTCACTTACAAAGATATTCCGGCCCTGCGCGGAAATGGGCGCGATACCGTGCTGCAACTGCTGCAAAAAGATAGCCGCACCAGCAAAGTGCTACACATCTACACGCCACGCCTAACACACTGTCTGCACGAAGTTTTGCCAGATGGTGAGGAACTGGAACTGGTATTTGCAGGTAACCATTGCAAAGGGGCCATTTTCCGCAACGGCAAGGCAGACATTACGCCAGAACTCACCCGACAGATTGACGCCATCATGCACGATATTCCCGATTTTCACTTCGGACGTATTGATGTAAAATTCCGCTCTGCCGAAGCACTGCGTGAAGGCAAGGATTTTGAAATTATCGAAATCAATGGCGTAGGTTCAGAAGCTATACACATCTGGGATTCCCGCACAACGCTGCGCGAAGCCTATGCAGCCCAGTTCCACCATTACCGGGAAAGTTTCCGTATTGGCGCCAAAAAGAAGAAGGCTGGCTGGTCCCCCACCAATTTGTGGGAAGGTGTGCGCCTCTGGCAGCGCCAGAAGCGGCTTTTGGCATCCTATCCGTTGAACGACTGAATTATTTGGCTTTTTCACGCTGTTCCCGCCCTAGGCGGGAATGGACGTGACCATAAAACCGATAGCTGGCCCACCCTATACCGGCATAAGTGAGCAGAAGCAGCAGAGGTATGGGGTCCCCTTTATACAGGGCCAACATCATATCCACGCAAAGCGGCGCCACCATAACCGCGCAAAAGAAAATCCCTAAAAGCGGCACATAGCCCAGCCAGATACCGCGTACGGTAAAGCCGCCCCACGGCACACTGAAACGACGCGGAATTTCGGGGGCCTTATTGCGCACCCAGATAACGGTAAAACACACAATGCCAAACGCTACAGCCGTGCCAAGGCTAACCAGATCACCAATAATATCAATCGGCAACGTGGCAGTTGCCAGCGCTACGCCAAACCCCAGCACAATGCTACCGATCCACGGTGTTTGAAAGCGCGGATGCAGCTTACTGAACATCGGCATTAGCAAGCCATCTTCCGCCATGGCAAAAAAGATGCGGCTTTGGGCATATAACAGCCCCATCAGCACGGAACACAGGCCGATAACGGCCCCTAGCTTTACAAACAAAGCCAGCCACGGCTGATGCATGGCGTTAACGGCTATTGCCAGCGGGTCTGCTACATCCAGCGTCTGCCACGGCACCACACCAATCAACACGGCAGCCACAATCATGTAAACAACCGTGCAGATAATGAGCGAAAGCACGATACCAACAGGCACATCCCGCCGAGGGTTTTGGGCCTCTCCCGCTGCGGTAGAAACAGCCTCAAACCCTACATATGCAAAAAAGATAACCGATGCTGCGCGGAAAATACCGGGGAAGCCAAAGCGGAAGCCTCCTTCATACTTCGGAATAAAGGGAGACCAGTAAGACGGATGCACCTCCCACACGCCCAGCGCCACAAAGAGCGCCAGAACGCCCACTTTGAGAAAAACAATGAGCGCATTGATTTTGAAGGATTCCCGCACGCCCAAAACCAGCAACAAAGAAACGGCCAGAATAGAGAAAGCGCCCACCGCATCTATCCGCCACCCCGCAGCAACATGGCGGGATGCCCCTTCAAACGCGACTTGCAGCGTAGTGGTGGACAGAGCCGATGGCACATGCACGCCAAAATCTTGCAAAAGGCTGACCGCATAACCTGAAAAACCAGCAGCCACACCTGCGCAGGAAATACCGTATTCCAGCAAAAGCAGCCACCCAACAGCCCATGCCCAACGCTCCCCCATGGAAACATAGGCATACGTATAAGCAGAGCCTGAAACCGGCATGGAAGATGCCAGCTCACCATAAGAAAGGGCCGTAAAAAGGCAGGCAACCCCCGCCACAATAAAGGACAAAAGGATGGACGGTCCCGCATAGTTGGCGGCTGCCGTGCCTGTCATAACATAAATACCCGCGCCAATAGTGGAGCCCACGCCCAGCATGGTAAGCTGCAAAGGCCCCAGTGTTCTACTTAGGCGTTGGGTGCTGTTTTCCTTTTCAATGCGCTGTAAAGACTTGCGCCGCGGCGAACCAGAAATATCTCCCATCAGACTATTTCTGGTTCAGTGCATAAAATGGAACAGAATGGTCGCAATACCGCCTACGCCCATGCAGTACCAAGCGAAGGGAGAAAGCGCCCATCTGTCGTGATCACGGAAATACCGCATCAGAAAAGCGGTGCTGAACAATGCCATCAGGCCAGATACAAGAGCTGCCACCACGGCAATGCGCATCTGCCCCGGCTGTAGCTCCAGATGCCGCATTTTGAAGGCTTCACGCACCGTGGCGGCCAGAATAACGGGTTGCGCCATCAAAAAGGAAAAGCGTGCTGCCGTATCATGGTGCAGCCCCCGCAACAAACCACCACAAATGGTTGCACCAGAGCGAGAAAGCCCAGGAAAGAATGCAAGGCACTGGAACAGGCCAATAATGACCGCATCGCGCGATGTCATGCTGGCAACAGAATTAACGTTTTTCCGCACCACACTGCTGCGCAGCCGTTCTACCACCAGCAAAAGCAAACCATTTAAAAACAAAAAAATAGCAGCGGATGAGGCTGAGCCAAACAAATTGCGCAAGAAGTGCTCAAACAGGCCACCCACCACAACAGCGGGAATGGTGGCTACAATGAGCAGCCACAGAATATGCAGGCTTTCCATTTGCATGCGCTGGCCGCAACTGCCACTGGCCCCTTTGAATATGGCCAGCCAATCTTTCCAGAAGAAAACTAGCAGCGCCACAGACGTACCCAGATGCAGCATAACCAGAAACGGCAGAAATGCCGGATCATGCAGATCGTACGACCAATGGAACAACGCCGGAAGGATAACAGCATGTCCAAGGCTACTTACGGGAAAGAGTTCTGTTGCTCCCTGAAGAAGAGCGATAATGATAGCCTGAAGAAACGACATATGCAGTTACAACCCACGCTGGCACAACTTTGCTGCCTGTCCTTGCACCATGCGCCACCATGCTGCAAGGATTCATGCTAATCTTATGCCACAACATTATTATTCGGGATGAAAACACACCTATGAGCAGGCAAAACCGTGCAGGCGCATGTCTTTTTAGCGGAGCAGTTCTGGCAGCCACGCTGGGTTTTGCTTTTTATGCACATGGCACTCAGAAATCTCCGGGCACAAATAACTACGCTCTCTCTGCCCGCTTTGTCTCGGCCAACGGGCTGGAACGTGGCGCAGATGTAGATATTGCCGGGGTAAAAGTGGGCCGCGTTTCATCCATCGTACTAGACCCAGCCACTCAGATGGCTTTTGTGCACTTTACACTGGATGGCGCACTGCACTTGCCACAGGACAGCACGCTCACAATCAGCAGTGCCACGCTTTCATCTGAAAACGCTTTGATGATTGAACCCGGCACATCCTCCACCATAGCACCACCCAATGGAATGCTGACACATACGCTGGAGCCCACAAGCCTTGAGCAACAGGTCAGCAATTACATTTTTGGCGCCGGAAATCTGGGGCAGTAAGCTCTTATATTCTCTTATCTGATTATTTTTATAACAAAATACGCCAAACCGGGTTGACGGCATCCCGGAGAATCAGGTAGATGAGCGCCATCACATGATGGCGGCGTAGCTCAGTGGTAGAGCAGGGGAATCATAATCCCTTGGTCGGAGGTTCAAATCCTTCCGCCGCTACCAATTCCCTGAAAAACCAACACACTAAACCCACCACATCAAGCCAAGAACTTGCTGTGTTATTTTTGCGTTGCGCGCGTTTTATGGCTGCCTAAAACACCTTACACGCAAACACAATTTATACCCCGCCCACCCCGCTCCAGATATCAGAAGCAGGGCAGCAAGGTATCAGAAGTTTTTTAGCCTTCGGAAAGTTCAGGCTGAGGTTCGGATTCTTCCTGAATATCAGGCTGAGGGGCATTTTCCTGCCGGTCTTCGCCATCTTCATTGGTCTGCGCAACGGCACGCTGCTGGCGGGCGGCAAGGCGTTCGGCGCGCTCTTGCTGGCTTTGCTGCGCAGCCTGCGCCATGGCGTTCATGATACGGAAGTAATGTTCGGCATGCTGGAAGTAACCTTCTGCTGCCACGCGGTCTCCGCTGCCTGTGGAATCACGACCAAGCTGGAGATATTTTTCAAAAAGCTGCTGGGCTGTGCCACGTACGCGCACATCCGGGCCATGACTATCAAAAACATGATTCCTGTTCATCGGAATCTGTCCATTCAGTTGTCGGGAACTCCCATTGCTCCCGTTGGAACGATGGTGTCTTGTCCGCATCCGTTTTACGTTCATGGGTTTATCACAGCGCTTTCCTGTTCAGGGCACTTTGGCATAAAGAAACAGTCCTGTATTAAAAAGGTATGCTTCCTGAGTGAAGGCCGAATTGTTTTTTCGGAATGGGCTTTATGTAAGGCAACACATAAATTGTTGCCAAATGAAAGGCCCCCTTGCTGCTTTAATTTCTGATGCAGTGATTTTAGGTTTTTACATCTGCTACAGAAGCAAGCTTGAGTAGTGTAGCAACCCAAGCCTATAAAGCCAAGTTATTTTTCACGCCTGTTTTTCTAGCACCACAGCGCGGGCAATACCTGCCAGATCTGCTTTTACATCTACCACGCGCAAGGCATTGGTAGCTGCCAAGGCACGCAAAGCCTCTTCCTGCCCTATGCCAATTTCCAGCACAGCCAACCCGCTATCTGCCAATAAAAATGGCAGACGACCGCAAAGATAGCGGTACGCACTCAACCCATCATTCCCACCATCCAGTGCGCGCACAGGCTCATGCTCACGTACTTCCCGCATAAGGTCTGCCAGATCTGAAGTCGGAATATAGGGAGGGTTGCTCAGCACCACATCAAACCGCGCATTTGGAGCCAACGCGGCATCCCACTCCGCCGCTATAAACAATGCGTGATCCTGCATGCCACAACGCTGGGCATTCGCATGCGCCAACATGGCGGCTTGTGGGTTGATATCTACCCCTACCCCACGCGCTTTAGGGTATTCCGCCAAAGCAGCCAGCAGCAAACAGCCCGTACCAGTGCCTAAATCCAGAATATTCTGCACGGATGCCTGATCCGGTCGATATTCCAGAAGGCTTGTAATAAGTGTTTCTGTATCTCCGCGCGGCACCAAACTTGCTGGAGATACTGCCAAATCCAAGCTCCAAAACCCTTTACTGCCTGTAATATAGGCAAAAGGTTCGTGTGCAGCGCGACGTTTTACGTAAGAAAAAAAGGGCTCACTGGGCACATTCTCTGTTGGAGAGCGGGCTAGCAGTTGCTCTGGTGTAAGGGAAAGCGCATGAATAAGTAGTAATCGCGCTTCCCGCCGCGGGCCTTCAATACCGGCCTGTGCCAAAAGTTGTGTACCCTCACGCAACAGTTGCGCTATTGGCTGGCAGGGAATTGTTTTTTCTGCTGTACTCACACGCGCAACCTTGATGGATTGATCTGGTTAGACATCAATGCCCCAATTTTTCCGCCGTATCCAGAATACAACTTTTTGCCTGCTTGGCCTTATGGCCGCATTGCCCCTTTCTTACGCCTATGCGGGCGAATTTACGGTAACAGACGGCAAGGCAGATACGGAAATTTCTGAAGTTTCACGCATCTATCTGGATGGCAAACTTGTAAGCGTGATCCGACTGGATGATAAAAATCAGGAAAAAACGGTTAAAGTCACCACCCCTATGGGCAGGTTAGACCACACCTATACCTTATGCGGTGAAATCACCATCCGCTCTCCCGAAGGACGGGTAGAAACTCATGAGGTAGATAGTGATGGCACGCTCCACAACCCCGATGGGCACCATTTTTACGCCTTGGGGTCTGATAACTTCACTGAATTCTTTTTAACTGATCCAAACGCGCCAGAAGCAGCGGAGCATCACCCCGGCCGTTCTGGCGTGTGTGCAGCACCTATCAGTTAAAAACCTTCAGCCGCCAGCAGAGCCGCCTGTTCTTCCTGCGTAAGGGCATCTACAAACTCATCCAATTCCCCCAACATGACACGATCAATTTTATAGAGTGTCAGGTTGATACGATGATCCGTGACACGCCCTTGCGGGAAGTTATAGGTGCGAATACGCTCTGATCTATCTCCCGTACCTACCTGAGAGCGCCTATCTGCCGCACGGTTGGCATGGGCCTGCGCTCTTTCACGCTCATACAAACGTGCACGTAGGATTTTCATGGCCTTGGCGCGGTTTTTATGCTGGCTTTTTTCTTCCTGCATAGAAACCACAATGCCGCTGGGCATATGGGTAAGGCGTACGGCACTTTCCGTCTTATTCACATGCTGCCCACCAGCCCCAGAGGCTCGAAACACATCTACCCTCAGGTCTGTTTCGTTAACCTCTACATCAACATCTTCGGCTTCTGGCAGCACAGCCACCGTAACTGTGGAGGTATGGATACGGCCCTGACTTTCCGTAGCGGGCACGCGCTGCACCCGATGCACACCGGATTCATACTTCAACCGCGCAAACACGCCTTTGCCGTTAATTTCGGCAATACCTTCGCGCAGGCCGCCTAGCTCGCTTTCGTCATAATCCATAACGGTAAAGCGCCAGCCGTTTAGGTCTGCATAACGACGGTACATGTCAAACAGTTCGGCCGCGAACAGAGCGGCTTCATCGCCCCCAGCCGCAGGCCGCACTTCCAGAATAGCACTGCGGGCGTCTGCCACATCTTTTGGTAACAAAGATAGACGCACATCTTTTTGCAGATGTGGAAGTTGCTCACGCAGTTCAGCCAGCTCTGCTTCTGCCAGTTCCTTCATTTCTGGATCTGCTAAAAGCTGCTCAGCTTGCCGGATACCGTCTTCCACCCCGCGCAGGGCGTTGATACGCGCCACAACGGGTTCGATTTCAGCATATTCTCGTGATGCCTGCGTAAAAGCTTCACCATTTAGCCCGCTTGCTAGCTGCGCTTCCAACTCCAGAGCGCGGCTGACAATCTGGTCTAGTCGTTCGTCAAACTTCATGCTGCAAATACGTCTTGCGCTTTGGAAAGCAACGTATCACGAGAGACTTCCTGTTCGGCCCCTGTTTCCATATTTTTTACACGGAACAGACCCTTGGCCAGTTCATCTTCCCCAAGGAAAAGCACATGGCTGGCATTCTGCTTGCCTGCGCGTTCCATACGCTTACGCAGTGAACCCTTGTAGCCAATTTCTGTTCTTACACCCTGCCCGCGCAAACTCTGCAAAATCTGCACAACTGCGCTTTCATCAGGCGCGCCAACAGGTACCAACACAACAGAGCGCGGCGCCGCAGGCACTTGTTCTAGCAGCATAGATAGGCGCTCAATACCCGCAGCCCAGCCAATAGCTGGCACTTCTGGCCCACCCATCTGTTTTACCAAACCATCATACCGGCCACCAGCCAGCACTGTGCCCTGAGAACCCAGACGATTGGTGACGAACTCAAACGTGGTGTGGTTGTAGTAATCCAGCCCACGCACAATGCTGGGGTTTACAGTGTAGGCAATGCCGAACACATCCAGCTTATTGCGCAAATCCTCCCAAAACGTACGGGCTTCTGGTGTTAGAAACTCTGCCATCATGGGCGCATCAGCCACCAGAACCTTATCGCCTGCATCCTTGCTATCCAGAATGCGCAGCGGGTTCTTTTCCAAACGGGTTAGACTGTCTTCAGACAATTTATCCTTATGGGCCGAAAAATACGCTACCAAAGCATCTCGCCATGCATCACGGCTGGCAGCATCACCCAGCGTATTCAGCTCCAGCGTCACGTAATCTGCAATGCCCAACGCCTTGAGCACTTCGTACCCCATGGCAATGGCTTCTGCATCTGCCAGGGGTTCGGCTGCCCCCAGAAGCTCTGCACCAATTTGGTGAAACTGGCGATACCGCCCTTTCTGGGGCCGTTCATGCCGGAACATGGGGCCTGCATAAAATACTTTCTGCGGCAGGGACTGCGTAAGCGCATTGGTAACCAAGGCCCGGCAAATGGCTGCCGTACCTTCTGGCCGCAATGTTAGGCTTTCACCATCCCGATCACTAAAGGAATACATTTCTTTGGAAACAACATCGGACGTATCCCCCAAAGAGCGAGAGAAAACCCGTGTATCTTCAAAAATCGGGGTTGCCCATTCATCAAACCCGTAAACACCTGCAATCCGGCGCGCTGTGTCTACCACATGCGCATGGCGGCGCTGGTCTTCTCCAATAAGGTCGTGCGTTCCTCTTACGGGCTGAATGCTGCTCACGAATATATATTCCCACACCACGGCACCCGTCACCTTGGCTGGCGTGGTGTTTTTTGCTGTTTAAAATGGCACGTCTGCCCCTGCCCGCGCCTTTTGGCGCAAAGCAGAGGAAGAAAGTTGAATGCTTAGTTGGCAGATGCCATGTCTGGCAGTTCCTGCGCTTTACCTTCCTGCTTTTCCTTGGCTTCTTCTGCCTGAATAGCAGCAACGCGCTCTTCTACCAGTTCCACAACATGTTCGATCATGTCTGCCGCAGGCACGGTATGATCCTGCTTGCCACCGGCATACACCATGTGGCGGCCAGAGCCACCGCCGGTTACGCCCAGATCGGTCAGCAGGGCTTCACCCGGGCCGTTCACCACACACCCGATGATGGATAGGGTAAGTGGGGTTTTAATATGTGCCAGCCGATCTTCCAGCGTCTGCACCGTTTCCACCACGTTAAAGCCCTGACGCGCGCAGGACGGGCAGGAAATAATCTTAACACCACGGTGGCGTAGGCCGAGGGACTTAAGAATATCCCAACCCACCAGCACTTCTTCTTCCGGCGCAGCGGAAAGAGAAACACGCATGGTATCACCCACACCGGCCCACAGCAGGTTGCCCAGACCAATGGAGGATTTTACGGTGCCAGCACGCTTGCTGCCTGCTTCTGTAATGCCAATGTGCAGCGGGTAATCGCAAGCATCTGCCAGTTGCTGATACGCGGCCACCGCCATGAACACATCTGATGCCTTCACGCTGATCTTGAATTCACGGAAATCATGATCTTCCAGAATTTTAGCGTGTTCCAGAGCGCTTTCCACCAGTGCATCTGGGTTAGGCTCACCATATTTTTCAAGCAGATGCTTTTCCAGTGATCCGGCGTTCACACCAATACGGATGGAACAGCCGTAATCCTTAGCGGCCTTAACCACTTCACGCACACGCTCGGCGCTGCCGATGTTGCCTGGGTTGATACGCAGGCAGGCAGCACCTGCCTTTGCAGCTTCAATAGCGCGTTTGTAGTGGAAGTGAATATCGGCCACGATAGGCACGTTCACTTCCTTTACAATTTCTTCCAGCGCCTTGGTGCTTTCCTCATCCGGGCAGGACACACGCACAATATCCACACCCGCCATTTCTGCACGACGAATCTGCTCGATTGTTGCCTGTGCATCAGTCGTGAGGGTGTTGGTCATGGTCTGGACGGAAATCGGCGCATCACCACCGACGGCTACCTTGCCGACATGGATCTGCCGAGATTTCCGACGCTCGATATGCTGGTAAGGCCGGTAGCCGCTCATTTTACATCCTTTTGTCGAAAACGACAGTTGAGGGAAGCTGCCGTGTTCGGCCACACGGCGTTCTCCATTGCGTTTGGTGTTTTCCTGCCAAAATCAAGGCCATTTGGCTACACATAATACGCGCGAGGGTGCCATTCTAGTGTGAACCCATGCCCTGAAGCTGGCGCGCATTCAAATCATCAGCGCTTGGTTCTGCTTGCACAGGCGCGGCCCGATGGCGTGTGCGAGGTGCAGTTTCCTTGGGCTTAAGCGCCTGTTCCGAGGCTGCCAGATCTGTCTGCGCATCTGTTGGTATCTCTGATACCGTATTGGGCGCAGGGGCTGCAACATCTGCATGCATCGGCGGTGTGGCAACGTTATTTTGCACGGCAGGTGCGGCCAATATACCATCACGCACACTTTGCGGTGTTAGCAGCATTTTGCGGCGTACAGCACCGTTGCGCCCTAAAGGCGCTGTCAGCACATCCCCCATACGCAAAACAATGCCACCCGCATTGCCTACGGTCAGGCTATAGGGGCCACCCTCAACCGGCACATTCCATTCCTCATCGGGTTGTAAAATGTGATCGTAAACAACCTTGCCGTTGGCATCCTTCACCTGCACCCAACTGGCGGCAAGCGCCTTCAGCACGATCTGATTATCAGCAACCGCCTCAGAAGGAGCCGCTGGCGTTGCAGCAGGTAGCATTTGCGCGTTGGGCTGTTGGGGATTTTGTGCAGATGTTGCACCAATATCACCAACTGGCTGCGTTGCTTCCGATGCTACGGTACCTTCAGGCAAAGCATTCCCCGCACTTTGCGCGTTCGATGCCGGTTCAGAGCCTGATGGCTTAGGCTGTGCAGAGGAGGGCAAAGGTGCTGGAACAGCACTTTTATCCGGCAAAATGGAAGCCACTTGCGGAGAAGGCGCATTATGGGTCTGCTCACCAGGCAGAAGGCTTGCCACTGGCGGCACACGCTCCGGAGCAGGTGGCGTGTGCCCTGTAAAGTAATACCACCCCACATAGCTGGCCAGAATAACAGCAAGCCCAAGAGAAATGGACACAGCCGGAGGAATACGCCGATCTGGCGGCGGATCTGGAAACACAAGTTCTGGCTGCCGAATAGCGTTGCGCGCTTCCTGCCTGTAACGCTCCACCATAGGGTTTGGATCAAACCCCAAAGCCTGCGCATAGGCCCGTAAAAACCCAAGCGTATATACTTCCGCCGGAAGCACATCCGCTTTTCCGGTTTCCAGCGCATCCAGATATGCATCTCGGATGCGCAGATACGCGGCAACATCATCCAAGGACCAGCCAAGCTGTTCGCGGCGTTTGCGCAGTGCGCCCCCTACCCCGTATGTACCAATATCGGGGAGCGGAGGCAGAGCAGCCGGCTGCTCCTGTTCAGAACTTGGGGCGTTTTCAGCCATCAGCATCCATGCGGCGTTGTTGACGGATCAGCGCTATCACGGCCTGATCTATCAGGTCAGCAATAATCTGGGCCACCGGCTGCACAGATTTTACCATGCCAACAGATTGCCCGGCCATAACAGAGCCTTCTTCTACATCTCCATCAATAACCGCACGCCGCAAGGCACCCGCCCAGAAATGTTCGATTTCCAGTTGTGCATCTTCACGCGTGAGATCACCCGCCTGAAAGCGGCGGATAACATCGGCCTGATGCGCCACAAATTTACGCCCGCCCTCATTGCTGATGGCCCGCACCGGAATAACCGGAAAGCGTTCATCAAGCTGAACCGAGGTCGTAGCATCACGCGCATTGGCCCGCACAAAAGCTTTTTTAAAGTTTTCGTGGGCAATGCTTTCCTCTGCCGCAGCAAAACGTGTACCAAACTGGCCACCAGCAGCGCCCTGCTCCAAATAGGAAACAAGCGCATCACCACGACCAAGGCCGCCAGCCACAAAAACCGGCACGTTCTGGATATGCGGCAGAATTTCCTGCGCCAGCACAGTCAGGGAAACGGGGCCGATATGACCACCTGCTTCTGCACCTTCAATGACCAGCGCATCCACACCCATCTTGATCAGCCGCTTGGCCAACACCAATGCAGGGGCAAAGCCAATAACCTTGGCACCACCATCCTTGGCGGCCTTAATGGCGGCGCTGGGCGGGATACCACCTGCCAGCACAATATGGCCCACCTTGGCATCCAGACACACCTGCACCAGCTCATCCAACTGAGGGTGCATGGTAATCAGATTTACGCCAAAAGGGCGATCTGTCAGCGCACGGGTGGCGGCAATTTCCTCAGCCAAACGGGCTGGTTCCATAGCACCACAGGCAATCACACCAAACCCACCTGCATTGGAAATGGCGGATACAAGGTGGCGTTCACTCACCCAAGACATTGCCCCAGCCAAAATAGCATAAGGCGTGCCCAGAAAATCCGCCCCCCTTTGCCACAACTTATCCAACCGCGTGCGGGCGCGCTGCCATTCTTCAGACGTTGGAGCGGGATTCAGGCTGCTTGCAATATCAGACATCATCAAGACCATAGGCCGTGTGCAGCGCACGCACTGCCAGTTCGGCATATTCTGCGGCTACCAGCACGGAAACCTTGATTTCACTGGTAGAGATGGCCTGAATGTTGATGGAGCGTTCAGACAGCGTGCGGAACATGGTGCTGGCAACACCTGCATGGGAACGCATGCCACTGCCCACCACACTCACCTTTACGATATCCGGGTCTGTTTGCAGTTCTTCATACTGCACAGCGCCGCGCACGCTTTCCAGAATGCTGATAGCGCGTGGCAGATCGGTCTTGCTGGTGGTGAAGGTCATGTTTGTGGTGCCATCTGCGCCGGTGCTCTGCACAATCATGTCCACATTCACATTGGCTTCGCTCAATGGGCCAAAAATTGCCGCCGCAATGCCCGGACGGTCAGGAATACGCCGAACCGACAGTTTGGCTTCATCACGGGAGTAGGCAATGCCGGTGACCAGTTTCTTTTCCACGATTTCGTCCTCATCCACCACCATAGAGCCGGGAAGGTGACCTTCCGTAACTGCGGGGCCATCTTCAAAGCTGGAAAGCACCTGCACACGCACACGCTCGCGCATGGCAAGGCCTACACTGCGTGTTTGCAGCACCTTGGCGCCAACAGATGCCAGCTCCAGCATTTCTTCATACGTAATTTTGTCCAGCTTGCGCGCCTTGGGCACGATTCTGGGGTCTGTGGTGTAAATACCGTCCACGTCCGTGTAGATATCGCACCGATCCGCCTTAATGGCAGCGGCAAGCGCCACGGCAGATGTATCTGAGCCACCGCGCCCCAACGTGGTTACGCGGCCATCCGGCCCAACACCCTGAAAGCCTGCCACAACCGGCACCATACCATCGGCCATGCTGCCCAGCAGACGCGCGCCATCTATCGAATCGAGGCTGGCCTTGCCGTGCAGGGAATCCGTAAGAATGGGCACCTGCCACCCGGCAAAGGAGCGCGAAGGCACGCCAAGCTTTTGCAAGGCAATGGCCAGCAAACCACTGGTTACCTGCTCACCCGTTGCCACAACGGCATCGTATTCGCGCGCATCATACAAAGGAGAAAGAGACTGACAGAACCCAACCAGCCGGTTGGTTTCTCCTGCCATGGCTGAAACAACCACCAGCACATCGCAGCCTGCGTCTTTCTGTTTTTTGACGCGCTCGGCCACGGCTCTGATACGGTCAAGATCCCCCACGGATGTCCCGCCGAATTTCATGACGATCCGGGGTGCGGAACCGGACATAGCTTTATTCTCCACCAAACAGGCCGTAAAACGCATTGCACCAGCCCTTCCCGCCACCTGCATAGCGGAAAAGACGCATGGGAACGGTTGCGCTGCTTCACAAGCCGCGTCACATACCTCTCCCGGCCCCCTTTCGTCCAGCGGGGAGACCAGCAGGAAAGGAATTTGTTGTATGCACGCCACCCGAGAGGAAGCGCCTTCCTCTGTTTCTTCCGAGGAAATTGCCCGCTTTAGTGCTCTGGCAGACAAGTGGTGGGATCCAACAGGCCCCATGCGCCCCCTTCATGCCATGAACGGCCTGCGGATTGAATGGGCCAGCCGCCACCTGCCCCTGCGTGGCCGCAAATCACGCAAGCCGCATGTGCTGGATATTGGCTGTGGCGCGGGGCTGGCTAGTGAAGCCCTGGCAAAAGCCGGATATAACGTATTGGGGCTGGATGCATCGGCCAATGGTATTGCCGCTGCACAGGCGCATCTGGAAGCCAACCCGCTTCCTGCCGGTTCTGGCACGCTCCATTATCGCCAAGGCAGCGCGGAAGAACTGGTGGCCGAACACGCCAAGTTTGATGCTGTAATGGCTTTAGAAATTATAGAGCATGTGACTGATCCTGAAGCATTTATGGTTATGCTGGCTCAACTTGTAGATGCCAATGGCACAATCATTGTTTCTACCATGAACCGCACCCTGCGCTCCTTGGCTGTCGGCAAGATTGGGGCGGAATATTTGCTGCGCCTGCTACCTGTTGGCACACACGAATGGCGCAAGTTTATCCAGCCTTCCGAACTGGGGCGCTATGCCCGCGCCGCTGGCCTGCGGATGGTTGCCATTTCTGGCATGGCCCCCGGCATTGGCAGCTGGAAAGAAACGCAGGACTTGGGCATTAACTACATCGCTGCCTTCAAAAAAGACTGATATAGAATTTACCTTTAATATCAGTGTGTTTCTGACGCTTTCTTACACAATATGTTAAGCAGGAAGCGTCAGAAACTCAAAGCAGGTTGGGCTGCCAATGGGTGTAAAATCCCACGTAAAGCCAATCTTGCCGGTGGTTTTATCTACCCGGAAAGATGTAATGGAATCACTCCGCTGGTTGGCCACGTATAAATAGCTGCCAGTAGGATCAAATTTGAGCGCCCGCCCGTAATCGGCATGTGTCCAGATTTCATCCACCAATGTTAGGCCACCATCCTGCGCCACCTGAAACACAGCCAGAGAATCGCCCAAGCGGTTAGAGACGTAAAGAAAATGCTCATCGGGTGAGAACAGAATGCCCGCAGCCAGCGTGCTCCCCCGGAAGTGTGCGGTTAAGCTACTTACGGCCTGTTGCGGTGCAATATCTCCTGTTTTGGCATCAAAATTTGCCACCACAACTTTGGAATCCTGTTCGCACAGAATGTACAGCCGCGCGCCATCCGCAGAAAACTGAAAATGCCGCGGGGCGGAGCCCGCTGTCATGGTGGTAAACGGCTTTTTGGCCGGGAACAGACGCCCCGTATCCAGATTGATCCCATACACATACATTCTATCCAACCCGGCATCTGCCACTGCCACAAAGCGGCCGGATGGGTCTGCATGGATCATATGTGGGTGAGAGCCTGAGTGGTCACTTATTGCAAAGTTACCCGGCGGATTATCCGAAGCCCGATCTGGCATACGTGGGCCAGTATTGTGGATGAGAGTTGTCATCGGCCCCAAGGAACCATCTTTTTGCACGCGCAACAGTGCAAAATTCCCACCCGTATAGTTGGCCACCATAACGTATTTACCAGAGGGATGGACGCTCAGATGCGCCGGATCTGCCCCACCAGAAGAAACGGTATTCAGCTTTGTTAACGCGCCCGTGCCATGATCTACCGAAAAAGCCGTGACGGCTCCGGTGTTTTTTCCTTCAAAATCATTGATTTCGTTAACGGCGTAAAGAAAACGCTTATCCGGAGAAAATGCGATAAAAGAAGGGCTGGCAACATCTGTAAATGTATTCAGATGGTTGAGAGAACCTGTTTTACGGTTCATTTCAAAAACCGTAATGCCATCCCCATTGCCACCCGGCGGCCCGTGCTGCGTATAGCCGCCTACATAACATAAAATACGCTCTGGCGATGGTGGCGTTGCGGCATCCTGTGTATCGGTTACAGGCGTGTTATCGTCTGCCCGCACATAGGTGCTTCCCAAAAAACCACACGCCAGACCACCCAGCCCGAAAGCACGACGCGAAAACGAGCCGCTCATAATCCTGTTTTTCTCCTTAATGCGCGTATGCTCAGGGCATCTTGCAGACAGGCCCCATTGGCGGGCCGGAATACCGTGTCCATGTCTGGGTTTCACCAAAAATGGGCAGGCCTAAATAACCGCGCAGTTTCAGCACACCAGACTGGGGAGACCAGATCCGAGCGTCATACTTATGGCCACTATCGGGGTCCAGAATATTCCCTTCCCACTTGTTTTTTTCATCTTTCAGCGGACGAAAATCCGTTAGCATCAAGAGGTTACACTCGGTTTTTCCATCATGCCCCTTGGGAACATTCGTGCCATCGTAGCGTAAGCCAATCAATCGACCGCAAACAGTTTCCCCACATTTTTCAATCTTAAAAACGCCGTCATGGTCTTGGCTCAGCCAGTAACCCATCAGGCTGCTTTCATCCCCCAAGGCAACAGAATCTGCCATGGCAGGCTGAGAGATTGCAGGAAGCAGCGCGGCAGATATGCCTAATACGGACGAAAGAAAAAAAGCCCTAATTCCGGTTTGAGCGCCGCGCGCCATGAAGTTTTTCATGCTCTCTTTCTCCTTCGCCCAGCCCTGTTGCCAACATATAATTTTTACGTAACCGGCTGGTTTGCCCTGTTAATTTGGGCACCGTAACCCCTGCCTGCCACCCCCAATACTGTTCCGACAACCCAGAAAAATTAGCTGTCGGTCTTGCGTACCCACGGAAGCGGCAGCACATCAACCCCTTCATCTTCCAGCATTTCGCGCTCTGATGCCGTCATATCTCCATAGATACTGCGTTCTGGCGCTTCTCCATAATGAATACGCAGGGCTTCATCCGCAAAATTGGAACCTACGTTTTCGCAGTTTTCTTCCACCGCGGCTCTGATCTGGCGCAAAGCGCTTATCAGATTATCTGACACTACGGGTTCTAACTGTTGCGGTGCAGGCGGCGCTTCGGGTTGTTGTGACATTGCTTCGGGTTTGGAAGGTTCCTTTTGTTTCAGATGCGAGCGACCCTTTACAATAGCGGGTGCCATAAGGGCCTGCTCTACCTTAGCCGTGCCACAAATGGCGCAGCTCAACAGGTTTTCCTGCTTCAGGCGTGCAAAAGCGGTGCTATCCCGATACCAGCCTTCAAACGTATGCCCATTTGCACAACAGAGCTGATAACAGATCATCCGCTTTTACCTCCTACCTTTCAGTTTTCACCCAAGCCCAGAGCTGCATCCAGCTTGCCTTGGCGCTCTAGTGACATCAGATCATCACATCCGCCCAAGCACCGATCTCCTACAAAAACCTGCGGTACAGTTGTGCTGCCACCAGAGCGGCGGATGGCATCTTCACGTGCTTGCGTGCCACGAGGAGCGTTAATTTCCTTGAACGGCACCTTTTTGCGTTCCAGCAATGTAACGGCCCGCATGCAAAAAGGGCATCCCGGCTGCGTGTAAATTTCGATTTCAGGCATAAACATTTTCCTTCTGTGTTTTGGTAAGTCCGGTTTTTACACCGCACATCTATTCTGGAAGGTTTATATCAACTTCTGGCCGCGCAGGCACCAGCCCCGCCACTAAAAGACTGACATCCAGCACCCCGGCCTGCCTTAATGCCTGCACACAGGCCGTAGCTGTAGCGCCTGTTGTGAGCATATCATCCACCAACACAACAGAACGTCCGTGCAGTTTTTGCTGCCATTTGGGCCTAAATGTAATGGCGCTTTGCATTTCCTGCTGCCGTTCCTTGCGGGAAAATCCAGCTAATTTTGTTGTGGCGCGCGTACGCACAAGGGCATCAGGCAGCACCTGTAAATGCTTTACGCGCGCCACCTCAGCCGCCAGCAGTGCCGCCTGATTGTAACGACGCCGGAGCAGCCGCCACCTATGCACAGGCACGGGCACCAGCAACACATCTGGCCGCAGAATATCTTGCCCTATCTGCATCATACGTTGCGCCAGAAAACGAGCGTTTTCTGTTCTATCTGCATACTTTAGCTGTAAAATGAGATCTCTGGCGGCCGCCGTATAAACAAAAGCCGCCCGCGCATGTTGCCATGCAGGATGCTGCTGCTCACACGCAGCGCACAACCCCGTATGCCCCAAACTTTCCTGCGAGGGCTGAGGCGCTGCACAAGCATCACAAAATGGGCGGCTAATTGATTGTAGGCGACCAAAGCAGGAAACGCAGGCTGCCCCCTGCTGCGCCACGTCTGCCCCACATAATATGCAACTTGGCGGATACAAAATATCCATCAAAACCGCGCCCAGTTTGTGTATTTTCACTTGCATTTCATGGGTTCACACAAAATTTCCCGGCCTCTATCCTTGGCAAACCGCAGGGAAGCACGCACATGTTCTAAAATGGATGTGCCCGTAATTTTTGATCGCAAAGCTGTAAGGCTGCACCGTGAACGTGCAGCCCGCACCCAGCACGCCACTGCCCCCATATTGGAAGCGGCAGCAGATATTCTGCTGGATCGGCTGGATGATGTCATGCGTTCATTTTCCAGCGCACTGGATATTGGGGGCCGGGGCATTATCTGCCAAGGGCTGAAACGCAGAAATATTCCAACCATTACCTGCGATCTTTCAGAAGCACAGGCACGTTGCGCATCCACCCCAAGCCTTTGCGCTGATGAAGAACGCCTCCCTTTTGCCCCCGGCAGTTTTGATCTGGTGATTGCCAGCCTTTCCCTCCATTGGGTGAATGATCTGCCGGGTTTATTCCACCAAATCCGCTCTATTCTGCGGCCTGATGGGCTCTTTTTGGCCAGTATTCCCATTTTACCTACGTTACGGCCTTTGCGGCAGGCGTTGGAAATGGCTGAACTGGCATTAAGCGATGGTGTTTCACCCCGCGTATCACCCTTACCCACGCAACAAAGCTGTGTCTCGTTACTTCAGCGGGCCGGGTTTGCGTTGCCGGTGGTGGATACAGAAACGCTGGAACTGCGTTACCGCTCCTTACGGGCATTGATGGCAGATTTACGCGCTGCGGGAGAAACCAATGCGCTTGCCCTACGCTCTCGCATCATTCCGCCACGCTTACTGTTTCCTGCCGCTGCGCATGAACTAGAGGATGAAAAAGCAGAAAGCTTCTGCATGCCATTGCATATGGCAATACTTGCTGCGTGGTCTCCCTCTGGCAATCAGCCGCAACCGCTTACACCGGGGCAATTTACACATTCGTTGCATGATGTGCTGCAACAGCAGCCCCATCCTTTAACCAAACCATAAGCAAACAGGTTTCTACCCGCCCGTAACGCTCATATGCCGTTGGGGGCCAGAAACATCAGCTTCCGATGCGCCAAGCAGGAAATCATGCCCTTTAGGTTTACGGGCGATAGCATCCTGAATAGCTTTTTCCAGTGCAGCATCATTGGCGCCAGCCCGCATCAGACTGCGCAAATCTGCGCCATCCTCCTGCCCCAAGCAGGTATAAAGCCGACCTGTGCAGGACAACCGCACCCGGTTGCATGTTGCACAAAAATTATGGCTCATCGGGGTAATCAACCCCAACCTTCTGCCGGTTTCTCCCACCCGCAAGTAACGGGCCGGGCCGCCGGTAACATCCGGAATGGGCGTAAGCGTCCAACGCTTGGATAAATCAGCTTTTACATCCAGCAATGGCAGATAGCGAGATGTGCGATCTTCCCCCGTGTCTCCCATTGGCATGGTTTCAATCAGGCACAAATCTGCGCCTATTTCCCCACACCATGCCAGCAGCGTATCAAATTCATCATCATTCACACCGGCCATAGCAACGGTGTTGATACGCAGCGCCAGCCCGACATCTCGCGCTGCACGTATGCCTTCTAATGTAGCCGCCAGTTTGCCCCGGCGGGTTATTTGCGCAAACCGAGCTTCATCCAATGTATCCAAACTTACATTCACACGCCGCACACCTGCATCAAACAAGGTTTGCGCATACTGGGCCAAGTGGCTGCCATTGGTTGTAAGAGTGAGCTCTTCCAACTGGCCCCGATTATCTGAATGCTTGAGCCATGTGCCCAGTTCCTGAAAAAACGGGCCAATATCACGGCGCACCAAAGGCTCTCCGCCTGTTATACGCAGGCGGCGCACACCGTGCTGCACAAACACACGGCATAGGCGCAACAGTTCATCGTAATCCAGAACATCTGAGCGCGGCAGAAATGTCATGCGTTCGGCCATGCAGTATGTGCACCGCATGTCGCACCGGTCTGTTACCGATACACGCAGGTAAGAAATCCGCCGCCCGGCAGGGTCCGTTAAAGAGGACAACATTGGTTCTCTATATCAGAAACCAACCCCACATAAAACGACAGTTTGAAGGTTGGTCACGGAAAAACACATTGCTTAGATAGCAAAGCGGGCAGCCCTGAAAGAACTGCCCGCTTTACATAACAACCTATACTAAAAACCTAGTGGCCAGAACTGTTACCTGAAAAATCAGGGCGCGGCAGAGCAGAAAGTTCAAGTTGCTTCACCACAGCTTCCTTCAGACGCTCCAGACATGCTTCCGTCCGACCTTCTGCACGCGCAACCAGAACAGCCTGCGTATTGGAAGCTCGCAGCAGCCACCAGCCATCTGGAGTATTTACGCGCACACCATCAATTTCGGAAATATCCGCACCTTGCTTACGCAGGCGTGCAGCGACTTCCTCCATCACCTTGAACTTGCGATGGTCATCACACTCAAAACGCACTTCCGGGGTGGATGTGGTTTTGGGCAGAAATTCACGGAACACAGAAAGTGGTTCATCCATACGGGCAACAATATCCAGCACGCGCACACCGGCGTACAAGGCATCATCAAAGCCGTACCATTTATCTGCAAAGAAAATATGGCCAGACATTTCACCTGCCAGAGGTGAGCCCGTTTCCGCCATTTTGGATTTGATAAGCGAATGGCCGGTACGCCACATCAATGGCTTGCCACCAGCGCTTGCCACTTCATCAAACAGCACCTGACTGGCCTTAACATCGGCAATAATGGTGGCCCCTGAATGAGCCTTCAGCACATCACGCGCCAGCAGAATAAGCAGTTGATCACCCCACAAAATTCCGCCTGTGTTGTCCACCACGCCAATGCGGTCTGCATCACCATCAAATGCGATACCCAGATCAGCCTTATTTGCGCGCACAGTGGCAATAAGCTGTTCCAGATTTTTAACAACCGTTGGATCAGGATGATGCACGGGAAAAGTGCCGTCAATTTTAGCGTTTAGCACAATGTGCTCGCCCGGCAGCTTTTTTACCAACATTTCCAGAACTTCACCGGCGGAGCTGTTGCCGTTATCCCAGACAACTTTCAGCTTGCGCGGGCCGCCAACATAATCTTTTACAAGGCGCTCTACATATTCTTCACGAATATCTACATCGCGCACGGTGCCTTTTTCTTCTGGCACCACATCACCTTTGGCCGACAGATCACCCAGTTCCCGTATCTGGGCACCGAAGAATGGCTTGCCAGCCAAAGTTATTTTAAAGCCGTTGTGATCAGGCGGATTATGACTGCCTGTTACCATAACGGCACCATCGGCCTTAAGAATAACAGACCCATAATACAACATGGGTGTGGGGCCTCGCCCCACACGCACCACATCCAGCCCGCATGCTACGGCACCGCGCACCAGCGCTTCTTCCAATAAAGGAGAAGACAGGCGACCATCATAGCCCACAACCAATGTTTTGCCGCCACTGCGGCGCACAACACTGCCAAAAGTGCGGCCAATGGCAAACGCATCATCGGTTGAAAGGGTTTTACCGACAATTCCGCGAATATCGTATTCACGCAGGCTGGTAGCTTCAAACCTATGTGTAAAAGACATTAGGCTCTATCTGTATATTTTTTCAAAAATGCCTTTACGCCATCAGCGAGATCCGGCCGTTCCAGAGCAAAGGCAACCTGAGCTTCAAGGAAGCCAAGCTTATTGCCGCAATCAAAGCGAGTGCCTTCATACCGCAGGCCGTGGAAAGGCACCTGCCCAATGGTTTTTGCCATGGCATCTGTCAACTGCACTTCACCGCCAGCGCCTTTTTCCAGCTTGGCAAGATACGGCATAACTTCTGGGGTCAGCACATAGCGGCCAATGATGGACAGGTTGGAGGGTGCATCTTCTGGCTTTGGTTTTTCAACCAAACCTTTTACTTCCACAAGGTGGCCATCATCCTTGCCGGTATCCAGAATACCGTAACGGTTTGTTTGTTCACGCGGTACTTCTGTAACCGCCACAACGCTACCGCCTGTTTCATTATACGCATCGGCCAACTGCTTTAGGCAGCCTTTGCCCGGTGCGGCCTGCACAACATCATCTGGCAGCAGGATAGCAAACGGGTCATCCCCAATAAAGGAGCGTGCACACCAGATAGCATGCCCAAGGCCCAGCGGTTCCTGCTGACGCACGGCAATAAGAGAACCTGCCTCAATAGAGCTGGGCTCCAATGCTTTCAGGCAGTCAAGCTTATGGCGCTCTCTCAGCGTATCTTCCAGCTCATAAGCAATATCGAAGTAATCAATAAGAGAGTCCTTACCACGGCCTGTAATCAGGCAGAACTCTTCAATCCCGGCTTCACGCGCTTCATCAATCGCATACTGGATCAGCGGCCTGTCAACAACAGGCAGCATTTCCTTTGGCATGGCCTTGGTTGCAGGCAGAAAGCGCGTTCCCAATCCCGCAACAGGCAGGACTGCTTTACGTAAAGGCTTGGGTTTGGACACGAATACAACACCTTAAAAAACGGGTTAAACCTCAACCACTAGAACCACCCTGCCCGCAGGAACCCCCTGCCAACAACACGGCTCTGAAGAATGCAGAAAAACCCACCCAACGCGCAAAAACGCGTGTGCGTGTTTTAGGCCACACTCTACATGGCTTTTATTTTACACATCTAAAACCATGCGCCTATTCTAAAAACCGGAAAAGAGAGGCGTGAATATGACAATTCATGCACAAAAATGCAGAATTATACTCTGGCAGAACAGCTATGCACCCAACAGACAGAAAACTCTGCTGTATTTTATTGCTCTGATTTAATTTTGTTTTTGAAGAAATGTGGTGCGGCCGAGAAGACTCGAACTTCCACGGGGTATTCCCCCACAAGCACCTCAAGCTTGCGCGTCTACCATTCCGCCACGGCCGCACGTGACAATCGGCACCAGAAGAGCGATACCGTTGGTGAACAGCCCTATAGCCGAAGCAGGAACGTGCGGCAATGACAAAAGAACAGATTTTATGGGAAACCAGTAAAAAACTGGTTCCATACCCTCAGGCACTCAGCCGCATGGAAAGCATGGCCCGCAGCATACGTGCGGGAGAAACCACAGAACGCGTGTGGTTGTTGGAACATCCACCGCTTTACACTTCAGGCACATCCGCCAAAGCAGAAGACCTTTTTAACCCTGCAAACTACCCCACGTATCACGCAGGCCGCGGCGGGCAATGGACATATCATGGCCCCGGGCAAAGGACTGCTTATGTGATGCTGGACCTACAACACCCCCACGGCCCCGTGCCGGGGAGAGACCTGCGGGCTTATGTGCATGCGCTGGAATCGTGGGTAATTGGCGCATTGGCCCATTTTGGTATTCATGGTGAAGTGCGCGAAGGCCGCGTGGGCGTATGGGTAACAGACCCCAAAACCGGGAATGAGGAAAAAATTGCCGCTATTGGGGTTCGTGTTTCCCGCTGGGTAAGCTGGCATGGCGTTGCCATTAACCTAGACCCCAACATGGCGGATTTTGAGGGCATTGTGCCCTGCGGGATCAGAGAATTTGGCGTAACCAGCTTTCGCAAGCTAGGACTTTCCACCACCATGCAGGAGCTGGATCACGCGCTGGCCCAATCCTGGGCCAACACATTTGGCAGCGTACCTTCCGCCTTGCAGGAAGTAGCCGTTACACAGGGTCCAGACTGATGGAAATAACATGCCTGCGTTCATCCACAATCTGGATGGAGGAAAGCGCAAGCCTGTTTGCCACATCATGAAAAACCAGCGTGACCAACCCCTGTGAAGGATTATCCGTGCGTGTGAGCGAAAGCTGCAACACGCCGGGTTGTTTTTGCACGTTGGTAACAGTCACCTCACCAGACAACACCACAGGGTTTCCCATAAGCAACCCCAGCGGGTTATGGGCCAGACCAATACGGGTTTGAGAGCCCTGCTGGGCATCGGTAAACACAGCATGATGGCCAGAAGCCCGAAGCTCCATTTCATGCGGTGCCGTATAGTGCATGTATAACGATCCGGGCTTATAGGTAATTAACCCACCCCCACGGCTGCCATTGGCCCATGTTTGAAGAAACGGGGTGTTTTCCAGATCCACAGTACGGAAATAATTTTCTACGCGCGCAACATCGGCATTTTTTACGCCAGATGTACCCTGCATGGCCTGTCCCGCGCAGGCTGCCAACGCCAGAGGGGCCAGCAAGGCAAATGCGCGTCGGTTTAATTTTAAGCCTTTGCGCATTATGCCACCTTCTCGGATTCCTGCGGTGTACGCAGGGTAAGAGCCAGCGCATGCAAACCGCTGGAAAATTCCGGGGCTAAAGCTTCATGCACCATGCGGGAGCGATTCACGCGGTTCACGCCTTCAAAAGCGGCAGAAACCATAAGCACCCGAAAATGCGTTTCCGTGGCGCCTGCCTCTGGACCGCGAACCATGGCTTTATGATGTGCGTGGCGGTGGCTTTCATCCTCAATTTCCAACACAATGGGGTTGAATGTTTTTTCCAGAATATTACGAACCCGCTGCATACGCACACCTTCTGCCTTGGAAAGAGCCGAAGAATCTGAAAGACTAGTCATATCCCTGTTTACCTCTTGCTACAGATGCTTTTGCACCGCACATAACGCTAAATGATTAAACGTAGGAACACCCGCCCCCGCGCGTTCGATCCTGATCCTGATGCACCAGCACGTTGCTGTGACATGCCGAGCTGTCAGGAACAGGCTGGTTACCGTGCCCCTCGCTCGCGCGATGCGCTGAACCAGTATTACTGGTTCTGCCTCAACCATGTTCGGGAATATAATGCGCGGTGGGATTATTATAAAGGCATGAGCCCTGGCCAGATTGAAGCGCATCTGCGCGCAGATATCGGGTGGGACCGGCCAACATGGGCTTTTGGCCAAAGCGCCAAAGGTGCAAAGCGCGCTACACCCAATGAAGAGGATATTCTAGACCCGCTGGATATTCTGGGCCAGAACCGCCGCTCCCGTGCGGAGCGCGCACGTGCGCAGGCTTATCAGGAGCGCACATCCGCCCCTGCGGCATTGCGGGAACCTTTGGCAATTCTGGGGCTTTCTTGGCCTGTCAGTATGGAAGAAGCCAAAAGCCATTACCGGGCATTGGCGCGCAAACACCATCCGGACACCAATAACGGAGACCGGAATGCCGAAGAACGGCTTAAAAAAATCAATGTTGCCTTCACGATTGTGAAGACCCATCTCTTAACCGAAAGCCTCGAAAAAGCGCTGTAATGATGTATGCTGCATTTTAAGGCATCATATATTTTCGGTTGCTTTGCCTTTTTTCTTTCCTGTCAGACAAAGAGCGCAGACATATAGCCATGACGGATATTTCCAGCCAGTCCAACGCTTCCGAACTCCCGCCCATTTCAGCCATTTCTGTACCAGATATGGAAGTAAGTGTGCGTGATGTGTTCGGCCTTGATTCTGACATGAAGGTGCCTGCCTTTTCCATTCGCACAGAACATGTGCCAGAAGTGGATAAAGCTTATCTGTTCGACCACGATACCACGCTGGCCATTCTGGCAGGCTTTGCCTTCAACCGCCGCGTGATGGTGCAGGGCTTCCATGGCACCGGCAAATCCTCCCACATTGAACAGATTGCCGCACGACTGAACTGGCCGTGCATTCGCATCAATCTGGACAGCCACATTTCGCGCATTGATCTGATTGGCAAGGACGCCATTGTGGTGAAGGACGGCCAGCAGATTACCGAATTTCAGGAAGGCCTGCTGCCGTGGTGCCTTCAGCGCCCCTGCGCACTGGTGTTTGATGAATACGATGCAGGCCGCGCTGATGTGATGTTTGTGATCCAGCGCGTGCTGGAAGTAGAAGGCAAACTGACCCTTCTAGACCAAAACCGCGTGATCTCCCCCAACCCGTTCTTCCGCCTGTTTGCCACGGCCAACACCGTTGGGCTGGGTGATACAACCGGGCTGTATCACGGCACGCAGCAGATCAACCAAGCCCAGATGGATAGGTGGAATATTGTCACCTCCCTAAACTATCTGCCGCACCAGCAGGAAGTGGGCATTGTATGCGCGCGTCTGGGCATTGCAGAAGATGACAAAGCCACCCGTGATAAAATTGATAACATGGTGGCGCTAGCAGCCCTCACCCGCTCCGGCTTTATGGCGGGAGACCTCTCCACCGTTATGTCTCCACGTGGGGTTATTGCCTGGGCGGAAAATGACCGCATCTTCAAAGATGTGGCCTTTGCCTTCCGCGTCACCTTCCTGAACAAGTGTGATGAAGCCGAACGCGGCATGGTAGCAGAGTATTATCAGCGCTGCTTCAATGCCAGTCCGCTGCCCGGCCGCACTGCCTGAATCGGATTTCTTCATGGCTGATCGCACCAAAGGCCCGTCTGCTCCCAACACACCGTCTCTCTCTCGGGAGCAGGCGGAAAAACGGGCGGATACTTTCAAACAGGCCACATCTGCCGCTTTACGCGCCATAGGCGGACAAAAAGAGGCGGATGTTTCCTTCCACAGTGGCAACATGCCGCTGGCCCCGATCAGCCTTGGGGAAAAGGTGCGGCTCCAATCTCCCTCTCTCAATCTGAGTGAGGAAGAAAGGCAGCGCATTCGTGGCGCAGCAGATGCACAGGCGCTGCGCCTGAAACACCATGACTTTGCCCTGCACGCTGCCCGCCAACCTGCCGAAACGCAGGCGCGTGATGTGTATGATGCGCTGGAACAAGCTAGAATCGAATCTGTAGGCGCGCGCCACATGAAAGGCGTGGCGGCCAACCTGCGGCATCGGCTTGAACAAGATATACGTGCATCCGGGCTAGATCGGATGACAGAGGCCTCTCAGCTTTCCCCTGTGGTTGGGCTGGAACTGCTGGCGCGTGAAAAACTGACAGGCCAACCAGTTCCTGAACCTGCGCAGGCCATTTTAGAAAAATGGAAGCAGACGCTGCCACCCAACGCGTTAAGCGCCTTGGATGAAATGGCAAAGCACCAGACGGATCAGGCCGCATATGCACGCGCCAGCCGTCAACTTATGGCTGCCTGCGCCCTGACAGAAGATGACACGGCATCTGAAGACATGGATGCCAACAACGATTCTTCCCAAGCTGCCGATTCGCAAGATGATTCAAACCCACCACCTCCAGATCAGGAAGAAAATACATCTCCTCAACAGGAGGAGCAGGAAGAGGAAATCTCTCAACCTCAACTGATGGCAGGCAGTAGCGAATCTTCTTCAGAATTTGCAGAAGAAGAACGTGATGCCAGCATGGGAGAAGGTACGGGGGAAGCCGCAGGCCCCGGCCGCCAGCCGGAAAATGAACCCGGCCTGACAGCCAGAGGCTACCACCCCTACACCACCCAGTTTGATGAAGAAATTCGCGCAGAAGAACTGTGTGATCCAGAAGAACTCTCTCGCCTGCGGCACCAGCTTGATCTGCAATTAGCCACCTTGCATGGTGTGGTATCTCGGCTTGCCAACCGGCTCCAGCGCCGTTTGATGGCGCAGCAAACCCGCTCTTGGTCTTTCGATCTGGAAGAAGGCATTCTGGATGCAGGCCGCCTGTCCCGCATTGTGGTCAACCCCATGCTCTCCCTATCCTATAAGCAGGAAAAGGATACGGAATTCCGCGATACGGTTGTAACCCTGCTGATTGATAATTCCGGCTCCATGCGCGGACGGCCTATTTCTGTTGCCGCATCGTGCGGGGATATTCTGGCCCGCACGCTGGAACGCTGCGGCGTAAAAGTGGAAATTCTGGGCTTTACCACTCGCGCATGGAAAGGTGGCCAAAGCCGGGAACTCTGGTTGCAAAACGGCAAGCCGCCTGAACCGGGCCGCCTGAATGATTTGCGCCACATTATCTATAAATCAGCAGATATGCCGTGGCGGCGTGCGCGCACCAATCTGGGCCTGATGCTGCGTGAAGGCCTGCTGAAAGAAAACATAGATGGTGAAGCCCTGCTTTGGGCATGGAATCGCATTAAAAACCGGCAGGAAGCCCGCAAGATTTTGATGGTGATTTCAGATGGCGCGCCAGTGGATGACAGCACACTTTCCGTCAATCCGGCATCCTATTTGGAAGATCACCTGCGCGCTGTTATCGATATGATCGAAAACCGTAGCCCGGTGGAACTCACTGCCATTGGTATTGGGCACGATGTTACCCGCTATTACCAAAAAGCCGTTACCATTACAGATGCGGAGGAACTGGGGGGAACTATGCTCCAGTCCCTTTCCGCTCTGTTTGAAGAAAAACGCCGGCCGCGCAAACGCGCACGTTAAGGAAGAACGTGCCGCCCGCCCGGCTTTTGTTTAGGCCAGCGGGCGGCCCAAACGGGCTTGCGCCAGATCTACCAAGCCAGCCAGCATGATATCTGCATCTTCCTTGGTTGTGCGGTGGTTTACAATAGCCGCACGAATAGCCAACTTGCCGTAAATGCGCGTGGTAGATGGCGCGGCAATGCCACTTTCCTGAAGATCCTTCACCAGTTCCGCATTAAGCGTATCCAGATCATCCACATCAGGCACATCTACCCGAAAACACACAATATTCAGTGTTACCGGAGCCAGCAGCGTAAGGCCGGGCGTATCCGCCACGCGGGATGCCAGATACTGCGCCACCGTGCAGGATTGCGCCACCACATTGCCCAGCCCTTGGGTGCCAAACCCCGCCAGCGTGAACCATACCTTAAGCGCACGAAAGCCGCGTGAAAGATCTGGCCCCAAATCACAAAACCACGGGGCATCCGCCGCCAACCCACGATCCTCGCGCGAGAGATAGGCTAAGGACTGTGCAAAGGTTGCCGCTTGCCGCCCCTGTTCACGCACCAACACGCAGCCTGCATCGTAAGGTACCTGTGCCCATTTATGAAAATCGAAGGCAAGGCTATCGGCTCGCTCCAGCCCCTTGAGTAATGGCGCATAGTCTGGCGCCAACTGCGCCAACGCCCCAAATGCGCCATCTACATGAAACCAGAGCTTTTCGGCCTTTGCGTAATCTGCCAGATCGTCCAGCGGGTCCACACTCCCGGCATCTACAGTACCTGCCGTGCCGACAACCAGAAAAGGCTCGTATCCATCTGCCCTATCCTGCGCCACCATGCGGCGTAGCGCCTGCATATCCAGACGAAATGCGGCATCTACTGGCACGCGGCGCAGGGCCTTCATGCCCAATCCGGCCATATCAAATGCCCGGGCTACACAGCCATGTGCCGTTTGTGCGGCGTATCCTACCAGCTTACGGCCTGCCACGCCTTGCTCGCGCAAATCCGTACCATCTGGCACTGCGCGGCTGGCCGTAAGAATGGCAATAAAATTGGCCATGGAAGAACCGGTTACCAGCACACCGCTGGTAGTATCCGGAAAGCCGAACATTTCCGCTGCCCAGCGGATAACCATGCGTTCCACTTCTACTGGTGCATGGTTGCGCCCACCCAGATTGGCATTTAGGCCCGCAGCCAACATTTCTGCCAGCATGCCCTGCGCCGTGCCGCCGCCATGCACCCACCCCATAAAACGTGGGTGCCGATTACCGACAGCATAAGGCTGAACTGTATTGGCAAACTGCTCATACAGCCCTTCAAGCGCCTGTGCGCTGTGGGGTAAAGAAGCCTGCTTAAAGTTCTGCCGCAATGTATCTGGCATAGGCTGCCACACGGGGCCTTTTGCCACGTTTTTTATGGACTCAAGCATGTCGTCCAACATGCGGTGGCCTAGTGTGCGCAATTCTTCCCAGTTTTCTGGATCTAACCCGGCCACTTCTGTTTTCTCCAATATCCGTATTCAGGATGCGTGACGTATCTCTGGCTTTTGCTCATGCTGTTCTGCCTGCTGTGTCATACGGGCAAAACGGCGGGCCAGAACAGCGCACACAAAAAGCTGGATCTGGTGATACATCATAAGTGGGAGAACAATCATCCCCACCGATGCAGGCGGGAACAGCACATTGGCCATAGGCACCCCAGATGCCAGCGTTTTTTTGGAGCCACAGAACACCACGGCAATTTCATCTTTAAGTGGCAGGCCAAAAGCACGACCGGCAAAAATGGTAATGCCCAGCACAACAAACAGCAACACAGCATCCACCAGCGCAATCACGCCCATTTCTGTTACAGGTAGCTTGTGCCACAGCCCTTGCATAACGGCATCACTGAACGCTGCATACACCACTACCAGCACAGAGCCTCGGTCTGAAAAAGACAGAAGCTTTTTATTACGGTGCGCCCACGGGCCAAGCCACGGTTGCAACACCTGCCCCAAAATAAACGGCAGCAAAAGCTGGTAAACAATATCCAGCGGGTTACCGGCCGCGCCCCCATGCTTGCTCAGAATCAGCCCCACCAAAACGGGCGTAATAAAAATACCCAGAACATTGGAGGCCGTGGCCGCACACACCGCCGCAGGCACATTGCCCCCACCAATGGATGTAAAGGCAATGGAAGACTGTACCGTAGAAGGCAGGCAGCACAAAAACAGCACGCCCATCCAGATTTCAGGCTGCATCAGGTTAGGCAGCAACGCATGGCCCAATAGCCCCAGCAAAGGGAACAACACAAAGGTGCAGCACAAAATAAGCAGGTGCAGCTTCCACGCAACCAAGCCATCCACCACAGCTTTGCGAGAAAGCCTTGCTCCTTGCAAAAAAAACATTAGGGCAATCAGGCTAATGGAAAGCCACCTAAAAACCGGCACAGCTACC
This sequence comes from Acetobacter oryzifermentans, assembly GCF_001628715.1. Lineage (NCBI taxonomy): Bacteria > Pseudomonadati > Pseudomonadota > Alphaproteobacteria > Acetobacterales > Acetobacteraceae > Acetobacter > Acetobacter oryzifermentans. The sequence continues at coordinate 1,258,061 of NZ_CP011120.1, read as the reverse complement.
CCATGACAGGGAAAGAACGTTGCCAGCAGCACAGCACTGACCAACCCCATTAAAAAAGGGTCCATTTTCAAAAACCGCACGCGCCTGCCCTTTCGTTTTTCTTTCTGGCTTCTTTCTGGTTGCCTGCCTGTTTTACTTACGGCACCCTTTGGTTGAAATGAAGCAGTATACTTTCCTGTCCCTCTCCGTTCTCGGTGCTGTGAGCATTTATGCCACAGTTACTGCGGCTCCGGCTTTTGCGGCCCCTCCTTCTGGCTGCGCGGTGGTTTCCCGCGCTTCTGGGCAGGAAACGGCGCAAGGCGTTACCTACCAGAATCTGGTGTTACGCACGCCAGACGGCGGCACAACCTTTAAGGCTGGCCACTTAACCCTGCATGGTTCTGGCGAAACGCCCGAAGCCACGCATGATCTGGCAGATGCGGCCTCTCTGCTCCTGATGTCCGCCATGACGGGGCATCACAATGCCGCGTGCACAGATTGGCTGAACACACAAGGCAAACGCGTGTTGGCAGGCCTGCAGGCCGGTAAAAGCTATGATCTAACATGGCAAAACGCCACGCTAGCGCACGGGGCTGCACAGGTAACTGTTAATACCGCGCGCTATCAGATGCAGGGCGGCAGTGCGACGGCTTCGGCATCATTGGGGATGGATGGAGTAAGCTTCCATAACGTTGCCAATCAGGATCTGCTACCCACAGCAGCCCATGCCACGTTCTCGCTTCCTGCTGCGGAAGTGCCCGCCCTTATGAGCGCCATTGGTGGCCGCAGTGCCAGCGCTCCGGCTGTGCATGCCACCATTTCCAGCTTTGATGCCACGCAGGGTGAGGCTTCTTTGCATGGCAATGGTGTAGCAACGCTGACAGGCAATGTGAACAACACATCAGCCTCTGGGCATCTGGAAATTACCAATCTGGAAACACTTATTGATAAGGCCCGCACCGCCAAACAGATGAAGCTGGCCGCAGGCATGGTTGTGGCCCGTTTGGTCAGCCACAAACATGGTGAACAGAATACGTGGGATACAAAATGGGAAAGCGGCGTACTCACCGTAAATGGCTTCCCCATTCCGCTTAAATAAACAAAGCGCCGGAGGGGATGCTTTTAAACCCCTCCGGCTCTCTGGGTCTTGTTAGGCCATTTCCATTACTTTTTCGCACATACCAGCCAGGTCTTTCAAAACACGCCGGGCCAGATCTATGCGCTGCACGTTCGTCAGTTCGCGCACAACCGCCATTTTATGGTCTGGGCGTAGGCGGACTGTGCCATCCTTCCATTTCCCCATCCACTGCACCAACCCTGCCGGGTTGCGGAAGGTATTGTTACGGAATTGCAGCACCATGCCTTTAGGGCCAGCCTCTACACGCTCTACCCCGGCCTGACGGCACAGGCGCTTAAGCTCTACAATATCCAGAAGGTTTTTTACCTCCGGCGGCAGAGAACCAAAGCGATCTATCAGCTCGGCTTCCATGGCTTCCAGCTCCGCATCAGATGCCAGCGCGCTGATACGGCGGTAGAGCCCAAGCCGGACGGGCAAATCTGTTACATATTCATCAGGGATCAATACGGGCAGACCCATGACAATATTGGGCGTCCAATCCCGATCTTCTGCGGCCCAACGATTTTTATCTGAGCGCAGATCGGCCACGGCATCTTCCAGCATCTGCTGGTACAGTTCGATCCCTACTTCACGCACATGGCCGGATTGTTGATCGCCCAGCAAATTACCCGCGCCACGCAAATCCAGATCGTGCGAGGCCAGCGTAAAGCCAGCACCCAGCGTATCCAGCGTTTGCATTACTTCCAGCCGCTTTTCCGCAGAAGCTGAAAGCACATGTGTTTGAGGCCATGTGAGGTAAGCATAACCTCGTTGCTTGCCACGCCCCACACGCCCGCGCAGCTGGTAAAGCTGCCCAAGGCCAAACATATCCGCCCTATGGATAATCAGCGTATTCACTGCGGGCATATCCAGCCCACTTTCCACAATATTGGTGGAGAGCAGAATATCGTATTTACCGTCTGAAAACTCGGTCATCACCCGTTCCAGTTCGGTGGCGGAAAGGCGGCCATGTGCCTGTATCAGCCTAGCATCGGGCACAATGGCCGTAAGCCGTTCGGCCAGCCTGTCCAGATCCTCAATACGCGGGGCCACGCAGAAAATCTGCCCACCACGGAAGCGTTCGCGCTGGATGGCCTCCCTTATCACCACGCTATCAAACGGCATGATGAAAGTGCGCACCGCCAGCCTGTCTGTTGGTGGGGTGGCAATCAGGCTCATTTCCCTCACGCCGGAAAGCGAGAGTTGGAGCGTACGCGGCAATGGTGTGGCGGAAAGTGTAAGCACATGCACATCTTCACGCAGGGCTTTCAGCTTTTCCTTATGAGACACGCCAAAGTGCTGTTCTTCATCAATAATCAGCAGTTCGAGCGAGGCAAACTGAACCGTTTTGGCCAGCAGTGCATGCGTACCGATAACAATGTTCACGCTGCCATCTGCAATGCCCTTACGCACTGCTGTTGCTTCCTTACCCGTTACCATGCGGGAAAGTTGCGCCACCTTGATGGGAAAGCCCTCAAACCGTGCGGCAAAGGTGCGATAATGCTGCCGCGCCAACAAAGTGGTGGGCACCACAACAGCCACTTGTCCGCCAGACATGGCCGCCACAAACGCCGCGCGCAATGCTACCTCGGTTTTACCAAAGCCGACATCACCACACACCAGCCGATCCATTGGTCGGCCGGAGGACATATCTTCCAGCACATCAGCAATAGCGCGTGCCTGATCATCCGTTTCTACAAATGGGAAGCGGGCACAGAACTCATCCCACTGCCCCTCCGGCGGAACCAGTTCTGGCGCTTCCTTCAACGCCCGCATGGCGGCGGTTCTGATAAGCTCACCCGCCATATCGCGGATGCGCTTTTTCATTTGCGATTTACGGTTCTGCCATGCCGTGCCGCCCAGCTTATCCAGCGCAACACCAGCTTGGTCTGATCCAAAGCGGCTAAGCAGTTCAATGTTCTCTACAGGCAGGTAGAGTTTCTGTCCGCCATCATACAGCAGGCGCAAGCAATCATGCGGGGCTACGCCTACACTTACTGTTTCCAGCCCATCATAACGGCCTATCCCGTAATCCTGATGCACCACCAGATCACCGGCTGAAAGTTCACTGGCTTCGGCAATCAGTTCATCAGCACGACGGCGACGGCGCGGTGGACGACCAATACGTTCACCCAACAGATCCTGTTCAGAAACAAACGCCAGATCATCCGCAACAAAGCCGCGTTCCAAACCAAGGGTCAGCAAACCAACCGGGCCGGGTTTGGCTTTGTGGGCTTGCTCCCATGTCTCATATGTTTGGGTGGGTACGCCGTGCTCTCGCAGTAATGTGGCAATGCGCTCGCGCGAGCCTTTGGTCCATGCGGCTACAAAAGCGCAGCGCTTAACCTGCGCCCATTCCTTTACCTGATCCCCCAAGAGCGTAAACACCTGCTCACGCTGGGCACCGGGTACAATTTTGGAGAACATCTTGCCCGGGCGGCCACCTACATCCACACCTCCGGCGCCCTCGGGTTGTGCATAGGGGCTAAATGCCACCACAGGCACACGAGCCAAGCTGGCATCCCACCCTTTTTCATCCAGATAGAGCAAATGTGGAGGCAGCGGACGGTAAGGTATTTCCCCTTCCCGCACAGGTTGGCGGCGGGCCTGATAGTGATCTTCTATCATTTCCAACCGGGCTTTAAGCACATCCTCTGCCTGATGTTCGAGTGAAACAGCCACATCGGGCAGATAATCAAACAGCGTTTCTAAATGATCATGGAACAAAGGCAGCCAGTGCTCGATGCCCGGATGCCTGCGCCCGTCTGAAATATGTTCATAAAGTGGGTCAGACGTTGCTGCGGGGCCAAAAGCATCACGCCAGCCAGTGCGGAAGCGTGAAATGCTTTCCTTATCCAATGAGAATTCGGAAACAGGGCAAAGTGTCAGCCCATCGCGCTTAGCGGTAGAACGCTGGGAACCGGGATCAAACGCCCGGATGTTCTCAACTTCATCGCCAAACAGATCAAGCCGCAGGGGTTCACCCGCCCCGGCCGGATACAAATCAAAAATACCGCCACGGGTTGCAAACTCCCCGGCTTCCATCACGGTATCCGTGCGGGTGTAACCATTGGCGATCAGCAACTCGATCAGAAAGCCCTGATCCAGACTTTCCCCCGTGCGGATAGAAAGGGATTGCCCCTCAAACGTTTTACGTGGGGCAACACGTTGCACCACGGCGTTCACCGTAGCCAGCACAAGCCGTGGGCGACCTTTTGCGGGTTCCAGCAAGCGCGTAAGGGTGGAAACACGCTCAGCCACAATGGAAGGATTGGGAGAAACCCTGTCATACGGCAGGCAATCCCATGCGGGAAAACGCAGCACTTCCACATCAGGCGCTACAAAGGCCAGCATATCATTCAGGCGGGCCATAGCTGCATCATTACGCGCAATATGCAGCACGGGGCCTTTATGATCCCGCGCACGGCGGGCCAGCAAAAGGGCATCATACCCTTCTGGCACGCCCCATACGGTTGCTATCCGCTTTTGTGCGCCTGTTTGTGCTGTCATCCCGGTATCCGCCTGTTCTGCTTAAATACGCAAACCCCGCAAGCCGCCAGCATACCCGGGCCGGAGCTTGAAGGGTTTTTATTAACCACCGCGCCTGATACGGCTATCTTCCACCATACGGCGTAACATGGGGGTGGCTTTCTCTTCCGGCAATGGCAGGCGGCCAAACAGCCAGTCTGTCAGTTCCGGATCTGGCATTTCCAGAATGTTTTCCATGTCCGTCAGTTCTTCTGCCGTCATGGTATCTGCATTGGCTTCTACAAAGCCGCCTATCAGAATATCTGTTTCAAACGTGCCCCGATGGTTGGCACGGAACTTCAGCCGCCGCCTGCGGGCAGCCAGATTATCTTCCGCCACGCCAGATGCGCTGGAGGAAGATGAGGGAGAAACTGTAAAATTGTCTTGCATGGCGCTGGTATCCTATACCGTTGCTAAACCTGTCTGTCAGCCTGCCAAAAAGAGGCTTGTGTATCGCTTGTGTCCAGTCCCCTTTCCTTCACATCCTCTTCGGCTACAGGGCAAGATGGCAATTCTGCCCTAGCCCCATTACTGACCCCGCTTGAAAGCCTGCCCGGCATTAGCACCGCACGTGCCAAGCTGCTGGGCCGCATTGCGGGCGGGCGCAGGGTGATAGACCTGCTGTTCTGCCTGCCCGAAAGCATTATAGACCGCAGGCTGCGCCCCACATTGGCGCAACTCAGGCCCGATACAATCGCAACCGTTACAGGCGTGGTGCAGGATATTCGCAGCCCCGCCCCACGCACCCGCCAACCGTGGCGCGTGATGATTGATGATGCCACCAGTGTACTGGAAGTTGCCTTCTTTTCCCCTTGGCAGGCCAAGCAGGTTGTAAAGGGAGAAAGTATTGCCCTTTCTGGCAAGGTTGAACGTTTTGGTAATAAGCTCACCATCACGTCCCCCGATTATCTGGTGCCTGCAAACCAGATAGAGCGCATTCCGCTGCTAGATCCCGTTTGGCCCCTTACGGCTGGATTGTTTACCGGGCAGGTGCGCATGGCTATCGCCGCCGCTCTGCGCCTTTTGCCGCCCACCCTGCCTGAATGGCACGATAAAGCGCTTATCATGCAAAGAAACTGGCCCGATTTTGCCACAGCTCTAAGCTGGATGCACTTTCCAGACACCATTCCCGATAGCGCACAAGGTGATGCATGGCACGGCAGCCGCACGCGTGCGCAGGCTCGCTTAGCGTGTGATGAACTGCTGGCAGACCAATTAGCCATGCGCATTGCCCAGCAAGCATCCCGCGCCCGGCCCGGCCGGAGCCTGAATGGTGATGGCACCTTACAAAAGCAGGCACTCGCCAGCTTTGGGCATGAGCTTACTTACGGCCAAAAACACGTTCTGCGCGAGATTGAAGCCGATATGGCTACTCCGCACTGTATGAGCCGCCTTTTGCAGGGTGATGTGGGTGCGGGCAAAACGCTTGTGGCTCTTATGGCTATGCTGCGTGCAGTAGAAGCTGGCACTCAAGCCGCCCTTATGGCCCCTACGGAAATTTTGGCCCGCCAGCATGCGGCTACGTTCCGGCGCCTCTCCCCCGTGCCGGTGGCGTTTTTATCCAGCTCTGTCAAAGGCAAGGCGCGCAAACAAATCTTGCAGGATATAGCAGATGGCACTGCCAAGCTGGTGGTCGGCACCCACGCGCTTGTGCAGGACGGTGTAAAATTTGCTGATCTAGGTCTGGCCGTTATTGATGAGCAGCACCGCTTTGGGGTCGATCAACGTCTGGCCTTGGTAGAAAAAGGCCATGAGACCGATATGTTGGTAATGACAGCAACCCCTATTCCCCGCACGCTGTTGCTTACCCGGTTTGGGGAAATGCAGATCAGCCGGTTGGAAGGCAAACCCGCAGGCCGCAAGCCTGTGCGCACATCCCTGCACAGCCTTGGTAATTTTGAAGATGTGCTGGCAGGCATTGGTCGCGCTCTAGATAAAGGCGCACAGATTTTTTGGGTATGCCCGCTGGTTTCTGAAAGTGAAGCCATGGATCTGGCCGCTGCCGAGGCCCGCCATGCAGCTTTGGTTGAACGATTTGGAGATAAAATTGGGCTGGCACATGGGCAGCAAGATGCCAACGTGCGCGAAGAAGTGCTGCAAGCCTTTTCCAATGGTGAAACCCGCATGCTCGTGGCCACTACCGTCATTGAAGTCGGTGTGGATGTGCCTTCCGCCACCATTATGGTGATCGAACATGCAGAACGCTTTGGCTTGGCACAGTTACACCAGCTCCGTGGCCGCGTGGGACGTGGGGCGGATGCCTCCTTCTGCCTTATGCTGCATGATGAAGGCTTGGGCCTTACGGCGCGCCGTCGGCTTTCCTGCCTGAAGGAAACGGAAGACGGCTTTCTTATTGCAGATGAGGATTTCCGCCTGCGCGGCGGAGGGGAGGCAACAGGCCGCCGCCAATCCGGCCTGCCCGATTACCGTATGGCACCGGAAATGCTGGTGGATATGCTGTTAGACACCGCACATGAGGAAGCCACGGAGATTCTACCAGATGGACCACCCACCAGCACACCAGAAAAGAACTTGCGAGTAGCAGCCCGTATTTTGCTGGCGCTGTTTAATAAAACCGATGCCGCACGCATTTTTAGCGGCGGCTAAACGGGTGTGCTTTAGCCCTCTACGGCAGCCAGCCACGCCTTAACCTGCCCTTCTGGGTCTGGCTGGCGAATAAAGGCCGATACGGCAGAAACGCTATCGGCCCCGGCTTCAATACACGCCCAAGCACGTTCCAGCGTAATACCACCTATGGCAACCAGTGGCAGGTTGCCAATCAGCTTTCGCCACTCTGTCAGCTTCAACGGGCCTTGGGGGCCGAATGCCATTTTTTTCAGCTTGGTTTCCCAAATAGGGCCAAGGGCCACGTAATCCGGGTTACAACCCAGAGCGCGGTCTAGCTCTTCGTGGCAATGGGTGCTGATGCCAAGGCGAATACCGCCTTTACGAATGGCAGCCAGATCTGCCGTATCCAGATCTTCCTGCCCCAGATGAATATAATCTATGCCTTCATCCAGCGCGATCTGCCAATAATCGTTCAGCACAAGGCAAACACCGTGCTGCTTGGCATACGCATGCCCTTGGCGAATTTCTGCCCTTAGCGCATCTTCATCCATATCTTTCAGGCGAAGCTGAATAAAGCGTGCGCCTGCACCCCCCAGCCTGTCCACCCATATGGCGCTATCAACAACGGGATAAATCTTTTGGGGCAGAGCTGTCATGCCAGCATGGCCTTTCCTGCAACGGGAGTAGAAGGAACAGCCATATCGCGCTCTTCCATCGGGTCTGCAATACGGGCCAGTTCCCCTGCCTCTACTGCCAGACGAAACGCACGGGCCATATAAACGGGATCTCCCGCCTTGGCCACGGCAGTATTTATCAGCACGGCATCATAACCAAGCTCCAGCGCCTGCGCAGCGTGTGAGGGTACGCCAATGCCAGCATCCACCACCAACGGTACGCCGGGAAAATGCGCCCGCATGGCCCGCAGGCCAAACACGTTGTTCAACCCCTTGCCAGAACCAATAGGAGCGCCCCACGGCATCAGCACCTCACACCCTACGGCCAGCAGCTTTTCCGCCACTACCAAATCTTCCGTGGTGTAGGGAAATACCTTGAAGCCGTCTTCCGTAAGAATACGGGCGGCCTCTACAAGCCCGAACACATCTGGCTGGAGCGTATCCAGCTCGCCAATCACTTCCAGCTTGATCCAATCCGTGCCGAACACCTCCCGCGCCATATGCGCAGTGGTGACGGCTTCTTTAACCGTATGGCAGCCCGCCGTGTTTGGCAGCACAGGCACCTTGAGTTCCTGAATAAGAGACCAGAATGCCTGTCCAGCCCGCTCCCCCGCAGATTCGCGGCGGAGAGAAACAGTCACAACGCCCGGCTGTGCCGCCAGCACGGCATCGCGCAAAATTTCAGGAGATGGATACTGCGCTGTACCCAGCATAAGTGGCGAGACAACATCCTGCCCGTAAAATGAAACAGCCATGCCCTTAGCCCCCTTGCATAGGGGCAACAATTTCAATTTGCGCACCCTCTTGTAGCTGTGTTCCCTCTCGCGTGGCCTTGGGCACAAACCGACCATTCAGCGCCGTGGCAATGCGTGCGCCGCTATAGCCAAGCTCATCTATCAGGGCCGCCAGTGTTTTGGCGGATACTTCGTGCGCTGTATCGTTAACCACAACTTTCATCGGGCGTTGCTCCTTAGGCTTGTGCGCCAAATATCAAATCCGCCGCCTCCCGCGCCCGAGCGGGAGAAAGCAGAAAACCATGCCGGTACATACCGTTGATATAAATGCGTTTTCCATCCTGCACCACGCGCGGCATGTTATCTGGGTAAGATGGCCGTAAGCCTGTACCCATTTCCAGAATTTCTGCCTCGGCAAATCCGGGATGGAGGGTCCATGCCGCGTTCAGCAGTTCCATCATGGAACGTACTGTCATGCTGCCTGCATTTTCGCTTTCAATCATGGTGGCGCCTACCATGAACACATGGTCAGCCCTTGGCACAATGTAAACAGGTATGCGGGGGTGCAACATGCGCACAGGGCGATGCAGCGTTACATCCGGGCAACGCAACAGCAGCATTTCACCCCGCACACCTCTCAGGCCCTCCAGCTTGTTACGCGCAGCCAAGCCGGTGCAATCCACCACCCAATCAAACGCGGCTTCATTCGGGCTTATTTCGCCAAACTCGGCACGGCCACTCAATTGCTCCAGCCGCGCCAGAAGGGCCTTTAAGGCTTTACGCGGATCTACATGCCCTTCATCGGGAAAAAACAGTCCTTTATGGAAACGGCCTGCCAGATCTGGCTCAAGCTGGGTAATTTCTACCGTGCCTACAGTCTGAAAATGTGATGTGCGGCGGCCAAAGCGGGCAATTTCACCCACATCTCGCGCAGGCGCTAACACAAGGCTGCCCTCACGCGTAACATCGGGCACGTGCTCCGCCCACCAATCTACCGAATCGATAGATTGGGCTGTTACTTCCTCTGGCGCAGATTCGGCCTCACACCATGGGGCAAGCATACCGCCTGCCATCCATGAGGCCCCGGCCCCCACGCGGCCTCCGCTGTCATACAGGGTAACATCTCCACCCCGTTCGGCCAGAGCTACGGCGGCTGTCATACCCGCCACACCGGCCCCTTTTACCAGAATGCGCGGTTTGCCGTTCATACTCTCTACCTTGCCTCCGTTACTGGCTATGTGCTGCTACAACTTGGCGTTATAACACGCCTCAAACCCTGCTTCTGCAAGGGGTTATGCCGCTTTAATGTTCAGAATGCGCGCACAAGCAGCACCATCAACAGGCAACATTCCGTTACCGCCGTGGCAATCCAGCGCATGCCCATGTAACCGGGCGGCAACCATCCACGTTGCCATGCCCCACGCTCTGCCAATGCCACCAGCGGGAAAAGCACAGCCAAAATTATCACCCCGGCAAGCGGCACCCATGCATACGCCAGATAAGCAGCAATCCATCCGGCAAAGGCAGGCACAACCCCCAAGACCAAACGCAAATTATCTGCTCTGTCTGCCCCGCTGGTTAAAATGGCGCGATCAAGCTCCAGCGCCAGCCCCCAATGCACGGCTCCAATAAAGGACAGACACACCGCCCCGTAAATGACCAACGCCATTAACAGATTGGGCACTGGCACGCCGGAATCGAAAAATACAATGCCGCATGTGCAAGCAACAAAGGGCAAAAGCCCTGCCACCATGAGCACGACAGCCAGAAATGGAAGTTTTTTCATGAACGTGCAGCAGGCCTTTACCTGATAATTTCATACCCAATGTGGTTGACAGAAAAGCCCAACAAGCGGCCACTAGCAACCGTAGGCAGATTTACCCTGCCCACCGTGTTCCGCCCGGAACCAAAAAAAAGAACACCGGCTTCTGCCCGCCAGAGGCCAGACAATAAAGGAACGGAAACACCAATGAGTGCCATTGTTGACATTATCGCACGTGAAATTCTGGACAGCCGCGGCAACCCAACGGTTGAAGTAGATGTGGAGCTGGCATCCGGCGCCAGAGGGCGTGCGGCTGTTCCTTCTGGTGCCTCAACCGGTGCGCATGAAGCCGTAGAACTGCGTGATGGTGACCCCAAGCGGTTTGGTGGCAAGGGTGTTCTCAAGGCTGTTGAGAACATTGAAAACGAAATCCTGCCCACGCTACAGGGTGCCGAATCGGCAGATCAGATTGATATCGACAACGCCATGATTGATCTGGATGGCACACCCAACAAAAGCCGTATGGGTGCGAACGCCATTCTGGGTGTATCTCTTGCCATTGCCAAAGCCACGGCAGCCGAACTGCATGTTCCGCTGTACCGCTACATTGGTGGCGTGTTTGCCCATGTTCTGCCCGTGCCGATGATGAACATTGTCAACGGTGGGGAGCACGCAGATAACCCCATTGATATTCAGGAATTCATGGTGCAGCCGGTGGGTGCGCCTACTGTGGCCGATGCCATCCGCTGGGGTTCGGAAATTTTTGCCCAGCTCAAAAAAGCCCTGAGCGCTGCTGGTTACAACACCAATGTTGGGGATGAAGGCGGCTTTGCCCCTGCCCTTAAATCTGCCGATGAAGCACTGGGCTTTATCACCCGCGCCGTAGAAGCCGCAGGCTACCGCCCCGGTGAGGACGTAACCTTTGCGCTGGACTGCGCAAGCACCGAATTTTTTAAAAACGGCAAATACAACCTGAAAGGCGAAGGCAAGGAATTCGATTCCGCTGGCATGGTGTCCTACCTGTCTGACCTTGTGAGCCGTTACCCGATTGTTTCCATCGAAGACGGCATGGCAGAAGATGACTGGGAAGGCTGGGCCCTGCTCACGCAGGAACTGGGCAAAAAAGTCCAACTGGTTGGGGATGATCTGTTTGTAACCAACCCAGAACGCCTGCGCCGTGGCATTCAGGCTGGTGTTGCCAACTCCCTATTGGTGAAGGTTAACCAGATTGGTACGCTTACGGAAACGCTTGAAGCCGTGCAAATGGCCCAGCGCGCTGGTTACACTGCGGTTATGAGCCATCGTTCTGGTGAAACGGAAGATTCCACCATTGCGGATCTGGCTGTGGCTACAAATTGCGGACAGATCAAAACCGGCTCTCTTTCCCGTTCTGATCGGACAGCCAAATACAACCAGCTCATTCGTATTGAGCAGGAACTGGCAACTGCTGCACGCTATGCAGGCCGCACCATTTTGAAAAACGCGTAAGCTACAGCGCTTTTGGCGCAACAGACTGCAAAAAAGCTGCCTCCCCACCCGGAGGTGGCTTTTTTCATGCCCTCATGCCTTGGCGCTGCCACACTTCATGGTTTAGACAGAAAGGAATATCCAGAGGTGCAGGCTAAGCTGCACAGAACCAGAAAAAAGGCAGCGCCAGAGTGCAGATCGGTCGTTTCATTCGTCGCACAGTGCGGGCGGTTGTGCCCCCTTTGGTTTTTCTTGGCATTGCAGGCTATTTTGGCTGGAACGCAACGCAGGGCGATCATGGTATTCAGGCCTATAAGCAGCAATTAGGTCTGCTGGAACAGGCCAAGCAATCCAAACAGGATGCTATTGCTGAGCAAGCTGCATGGCACCGCCGCGTAAATGGCTTGCGTGAGCAATCTCTGGATACAGATATTCTGGATGAACGCGCCCGCGCCATGCTGAACATGGCAGATCGTAACGATATTGTTGTGCCTTACGATAGGCGAGACCCGCTGTTTTAAGCGTCTTCCCCTAAGATCTATGCTGGATATCGCATTTTTCTGGCACAATCAGGCATAAAAAAACGGCGCTCTCGGGCGCCGTTTTTCGTATCCACATTCCGAAGAACGCAGATTATTTGATTTTAGCTTCGCGGAACACGACGTGCTTGCGCGCAACCGGATCGTACTTCTTGAGTTCCATTTTGCCGGTGTGTGCACGAGCATTTTTCTTGGTCACGTAGAAGTAACCGGTGTCCGCCGTGGAGACGAGACGGATCTTGATAACGTTGGTCTTGGCCATGACTTCCTCAGCAGAGCATGATGTACGGAGCCGCATAAACGGCACCGACGGTGTTCAAGTGCCGGCAAAATGCGCATACAAGTGCAAAAGGTCAAGTATTCTTGCATCAAAGCGGTGCAACAGGCCCAAAAAGGAGGAATTTTTATGCTGGATGTGGCTGTTGCGCGCGCCCGAATTCTTGAAAACCTAAAAACATGCGGGCAGGAAATTGTGCCGCTTTCACACGCCTGTGGCCGAGTGCTGGCCCAGCCGGTGCATGCCCGCACTGCCAACCCACCGGTTTCTGTTTCCGCAATGGATGGATACGCAGCCAAAGCGGAAGATGCGCTGGAAGGCGCAGTTTTGCACATTGTGGACGAAGTGCCCGCTGGCCACCCATCCGCCGTTACCGTGCAGAAAGGAGAATGTGTGCGCTTATTTACCGGCGCGCAAATTCCCGCTGGCGCAGATACCGTTATCATTCAAGAAAACGTGCAGCGTGAAGGTGACCACGCCAAGCTGGCTGCTCCAGCGCGCCAAGGGCAGTATATTCGCCAGCAGGGGCAGGATTTTCAGAAAAATGACACGTTATTGCCAGCAGGGCGCAGACTCGGCCCGCGTGATATCGGGCTGGCGGCTGCGGGTGGGCATGTCTGGCTTACGGTTTCACGCCGCCCGCGCGTGGGTATTTTGGCCACGGGTGATGAAATTATCCTGCCCGGAGACCCAGCCCCTACGGATGGCATTTTTAATTCCGCCTCCTTCATGGTGGCAGCGCTTCTGCAACAACAGGGCGCAGAAACAATTATGCTCCCCATTGCACGAGACAACATGGAAAGCCTGACAACCCAGTTCCACCAAGCGGCCACGCTGGACATGCTGGTAAGCATTGGTGGTGCAAGCGTGGGAGATTACGATCTTGTCCGCCCTGCGCTGGCTGAAATTGGGTTGCAGCAGGATTTCTGGAAAATTGCCATGCGCCCGGGCAAACCGTTGATGTTTGGCCAGCTCGGCAACACACCCGTTATTGGCCTGCCCGGTAACCCAGTGGCTGCCATGGTGTGTTCCATCGTGTTTGTAACCCCTGCCCTGCACGCCCTTATGGGCCTACCCGTTGGCACCGAACTGCAAACAGAACCCGCCATTCTGGGCTGTGATGTAAAAGAAAACGATACCAGGCAGGATTTTTTACGCGCAACACTTGCGCCCTCCCCACAAGGCGCTGTACCTGTGGCCACACCTTTTTCCCGGCAGGATTCAGCCCAGCTGAATATTCTCAAGCAAAGCCAGGCTCTGGTCATTCGTGCTCCCTTTGCGCCAGCACAAAAAGCAGGCATGCCCTGCCAGATTATCCGCCTACCCTGATCTCTCCCTTGACATAAAAAGAGAACTTATATAGAACAAGACTAAGATTTTCTTTTCATTACGACAGCCGCTTTTGAGGTGCGATATGCTAACGCGCAAACAGCACAAACTTCTGCTTTTTATTGATTCGCACCTCAAACAGACAGGTTTTTCGCCTTCCTTTGATGAAATGCGTGAAGCCATGGGCCTGCGCTCCAAATCTGGTATTCATCGGCTGATTTCCGGTCTGGAAGAACGCGGTTTTTTGCGCCGTCACCACCATCGGGCACGGGCTTTGGAAGTTATTCAACTGCCAGAAATGCAAGAATTGCCACCCAATGTGGTGCGTGCCAGCTTTACCCGGCCTAAGGCTGAAACCGTAAGAATTCCGCTTTATGGGCGCATTGCAGCAGGCCTGCCTATAGAAGCCGTGCCAGATACCTCCCACGTTCTCACTGTTCCAACAGAAATGCTGGGTACGGGAGATTATTACGCGTTGGAAGTAGCTGGAGATTCCATGGTGGATGCTGGCATTCTGGATGGTGACAACGTGATTATCCGTCGCACGGATCAAGCCGAAAACGGGCAGATTGTGGTGGCGTTGATTGATGAGCACGAAGTGACGCTCAAACGCCTGCGCCGCAAGGGCAACATGATTGCGCTGGAACCTGCCAATTCCAGTTACGAAACCCGTATTGTTCCGGCTGAAAAACTGCGTATTCAGGGCTGCTTGGCTGGGCTGATCAGGCAGTATTAAGCAAAGTGCCTGCGTGGTAAAAAACTTCCCCCGTAGGCATCTATTTTTCTATTCCGGGCAGATATCATCCCATTGCGGAAAAAGCTTTGCCAGTTCGGAAACCACAGCAGGCGTAATTTCCGCACAAAATGGTACTTCTGCCAAAATACGTACCTTACCTTTTTGCTCTATGGTCTCACGGTTTTCTGCATTAAGCGGGCCGCTTAACACTACACCGGCCACGGCAATCTGCCGTGTGCGTAAGGCTTCCAAACTCAACAAAGTATGATTGAGAGTGCCTAGCCCGCTACGCGCTACTAGCACGACGGGCAAGCCCCAACGCTGTGCCAGATCAATCATCATCAGCTCTGGCGTTGCAGGCACCATCAGGCCGCCTGCGCCTTCTACAACCAATGGTTTGTCTGCTTCACCTTGGGGCAGCACCAGTTGGGCCGGATCAATCTGCATGCCTTCAGCACGTGCGGCAGCATCGGGGGAAAGTGATGCAAGAAAAGCCCCTGCGGGTTTGAAACAAGGCGCATCCCCCGCCAGATGCTTAACCGTAGGGGTATCCCCTTCTTCATCCGCCAAACCGCTTTGCAGGGGCTTCCAATAAGCGCCCTGCCAGCGCCGCACCAAACAAGCAGACACAAGGGTTTTGCCTATGCCGGTATCCGTGCCCGTTACAAACACACCCTTACGTGGCGGTTTGCGAAAACAGGCATACCCAACCCGCCACGTAACGGCGCACCCTGCCTGCTGAAACCGCAAGGCAACACGGCGCAACTGAACTGCAGATAATGGTACGGCCCCTTCACGTGGGGTAGATGCACCTGTTGCTTTCAGATGCCTTACAAAATCCATCCCATCTGCAAAAGCCTGCACAATATCCTGCTCAGCCCAACCGCCAGAAAACGCGGCCGGTCGCCAACTTTGTGCATCGGCTAATTCTGGATAAACCGGGGTTGCCGCCTGCCGCCCTTCCTGCTGGCAAGCCTGCTGCCATTCAGCAAATGTACCGTCCAATAATGTTGAAACCGCAAACACACCATCCGGAGCCAAAAGCCCTGCAAGGTTGCGCAAAACCTTTGCTGGTTCAGGCAGCCATTGCATAATCAGGTTGCCACAAATCACATCAAACGGGCCAGAAACATCCGGTGCGGCTGCGTCCATCTGATGGTAGGAAACAGCTTCTCCTAGCCGCATTTTAGCCCGCGCCAGCATATTCGGGGCAAAATCTGTTGCCAGAATTTCTGCTTCTGGCAAGCAAGCATGCAGATGCTCTGTCAGCAATCCTGTGCCACAGCCAATTTCCAAAATACGCAGGGGACTTTTGCCCGCCATACTGGTTTGTATGCGCTGGAACAATTCACGCGCCGCCACACGCTGAACCGTGGCAGCTTGATCATACTTTTCCGCAGCATCAAAACTTTTACAAATACGCGCAGCGCGGGTGGGTGTTTTCATGGTTGTTGTTCCATCCTGTTGCGCAGCATTTCCAAAAACCGAGCACACTCAACCGGGTGCGTTTGAGGAAGCAAATGGCCACCATTTTCTACCCATTTTATATGGGCCGAAGCCCGAAAAGAAGCCTCGGTCATACTGGGGGAAGCAATTTCATCCTGCCGCCCCGCCAACACATCTAATGGGCCTAATGGTAAATCTGCCCGTGCATCTTCCGTGCGCAGAATATCCAACCCATATGCCAGTGCTTCTGGCTGGCAGCGTGCCGCCAAAACGGAAGATGCCCCACAACGCTGGCGAAAGTCATTCACCACAGCAGCAGGTTCGCGCCCCAAGCCACGTATCATGCGTTGCACAATACGCGGTGCCACACCTTCAGGAAAATCTTCCCGGCTGGCAAAACAGGCAAACGTGTTGATACCTGCAAACCTGCTTTCGGCTGGCCAAACGCCCTGCCTGCGTTGCAACATCAGCCACATGAACCCAAGGGAATGGCCAATTCCCAATATGGGGTGCTGACTTTGGCGCAGATCATCCAACGTAACCGTTTTTTCTGCGCCAGTGGTTTGTGGTTTCAAAAAACCCAGATCCAGCGTTACGGCATCTGGCCAATTCAGTTGCATAAGCACAGGTTGCCAGAATTCCGGCCCAAACCCCCAGCCATGCACAAACACGGGTAAAAGCCGCGCCATTATGCCATGCCTTTGCTGGCGCGGATAAACGTATCAGCCAAAGCCTCCATTTGCGCCCATGTATGGTTGGCATGAAAAACCACCCGCAAACGGCAGCTCCCCGGTGGCACAGTAGGCGGGCGAATAGCCACAGCAAGAAAACCCGCCTCTGCCATTTTCTGGGCCAGAGTGCGTGCTTGTGCCTCCTGCCCTACCAGAATGGGCACAATCTGGGTGCTTGATGGCCCAGTATCCTGCCCGGCATCGTGCATTCTCTGGCGAAAGCTGGCGGCAAGTGCACCCACATGGGCGCGTTGGGTATCCATTTGCGGCAGCAGATCAAGCGCTGCATCAACAGCCCCCAAGACCAAAGGAGACGGCGCAGTGGAATAAATAAAACCGGAAGCCGCGTTATCCAACCATCTGCATAAGCCTTCAGATGCTGCAATAAACGCGCCCATACTGCCTAAGGCTTTACTAAATGTGCCAACCACTACATCTGCCAGTCCGTTTGCCAGCCCGGCACCTTCTGGCCCCAGTATGCCGGTTGCGTGGGCTTCATCTACGCACAGTAGCGCATCGTATCTTTGGGCCACCTCATGCAACGCGGCAATATCCGCCACATCACCATCCATGCTGAACACGCTTTCTGTCAGCACAATGCGTAGGCCTGCCCCTTCGATTTTCTGAAGTTGGCTTTCAAGGTGCGCCACATCATTATGGCGGAACCGAATCGGGCGGACACCTGCTGCTGCACAACCATGATACAGGCTGGCATGAATAAGCTTATCCGCCAGAATAACGGCGGGAGCACCATATACCTGCGCAGAAAGCCGCGCCAAAGCTGGCACCAGAGAGGCATTGGCCTGCCAGCCAGAAGAAAACAAACGTGCCGCCTGCATATGCTTTAGCCGCGCCACGCGCTTTTCCAGCGCACAAGCCTGGGAGGATGTACCCGTTACCAACCGGGAAGCACCACTGCCGCTGCCTTCTGCCTGTGCCCAAGCGGATGCGCGCTCACGCAACAAAGGGTGCATGCGCAGGCCCAGATAATCGTTGGACGAAAAATCTATGACCACAACGCCATCTGAACGCTTGAGCAGCGCACCACCCGCATATTGCCATTGCTGACAGGTGCGCAAACGCCCCTGAGCAGACAGATCCGCCAGCCCCTTCTGGAAAAGATTATCAAACCGCGTCATGTAACATGTGGTGCCGCAGCCTGAAGGGCGGGTCAATCATCTATGGGGAAACATTCCATGACAGAAGCTTCCGGCTCATCTTTATCTTCCATGCCGGAATGGTACACGCAGGGCCTGCCCCATATCTGGCTGCCTTATAGCCAGATGAAAACAGCCCCTGCGCCTCTTGCCGCCGCAAGCACGCATAACACGCGCATTACCCTAACAGATGGTCGGGAACTGGTGGATGGCGTGGCGGCATGGTGGACAGCCTGCCACGGCTATAATCACCCGCATATTCGCCAAGCCGTCTGCCAGCAAATGGAAACCATGCCTCATGTAATGTTTGGCGGCATGGTGCATGAACCTGCCTTACGCTTGGCGAGCAGATTATGCGCCATGCTACCGGGAGACCTAGAGCGGGTGTTCTTTACGGATTCAGGTTCGGTTTCTGTAGAAGTCGCCATGAAAATGGCTATTCAGTACCGTTTGAACAAAGGGCAAACCAAACGCACCAAAATGCTGGCGTTCCGTGGCGGCTATCATGGAGACACACTGGCCACCATGTCTGTTTGCGATCCGGAAGAGGGCATGCACCATCTCTATGGCTCTGCCCTGATGGAGCACGTCATCTCCCCACTGCCAGTAGATGCGGCCACCACGGCCGTTTTTATGAATCTGTTGGCAAAACACGCGCACGAACTGGCCGCCATTATCACCGAGCCTTTGGTGCAAGGTGCTGGCGGCATGTTGTTTCATTCTCCACAAACACTGCGCACCTTACGCAAAGCTGCGGATGACCATGATGTTCTGCTGATTTTAGATGAAATCTTCACCGGCTTTGGCCGAACAGGCACCATGTTTGCCTGTGAACAGGCTGGTATTGTGCCCGATATTATTACGCTTTCAAAAGCGCTTACCGGGGGCACCATGGCCCTTGCCGCCACAGTAGCACGCCAACATGTGTTTGAGGCTTTCCTTTCTGATAACCCCGAACATGCGTTAATGCACGGCCCCACCTTTATGGCCAACCCACTGGCTTGCGCCTGTGCCAATGCCTCGCTTGATCTTTTTGAAACCGCGCCACGCCTTCAGCAAGTCCAAGCTATCAACGCGTTTCTCACTGAGGCGCTAGAACCCTGCCGCACGCTGCCCGGCGTAAAAGATGTGCGCACACTTGGGGCTATTGGTGTTGTAGAACTAGAAAAAATCAGTAACCCGGATGCATTGCGCCAACGTTTTATTGCTGAAGGCGTGTGGATACGCCCTTTCCGCAATATTGTTTACCTAACACCTGCTTTTACCATTGAAAAACAGGATTTACGCAAACTTACCAATGCTATTTATAAAGTATTATCCTGAAAAACCGTAAGGTCAGGAAGATGAAGGTGCTGTGCGCGTCCATGCCGCCGCAGCATGTTCATCTTCTTCCCGCGCATCCACCCATGCGGTATGGCCATTGGCAAATTCTTCTTTTTTCCAAAACGGCGCGCCGGTTTTAAGCCGATCAATCAAGAACGATGTGGCCGAAAGCGCAGCACCCCGATGGGCCGCAGCCGCCCCAACCAGCACAATGGGTTCGCCCACTTCTAACCGGCCAACCCTGTGTATAAGGGTGCACCCAAGCAGGCTAAAGCGCTGCATGGCCTCCTGCGCAAGTTGGTTGAGAATGGTTTCCGTCATGCCCGGATAATGTTCCAGTGTCAGGCTCAGCAAGCCATCTCCACCACGCACCTGCCCTACAAACAGGCCCATACCGCCAATGTGTTCGGAAAGGTTGGAAAGGCGCAAGGTTTCAGCCCCTATGTCAAAAGCTGCCTGCTGCACCAGAACACGGACAGACATAAGTATCAGCCGCCCGTCATGGGGGGGAAAAACGCCAGCTCATCACCCGGCTGCACGCAGGTATCAAACCCGCCCAGCTTTTGGTTGATGGCCACACGGATGCGAGGCATCGCTGCAAACACCTCATCCAGCTTAGCATCGTGCAGGCGCAGTTCCTGCACCAAAGCCGCTACAGGCACACTATTGGATGGCAGAGTAACCTGCTGGCCTTCGCGCCCCAGTTGCTCACGCAGGGCGGCAAAATAAAGAATATTTACTGAGCCTGTCATGGCCTGCCTACTGCGGTTTGAGTTTTCAGCCGTTTCATCTGCCACGCTTCAATAGCGTAGCGGTTAATGATGTACGGTAGAACGGTTATCTTTGATGGTGCTAACGGATCCATCTGGCTGGATCAAGGTAATGGTACCATCATCATTTGGGATTTCAATGGGGGCCCCATTACCACGATGCGCCCCGTATTTGCTGGAAACATCTGGTTCTGCATCTGGCAGTTTACCTGCCGTGCCTCCCCCAATAACACCGTGGCGAATATCTTCTTTTTCGCCAATACTCATTTCCTCGCCATCAGGAAGCTGCGGGCCTGCGGCAGAGTCTCCGCCCAACACGGTGCCAGCACGGTCTTTTTCAACATCTTCCAGCGTAGGCAGCGGCGTTGGTGGGCCGGGCCACATATTACCGCCTTCTGGCAGGATAGGGACATCTACAGCAGACTGCCCCCTGATCCGCCGCATGTTTAAATCATCCCCGGTGGCTGCATTGGGGTTTTCACCCGGAAGCGTTGCTGTATCCGAGACAAACTTGTCAAAGCCTGCACATCCGCTCACGATCATACATAAACCTAGAAGAGCGGCTTTCCGCATGCCCTGACTCCGCAATCATCATCTTTCAACAGCAGGCGAATCATTCCCTGCCTGCGATTGCGGCCTTTTAGAACCGCACCTCATGCTAAATAACGGTTTATCCACCAGACACAAGGCGATGCAGCAAAATGAAGTTATTTTTCTGGAATAGATGCAACGTATTACTAAAATAGTAACAAAGTTTTTTACATTTCAACATGACGTAGGCCGGTTGTTAAATAATCCCAGCCGGTTATCAATGTAAGCACCGCAGAAATCCAAAGTAATACAGCACCAATAAGCGCAACTGGCAGCCACGGCATACCCAATAAAGCGCCTGTGCCATCCCCCGCCAGCAAAAAACCAATGGCTGTCATCTGGAAGCCGGTTTTCCACTTTGCCAAACGGGTTACAGGCAAGCGTGCGCGGCGTTCCGCCAGATATTCCCGCATGCCGGACACCAGAATTTCACGGCAAAGAATAATAATGGCAGGCCATAACCCCTGATAAGGCAGGCGCGCAAAACCAGCCAGAACCATTAAACAAGCCCCAACCAGAAGCTTATCTGCAATGGAATCAAACATACGCCCGAAATCTGACATCTGATGGCGTGAACGTGCCAGCTTGCCATCAAAATAATCGGTTATTCCCGCTAGAATAAACAGCAGACACGCCAAGGCATCTGTGCGCGGGCTCCCCCATGCAGCCAGAGTGACCACAATGGGTATGGCTACAATACGCGAGATTGTCAGGACATTCGGCAGATCTGTCAGCATTGCGGGATATAGTAACCTATTTCCTGCACTGCTGGAATGGCTTATGCCATCGCGAAGGTGTCAGATACCCAGAATTCTTCTGCAATGCTCATATGCCCATATTTATCCCGGTGTCCAATCCGGGTGAAAATGGCCGTAAATGGCACGCGCTGTTTCCCGGCTGATACCATGAGCGGCTTCCAGTTCTGCCAAACCAGCCTGCTTGATAGCACGCGCTGAACCAAATGTGTTTAACAACAGCTTTTTACGTGCAGGCCCAATACCGGGCACATCATCCAGTTCGGACTTCACCAGTGTTTTGGATCTACCAGACCTATGGGTGGTAATGGCAAAACGGTGGGCCTCATCGCGCAACCGTTGCAAATAGTACAGTACGGGGTCTCTCAGATCGAGCTGGAAGGGTTCCTTATCCTCCGTATAGAACCACTCCTTCCCAGCATCGCGGTCCGGCCCTTTGGCAATACCTACAAGTTTTACACCCGTTACGCCCAGATCATCCAGCACACTGCGCACGGCAGAATATTGCCCTGCCCCACCATCAATCAGCAGAACATCTGGCCAATTAGAGGTATCGCCATCTTCTGCCTCTTTCAAAGCGCGACCAAAGCGGCGTTCCAGCACTTCGCGCATCATGCCAAAATCATCCCCCGGCGTGACAGGGCCTTTGATTTTGAACTTGCGATACGCCTTGCGGTTAAAGCCCTCCGGCCCGCCCACAATCATAACACCATAGGCGTGCGAGCCCTGAATATGGCTGTTATCGTACACTTCTATGCGTTCTGGCGGCGCATCCAGCCCCAGAACATCTGCCACGCCTTGTAGCAACTTGGCCTGCCCTGCGGTTTCCGCCAGCTTGCGGCTTAGTGCATCCCGCGCGTTGCTCACGGCATGGTCAAGCACCTGCTTTTTCTCGCCCCTTTGCGGCGCAAGAATTTCCACCTTCCGCCCCCGCCGAAGAGAGAGTGCCTCTGTCAGCAGCAAAGATTCCGGGAGTTCATAATTGACCAAAATCTGTGCTGGACAGGGTTTGTCATCGTAAAACTGCGCGATAAAGGCAGAAAGCACATCTGCGGGTGAGGCATCCTGCGTATGGGCGGGAAAGAATGAGCGGCTGCCATTATTACGTCCACCGCGAATGAAAAAGAGCTGAATACAGGCGTGTCCGGCCTCCTGCCACAGGGCCAGCACATCTGCATCCTGAAGAGATGCGGGGTTGATTACGCTGGATTCCTGCATTTGCGCCAACGCACGAATACGATCACGCAATACAGCAGCACGCTCAAAATCCAGCGCTTCTGCTGCCGCATTCATTTCCTGTCCCAAGGTTTCACGCAGCGCCGTATCCTTGCCAGAAAGGAACTCTCGCGCCTGCTCCACCAATTTGCCGTAAGCTTCCTGATCTATTCGATCTACACACGGGCCAGAGCAACGTTTGATTTGATAAAGCAGGCACGGCCGGGTGCGTGCGTTAAAAACCGCATCCGTGCAGGAGCGTAGCAGAAAAACGCGCTGGATCAGATTGAGGGTCTGATTAACCGCCCAAGCCGAAGCAAACGGCCCCCATAGGCTGGCTCCTTTAATGGCCTTGCCACGGTGTTTGGCAATTTGCGGAAACGCATGCGCATCTGTCAGCATCAGCCACGGATAGCTTTTGTCATCCCGCAGCAGAATGTTGAAGCGCGGCTTCATGCGCTTGATGTAGTTGGCCTCCAGCAACAGTGCTTCGGCTTCCGTATGGGTGGTAACAATTTCCATTGCTACCGTTTCGGAAACCATGCGCCGTAGCCGTTCGGGCAAGCGGTTAATGTGGGTGTAAGACGTTACCCGCTTTTTAAGCGCCAACGCCTTGCCAACGTACAACACTTCCCCCTTAGCGCCGAGCATACGATACACGCCGGGTGAAAGCGGCATGGTTTTAAGTGCATGCCGAATGGCCTCTACCCCCTTTACAGCAGGGGCTGCCTGTTCCTGCACCACAGGCAGGGTATCTGAAGGGGAAGAATCAGCTGTCATCATACGCTCTTGGTCGAAAGGGAAATTTCATCCACCGTTTTTGTGGATAACTCTGTGGAACAGCTGGGGCTGACTCATCATAAACCGCAGAAAGTCAGCCCTTTCAACAGATTGCACAGTTTTTGGTCATTCCCGCCAACTCACTGATTTCAAAAGATTTAATGTGTTGCGGTTTTTTGACACCCTATGATTTTTGAACTTTTTGTTGAAAATACGCGATGTCAAGACAGGAAGTGGACAATTTTTGCAGTTTTTTGTTCTCATACAATCCTGCTTTGTTCTGCCGCCTGTTCTGCCTTTTCCAACACGCGCAGGAAGTTTTCACCCCAGAAAGCCGCAATTTCACTTTTGTCATAACCTCGGCGCATCAACTCGGCAGTTATGTTCACGCCCTGTGTGGCGTTCTGCCAGTCTTCCAACGCGCCACCGCCATCGAAATCTGAGGAAATACCGACGTACTCTGGCCCAAGCCTGCGCACAACGTAATCAATATGATCCACCAGATCAGCCACAAAGCCTTGCCGTTTACCTTCCTCCGGCTTGGGCTTCAAAAACGCGGGCATGGCCGTAATCTGGATAACGCCACCACTTTCCTTGAGCGCATCCAACTGCTCATCATCCAGATTGCGCGGATGATCGCACAGCGTGCGCACACAGGAATGACTTGCCACAATAGGCGTGGTTGAAACCTGCACCGCCTGAAGCATGGTTTGCTTGGAGGAATGAGAAACATCCACCACAATGCCAAGGCGGTTCATTTCTGCAATTGCTTCACGCCCAAGGGCAGAAAGGCCGTTGTGGCGCTGTGGTGCATCCCCAAGGCTGGGGCGATGAATGGCCGCATCTGCCAACGCGTTATGTCCGTTATGGGTGAGCGTAACATAACGCGCCCCCTTGGCCCGAAACTGCTTGAGCAATGCGGGGTCATCCCCCATGCCGTAGCCATTTTCCACAGCCGGAACAACAACCAGCACACCTTCATCAAACGCGGTGCGCATATCTGCCACAGCGGAGCATACACGTGCGCTTATACCATTATGGGTGCCCTGCATGCGGCTTATGGCATCCAGCATAGCCAAGCACTGCGCTTGCGCCTGTGCGTGCCCTTCCCGGTCTATGGCGGCTTGGGCAATGTACGCCACAAAGCATCCGGCAGACATGCCGCCCTTTTGCATTTTAGGCAGATCCACCCGTCTATCTGCCGTATTCTCAAACGCATCATTCCGATCGGGCCACGGAATATCAATATGGCTATCCAGAGTGAACAAGGCGCGATGCAGCGCAACTGCATCCGGAGAAACGGAAGAAGATTGGGTTGTCATAATCTAGAAAATGGCCCTGTTACATGAAATTACAAGGGAACAGCCGGGTTCCATCTGCCCCAGTTATGCGCCTGTTTTTGCTTGCCCTGCAAACTGCAATCCGTCATGCCACCGCACATGCGATTAGTAACATGGAACATCAATTCCCTCCGCCTGCGCCTGCCTCTGCTTGAAAAGCTGGTGCAGCACCTCGCCCCAGATGTTGTGTGCCTCCAGGAAACCAAGGTGCCAGACCCTCTGTTTCCCGAAGACGGCGTGAAAGCTCTGGGGTTTGAGCACCTGCATTACCGGGGCATGAAAGGCTATAACGGCGTTGCCATTCTCTCTCGCCACCCGTTAAGGCCTGTCACGCAAACCCCAATATGGTACGGTAAGGAAGATTGCCGCCACGTAGCCGCAACCGTATGCACGCCAGAAGGCGAAGTGGAATTGCACGACTTTTACATTCCCGCAGGTGGGGATGAGCCAGACCCAGAAACCAACCCAAAATTCGCCCACAAACTGGCCTTTGTAGAAGAAGTGACAGAGTGGTTTCAGTCTCGCCCCCTTAACCGCACGGTATTGGTGGGAGACTTCAATATCGCGCCGCTTGAGCATGATGTATGGAGCCACAAGCAGCTTCTTAAAATTGTCAGCCACACCCCGCCGGAAACAGAACGCCTTAACCGCTGGCTACAAACCGGCTTTGTGGATGCCATGCGCCACTTTGTCCCGCCGGAAGAAAAACTTTATACGTGGTGGTCTTACCGCAACCGGGACTGGAAAAAATCTAACCGTGGCCGCCGTTTGGACCACGTATGGATGACGCCTGACCTCCTACCCAACCTGCATGGCATGACGGTTGTGCGTGAAGCACGAGATTGGGAAGGCCCTTCCGACCATGTGCCCGTTGTGGTGGATTTCAGCCTTTCGGACTAAAGCCTGATTTGAGGCGCTTGTGAGAAAAAGCGCCTCAAATATGCGCCTGAATGCTTAATAACGGTACTGCCACAGCAGCCCGACACTACTGCCCGGATCGTTTTCCGGGGTGGTAAAGCCTGTTACGGTGCCGCCTGTGCCCACGGTTGTGTTCAGCTTGAGATGTTTTGTCAGGTCAACCTGCACCTGTGCCTGTGTGCCAGAACCAGAAGTGGCCTGCTTAGCACCTACATAAACACCTTTCATCACATATTTACCGGCCTCAACACTGGTACCGCCATTCCCCACACCAGAACCGCCGCCAATAGCCAAACGATCCAGATGCAAGGTTTTACGGATAGTGCCCATTGGGTCAAACGGTGTAAGCCCTGTAAGAGTGGCAAGTGCCGTGCCCAATTCCACCATCTGCGTGGAGGAGAGAGAGTGCGCATCCGTGCCAAACAGCAGCATGGCCAACACCTGATCCTGCGGCAGCGGCGGCATGGATTCAAACGTAATCTTGGGCGCGCTGGCATACCCGCCCACCTTCAGCATAGCCGTTTGGCCCTGCACGGCACGGTCGGCCTCAAAATCCAACGTGGGGTCCATTTTATGGCCAACGCCAGAGCCATTGAAAGCCACCCGCCCCTTGGTGAAGTTAAGTGAAATACCAGCCAGATCAAAGTTACCACGCTTGAGATCAAACCCTCCGCTAACCTGCGGAGCCTGCGTTGTGCCGCCAACTTTCAACTTGCCAGCCATTTCTGCATCCAAGCCATGCCCACGCACAAAGAACTTGCCCGGAGATGTCACGCTCAGGTTCAGCCCGATCACCGCGGCCTTGGTGCTTTCTACTTTGGCGGCTTCCGCCTGCTTTTGCTCATCACCGGGGCGCACAACATCAAGCCGCGCTACGGATGACGGCAAGGAATTGGGAATGTTAATTTCCACACGCCGCAAATCCACTGTGCCATCAACATCCATGCGGGTTTGCACCTGCCCTTTTACGGCAATATCCGCGTTCATCACCGCTGTTAGCAGATCACTGGAAATGGGCCGGGCATCATGGGCCTGCAAACGAATATCCAGCGGCATACCGGGGGAGCCAATGCCCACAAAGCCGGTGACGCCCAAATTGCCATCACCAGCCTTGGCCGTAAGGTTCTGAATAACGATCTTGTCGTTCTCGCCCACCACGCGGCCATTGATATTGGCCAGATGGAAGCCTTGGGCAAAATCCTGCACATCGGCATCGCGCAGATCCACCGTACCCGTTACACGGGGGGAAGACATGGAGCCCGCAACCAGCAGCGCCATTTGGGCTTGCCCCATGGCCTGCCGCGCCTGCGCGCCCAGAATGCCATTGGCAATGCTTAAATCCAGATTGCCATTTACGCGCAGGTTCATTGGCCCGGTTTTGTTCAGCGGGGCCGTGCCAGCCACATTCACGTTCAGCTTGGGCCCCGCACCTGCCGCCACCTGCACCTTGGCAGAACTACCAGCCAGATTGGCGGCGGCATCTAGATGCAATGGCGGAATGGAAGCCGCAGCAGAACTGCCAGCCATACGCAAATCACGCCCGGTAAGCTTAACCTGCCCTTGCGGTGCATTTAACGTGCCCGCCACCTTGGCCTGAACGGAAACCGTGCCAGATGCCTTGAAATCTGGCGCAAACGGGTGTGCCAACGCAGGCGTAAGATTACGAATATCCGCCGTAACAGCCAAAGAAGGCTTGATCTTGCCTGCAACATCAATGGTAGCAGGCTGGCTGCCTGCCGTTACCAACGTGGCCCGCAGCCGATCAACCCCCATAGTCTCCCCAAACGAGACCAATGCAGGTGCCAAAAGGCGCAATGTTTCCTGCTTGGCCGTGGCATTCAGGCGCTGCACTTTCACCTGTTTGGCAGGCAGGTTTAACAGGGCTGCGGTATCCAGCATCAAAGGGCTGCCAGACCAGCTTGCTGGGCCCACCTGCGCGGTGAGCGCCACAGCGTTATCCGGCCCCTTGGCACTCAGACGCGCCTGCCCGGTTACGCCAGAAGCAGAAAGCCCCCCCAGTTTAAGCGTAAGATCAGCATTGGGATGAGCCGCTGGATCTTTTACCGTACCAGCTAAAGCCAGAGAGCCAATTTTTACGCTGGGCATAGCCACGTTGCCATCCAGCTTAAGGGCAACCTGAGGTGTATCCGCCACCTGCGTAGTTTTAACAGAAGCTGCCAGCGCGCCAGAGATAGCCTGCCCAATAAGCGGACGAAAATCTGCCAAGCGCCCCACCTTCAGATCCAGCGTGCCCAGAGGCACCACCTCACCTGTAGGAAGAGAAAGCTGCCCCTGCCCGGCCACGCTGTTCCATGACAGTTTGCGAATATCAACCTGCCTGTCACCCTGCGCGCTTTGGGCCAAAGCCACATCCAACACCAATGGGGCGCGGTTAAGCGTGCCATTTGCCTGCACCGTGCCTTCTGGCGCAGTTGGCAAGTGCTGCACATTGGCATCCAGCGCTATGGGGCCGCGTGGCATGGTGGCGGTACCGGGGTCTCCCTTCGCATGCAGGGTGGCTGTAAAATCCTGCATCGGGCCTTTGGCCTGCAAGGCCAGCGTGAGCGCCCCACGCAAGGAGGGTAACGCCCGCGCCAGATCTGTCAGCCCCAGATCAAACGCCAGATCCATATCGCGGCCCGTGTTTACCTGCCCGCCTCCTTTAAGATTAAGGGCGCGGCCATCCACACTGAAGTTTTGCAGGTCAATCTGTTTAGCCGCTGGTAGCTTATCCTGCGCAGGCAAGGGCCGCATGGTGGCTGTAAGGGCAAACTTACCGTCCGGCCCGATCAGCCCGGCTGCCTGAGGCTGCCCCCCTGTAATAGCCAGCGTGCCATCTGCTGTAAGGTGCGTATCTCCCTCCGGCTTTGCCGGAAGGTCAAACTGTGCGTTCATGCCCGCATGACCGCGCAAAGGCGTACCGGCCATTTCACCAAACGGTAGCAAATCGGGCAGCTTTAACGCTACCGTGCCACGCTGTGGCGCAGCAGACTGCACATTGCCAGAAAGATTCAGCAAAGGATGAGACAGCGTAAAAGCCAGCGGTTTGCCGGGCTTTTGTGGCTCTAACTGCGCATCAAGCTGCAACGGCGCAGATGCCAGCAATGTTGGCGCTTTGCCCGGCAGGCGCACGCCATCTGCTGTTGCCACCACATGCAACAGATTGGCCATATCGGCACTGCCATTCTCACCTGAGAACTGAACTTTCAGCGTGCCCACACCTGCGCCAGATGCAGCAAGCTGATCAACCTGCACCTGCGCTGTGCCCAGCGGTGCTGCCATTTTACCATGCAACTGCGCCCCTAAATGGATGCCCCCCCACGCCAGATCGGGCGAGAGAGACATGGCGGGGGCATCTACTCCGGCATTCAGGTTACCAAGCTTTTCAGCCAGCAAATCCAGCACGCCATCTGC
The DNA here is from genome assembly GCF_001628715.1 of Acetobacter oryzifermentans. Taxonomy (NCBI): domain Bacteria; kingdom Pseudomonadati; phylum Pseudomonadota; class Alphaproteobacteria; order Acetobacterales; family Acetobacteraceae; genus Acetobacter; species Acetobacter oryzifermentans. The sequence continues at coordinate 1,228,911 of NZ_CP011120.1, read as the reverse complement.
ATGGGCTTTTATATCGCCAGCAGAAGCAGCAAAACCAAGCACAGCGGCCGAAGGAGGGCCATTGATATCCAGCTTAAGCGCCAGAGGCACCAGTTGCGGCATTTTAAGGCGCGTGGCGGCAAAACCATCTGTGCCCTCGCTGGCATCCAGATGCAGGCCCAGCTTACCTTTGCTGGTGGTGGTTGCCAGATCAATCTGTCCGGCGGCATCCAGCCTTTTCAGATGCAGCGCAATATCCGCACCCGGCAAAGAAGGTAGACTTAACCCATTGATAACCGGATCAATATTGGATAACTGACCGCGCCCAGCCAAGGAAAAACTTGCCGAAGAACCCGCAAGCGCAGCCCCCACGTTAATACGCCCCACTGCAAGTTTGCGAATATCCACCCCCAGATGGAGCGCAGAAGGTGAGCTTTTGGAAGGCGTGGCTGGCTTGGCCGGATCAGACACAGGCAGGCGCGGAATATCCAGCTCATCTGCCGTAACGGCATAAATACGCGCTGTGCGCCCAATTATTGCCAGAGGTGACCAATTAAGCGCCACGTTATGCAGCGTAAGCCAAGCACCCTGCTTATCGTGAATTTCCAGCGTATCCAGCCGGAAGTTATCGGGGAAACGCCCAGACATGCCCGAAAGCCCGATCATCCCGCCCGTAAGGGAGGATGTCTGGTGCATGAGCATTTTGCGGCCCGGCCCGGTATTGGCCCCCACCAGCAAAACAGCTACGGCAAGGCCCGTTATGCCAAGCAGAGAACCACCGGTTATAAGGGCAACACGCCCTACACGCCGCCACAGTGGGCGTGCAGGTTTATCTGGTGTGCGTGGCAAAATGGGTTCTGGCATATCGGCCATTAGAATGTCTCCCCAAGGCCGATATACAGATCCCACTTATCACCACGTGGGGCGCGGTTAAGAGGTACGGCAACATCCAGCCGGATGGGGCCAATAGGCGTATAATAACGCACACCCCCACCAGCACCCACGCGCAGCTTGCCCGTAAAGGGCAAACTGCTGCTGCCAACCTGACCGGCATCTATAAAACCGGCCATGCCTACGTTGCCTATAATTCTTTGGCGAAATTCTGCACTTCCTGCATCTAGCGAGGTTCCGCCAATAGCATAGCGCGTATTTTTATACTGCGGCCCCACACCCTGCCAGCGAAAGCCTCTTACTGTAGAACTGCCCCCAGCATATAGGCGTTGATCTGGCGGAATATCCCACGTGCTGGCGCCCTGAATACTGCCAACCATGCCACGAAACGCCAGAACACTATTGCCGGGCTTGCTGATGCCCAGATGGTGCAGATCAAAGTATGTAGAGGCCGTGCCGTTCAGAATGGCAAAAAACGAGGTGCCGCTGCCCTTATTCCCCAAGGAAACGGATGGCGTAATGCTCATGCTGGCGCGTACGCCGTGTGTTGCGGGTTCGATAGGGTTTCCAACGCCTGTGTTGTCAAACATGACGGAAAGTGGCGCAGAAATAATGGTGTAATCCCGCGTGACACCAAACTGCTCGATCTTTTCCTGCTCTGCCATCAACCCAAAGCTGCCGTTCCAGTTTTTAGCCAGCGGGCGTGTAATGCCGCCACGGATCAAAAATGCCGTTTGCCGGTAAGACCAGAACAACTGCCGCAGCCCTTCAATACGCGCACTTAGATTCTGATTGCGTTCCAGAAAATCGGGTTTGAAGAAATCTGCATACACATCATACCCCAAGCCTTGCTGGGCCGAGCCACCAAGCCCGGTAATAAGAGCTGTCAGCCGCAAACGCTCTGCATTGCCCAGCAGGTTATAATGTGTCCATGATCCACCAGCACGCGCGCCCAAATCTGTGGAATATCCGCCCTCTGCCCCCACGGAATGCCGCTTGGCTTCCTTAAAGCTGAAATCCAGCGGCATGGTACCATCTACCGCATAGGTGGAGGCATCCTGCACTGTTACGTTCGAAAACACCCCAACGGAGGCCAGATCCTGCCGCGCGTTTTCAATTTTAGAAGGCTGATAAAGCTGGCCTTCTTGCACTGTCATACGGCGGCGCACGAATTTTTCGTGCACCTGTTTCAGACCGGTTGTGTCTATCTTACCAATATTTAGCACCGGGCCTGGCGTGACCGGGTAGGTAATATTCAGCGTATGCGTAGTGGGTTCCAGAAAAGCCTTGGGCTTTTCCACTGTCGCCAGGGCGTGCCCATCTTCCCGCAGGGCGTCCATCAGGTTGCTGCCACCATCCAGCACGCTTTTGGCAACGGCTGGCTGGCCCGATGCAAGGCCAAAGGCTTTTTTCTGGGCATCTGTTAAAATAGGTGGTTTGCCAGTTTTACCATCCACCAGCGTAACGGTGCCCAGATGAAACAGTGGGCCTTTATCTACCTTCACCTCAGCCTGAATCTTTTCACCCGTCGGCACGGATTCGATCCATTGAGAAAGGGCGGGAGACATCCCGTCCATCTTCACGGCATCCTTGCCGCCATTCCGGCTGAGGGTGATATGCACTGTACCGGCGTAATAACCACAGCTTTCCAGCGCCGTGCGTAGGCGGTCATATTCATTCCGCACACGCCCGGCCAACGCAAATGGCCCCACCGCATGCGTGGACTGGAGAGACTGCAGATCAGATGAGCTTTTAATAGCCGTATCCAAATCCGCCTCTCCGGTCGGCACCAGTTTGGTGGTGTAAGGCTGTGGATCTGCCGCCCAAGACCAAGACAGGCAGGACGATGCCCCCCACAGGGCGGCGCCAGCCAGAACACGATTCGCGGTGAGAGCAAGCCTGTTCAGCATGTTATTCTTGCGTGTCCTCACCGATAATCTGCCTGCCACCTATTTGCGGAAGTTCTGCTTACAAACCCTTTTATGCACATACCATGACAAAAATACGGTGCCGAAGCCGAAAACAGCTTCTGTTGCGCATAAATTGGGAGATGGATTGTCCCGCCAGCTAAAATCGCGGTAAGAGAGCGCATGCTTTTTCATTCCATCTGCGCCGCTGCCGGGCGCGTTTGTCCGACAGAGCTGTGTCTGGCAGAAATGAAACGATGACACCACGCCCGTCTGATCAAACCCATCCCCCTTATGCTTCCCCCAAAAAGAAGCCCAATGGCCTTTCCCCCTTACCTGCATGGGTGGAAGCTTATTTCCGCCGCACGGCAGATTTAAGGGCAGCCCTGCGCCTTGGTGCGCTGGTTGTCTGGGTGCCGCTATCTGTGGGTTTTGAAGCGTGCCTGCTGCTTGTGCCCGGCACGCCAAAAATCCGCTGGACGCGGGTTATCTGGGGCGTGCTGTGCCGTATTATCGGGTTGCAGATCCATGTTGTGGGGCAACGTGTGGGCACAGTGGGCGGCCTAAAAGCCCGCCAGCGGGGGGAACGCCCTGTTATCTATATTTGCAACCACATGTCTTGGTTGGATGTGCCTGTGCTGGGCACCATCCTTCCCTCCGTATTTGTGGCCAAGGGCGATATTGAAAAATGGCCCATCATGGGGTTGGTCTCACAAATCGGGCGCACCATTTTTGTCAGCCGCCAGCGCAGCACCACAGGCCGTGAACGTGATGAAATGATCCGCCGCATGGTGGAGGGGGATAATCTGGTATTGTTCCCTGAAGGTACATCATCAGATGGCTCCCGCGTGTTGCCGTTTATGTCCGCCTTTTTTGCCATCGCAAAATTGCCACGCCTGAAGGAAGGCATGGATAAAAGCCTGCTGCCCATAACGTTTGAAGCAGGCATGACGCCCCTTATCCAGCCCGTATCCCTTGTATATGACCGGCTGGAAGACCTGCCCATTTCCCGCCTCCGCCGCCCCGTGTTTTCATGGTACGGAGATATGGATCTTGGCCCCCATGTATGGGCCTTGCTGAAATGGAAGCGTTCCCGCGCAACTGTGTTGCTGCACGAACCGCTAGACCCAGATATGTTCCCCAGCCGCAAGGCTTTGGCACAGGCGGCATGGAAAGCCGTATCCATAGGGGCGGCAGAACTGCGCCAGAACCGTAAACCTACGGTTATCAAAGGCCGGTTTAACCCAGCCACTCTGCCTGCCAATTTTCTGCCGCCTTCTGTCAAGAAAGCCAAAAGGATACTTGACAGAACCGCCTGCTTTTTTGCTTCAATACGTATAAGACTTTAGGCAACAAACTAGGTGGCTGTTGCAAGCCACCAAACCCATAAGGAACATTCGGTCTGTTAACCGCCAGAATACTTTTTGGCCGTTCTTACCTTTCCACTATTCTCGCCTTGGTGAGAAAAGAGGCTTGACCTGCACGCGCTCTGGCCCGATTTCCTCCACCTGCCGCATGGAATGGGCCTGCGGCATAGCGGAGCGCCTGCCATCATGACCGGAACCCCAGCCAACACATCCCCTGCTCGTGGCCTGCACGTTATTACGTGGGGTTGCCAGATGAATGTGTATGATAGTGCACGTATGGGGGATGTTCTGCGGCCACTTGGCTATCAGCCTGTTGCCACGCCAGATGCAGCGGACATGATTATCCTGAACACCTGCCACATTAGAGATAGAGCGGCAGAAAAAGTGTTTTCAGAACTCGGTCGCCTGCGCAAGATCAAGGAAGCGCGGGAAACCGCCGGGCAGCAAACCATTATTGCCGTAGCCGGATGCGTAGCACAGGCAGAAGGACAGGAAATTCTGGCCCGCGCGCCATATGTGGATATTGTTCTGGGCCCGCAAACCTATCACCGTCTGCCAGAAATGGTGGCCCGTGCGGCCCGTGCAGGTGGCGCGGTTATTGAAACGGACTTTCCGGCAGAGCAGAAATTCGATTTTCTGCCAGAATCCGAAGCCCCGCAGACCGCAGGAAATTACACGGCTTTCCTTACCATTCAGGAAGGGTGCGATAAATTCTGCTCCTTCTGTGTGGTACCTTACACACGCGGGGCAGAAAGCAGCCGCCCAGTGCTTTCCGTGCTGGCAGAAGCACGCCGTATGGTGGAAAGCGGTGTAAAGGATATCTGCCTGCTAGGGCAGAACGTAAATGCCTATCATGGTGAAGGCCCGGATGGCTCCACATGGGGCTTGCCGCAACTGGCATATGAGCTTGCCAAGCTGCCCGGCCTTTCCCGCATCCGTTACATGACATCCCACCCGCGAGACATGGATGATGCGCTGATAGCCGCCCACCGTGATCTGCCGGAGTTGATGCCGTTCCTGCATCTGCCGGTTCAGGCTGGGTCTGACCGTATTCTGCGTGCCATGAACCGTGGCCATACAGCAGATGAGTATCGGGATATCGTGCGCCGCCTGCGTGAAGCACGGCCCGATCTGGCTCTTTCATCCGATTTCATTGTGGGCCACCCCGGTGAAACGGATGAGGATTTTGAAGCCACCATGCAGCTTGTGCGTGATGTGGGCTTTGCTTTGGCTTATTCCTTCAAATACTCCCCACGCCCCGGCACCCCTGCCGCTGGCGCTGGCATGCAGGTGCCAGAGGATGTGAAGGATGCCCGCTTGCAAGCTTTGCAGGCCCTGCTGCGTGAACAGCAGGATGCCTTTAATGCAACACTTGTGGGCAAAACCATTCCTGTTCTGTTTACCTCAGAAGGACGGAAACCGGGCCAGATAGCCGGGCGTTCTCCGTGGTTGCAGCCTGTGCATGTTTCTGGGCCCAAGCATCTGATTGGCAAGGAACTGCCCGTGCGTATTGTTGAACGCCTGACCAACTCCCTGTCCGGCGTTTTAGAAGAGGAGTGTGTGTCCGCTTGAGTAGCACGCGTATTTCCGCCTCACCCCGCATGGCAGCAGAAATGCCCCATGCCTCTGCTACCCTACAGTTTGAAGATAACACCCTTCTGGCGCGCCTTGTGGGAGACCACGATAAGCACTTACGCTGCTTGGAAGAAGGTTTGGAAGTGGAGGTTGCCCGGCGTGGCAACCGCATTTCCATTCAAGGTGAGCCTGAACAAACAGCCCGCACGCGTGCGGTGCTTGGCGTGCTGTACCAAAAACTGGCAGCAGGCGAAAACGTGGATATCAGCAGCATAGAGGCCGCCATACGCATGTCCCGCCCGCCCCAAAACACCACCAGCATTCTCCCCAACGCGCCACAAACCGCCCCGGAATTGGAAGGGGATCTCCCCCTTATCCGTATGCGGCATGGCAATATCGAACCCCGCTCCCCCGGTCAGGCCGCATATATGAAAGCACTGGCCAAAAAGGAACTGGTGTTTGGCATTGGCCCAGCAGGCACGGGCAAAACCTATCTGGCCGTGGCGCAGGCGGTGGCCATGTTGCAGGCTGGCTCCATTGATCGGATCATTCTTTCCCGCCCGGCTGTGGAAGCGGGTGAGCGGCTGGGTTTTCTGCCCGGAGATATGAAAGACAAAATCGACCCCTACCTGCGCCCACTGTACGACGCCCTTTACGATATGCTGCCAGGGGATCAGGTCGTGCGCCGTATGGCTTCAGGGGATATTGAGGTGGCTCCGCTGGCCTTTATGCGCGGGCGCACGCTTTCTCATGCCTTTGTTATTCTGGATGAAGCCCAGAACACCACCATTGCACAGATGAAGATGTTTCTTACCCGCCTTGGCCCCGGCTCTCGCATGGTGGTTACGGGCGATCTTACGCAGATTGATCTGCCAGCAGGCACCACCTCCGGCCTACGTGATGCCGTAGAAACGCTTGAAAACGTAAAAGGAATTACTATTTCCCGCTTTGATTCAACAGATGTGGTGCGGCATAAGCTAGTCGCCCGCATTATTGAAGCCTATGATGCAAAGGCGACGGCTGTAAGGGATCCCTCCCATAGCAAGGGCCGTCAGGAGAAAAATGGAACCGCCAAGTAGCCCCGCCCATATCCCTATGCAGGATATGGATGCCCCAGAAAAAAGCCTGCCTTTTCAGGCTGTTTTTTCCGATGAGCAGAACGAAGGCCCTGAAATCCTTATCCGGGATAGGCGCTGGCGCTCTTATGTGCATAACCCGGAACAGTTGGTATGGCGCGCCTTGGCCGCTTGCTCAGAATATGGCGGCCTGCCCGATACTGTTGTTTTGGCAACAGATCGGGAGGTGCGAGAACTGAATGGCCGCCACCGTGGCAAGCAGCGCCCGACCAATGTGCTAACATTTGAACCTCCGCCCGGCATTAACGGCGGAGACATTATTCTGGCGCTGGAAACCATGGTGCGTGAAGCCCGCAAAGCTGGCAAACCTGTTGCAGACCATCTTGCGCATTTGGTCATCCACGGCAGCCTTCATCTGGCTGGGTATGACCACCACCATCCTGGTGAAGCGCGCGAAATGGAAATGCTGGAATCCCGCCTGCTTTCGCGGCTCAGGGTTCCCAACCCTTGGAAACCCCGATCATGAGCGAACACGATTCCTCTTCAGACAAGCAGGAAGCCAATAGTCGCGGCCTGTTTTCCTTTTTCCACCGAAAAAAACATCAGACAGACCTGCGCAGCTCCATTGCCGCGCTTGTGCAGCAGGCTGCGGATGAACCAGAAGACTCTGCGACAGGTGAAAAACCGGAGCTAGACAGGCAAGAACGCGCACTTATTGCCAACGTGCTGCGCCTGCGCAACATTTCTGCCGATGATGTGATGGTGCCACGCGCCGATATTGTGGCCATGCCGGTTTCCATCAGTCTGGACGAAGCATTGGCCATGATGCGGCGGGAAAACCATTCCCGCATGCCAGTTTATCGGGATCAGTTGGATGATATTGTAGGCATGATCCATGTGAAGGATCTGATTGCCTATGTTGGCACCAGCGAGGCCTTTAATCTGGAAGTGCTTTTGCGCCAGCCGCTGATGATTGCCCCCCAAATTCCGGTGCTGGATCTGCTGTTACAGATGCGCCAGCGCCAGACCCACATGGCGCTTGTGATTGATGAATACGGCGGCATTGATGGTTTGGTAACCATTGAAGATCTGATTGAAACCATTGTGGGTGACATTTCAGATGAGCATGATGAGCCTGCCATTGTCATGATCACCCCACGGCCTGATGGGTCTTTCGATATAGATGCACGCTGCCCGATTGAAGAGTTTGAAAAAACCATCGGCCCCATTCTGACCGAGAGTGAAAGAGAGGCTGAAATTGAAACCATTGGCGGCCTTGTGTTCCGCATGGCAGGGCATGTCCCTACCCGTGGTGAAGTGCTGACGCATGAAAATGGCTATCTCTTCCGCGTGCTAGATGCAGATGCCCGGCACATCCGCCGTGTGCGCGTGCGCAAGCTAACCGAACAGTCTGCAACACCTACTCTGGCGGAAACATCTGCTACTACGGATAAATCTGTGGGTTGACGGCAGAGCAAATCTGCCGTCATGCCTTTAACCGCTTATGATTTGCACCCATTAAGGGAGACCGGATTTCCATGTCTTTCACCCGCCGTTCCATTTTAGCTGCCGGAAGTCTGGCCGTTGCCTCCACTGCCCTGCGCGGTATCTCTGTAGCGGCAGATGCCACAGATACACGCTTCACCCCGCGTGAACTGGGCAACCCGAACGCCAAAATTGTTGTGGAAGAATGGTTCTCCCTTACCTGCATTCATTGTGCGCATTTTGCAGAAAACACCTTTCCGCAGGTGCAGAAAGAACTGATCGATACCGGGAAAATCCGCTACGTTTTTCATGATTTTCCCACAGATCAGCTCGCAACAGTTGCCGCCATGGTCGCCCGCACCCTGCCACCAGAACGGTATGAGCCTTTCTGCTCCTCCCTGCTTTCCAGCCTAGACCGCTGGGCCTACACCAAGGAAGGCAACCCGAAGGATGAGCTCAAGAAAATGGCCGCCTTTGCCGGTATGCCGGGCGATACATTTGAAAAAGCCATTGCTGATCAACAACTCATGCAATTCATTCTAAACCAGCAGACCGAAGCGCAGGACAAATTCCATTTTGATTCCACCCCCACTTTCCGCTTCAACAATAAAGAGCAGGTGTCCAGCGCGCTAACTTACGATGACTTTGCCAAATATTTGGCAAAAGCCAGCTAAGCTTACGCATGCTCTCCTAAGCCCGCGCGCCTTACCTGCATGACAGTTCGTTTTGTTCGTCTGCGCATTGTCGGATTCAAAAGCTTTGCGGATCCGGTAACGGTAGAAATCCTACCCGGGCTGACAGGTATTGTCGGCCCCAATGGGTGTGGCAAATCCAATGTGGTGGAAGCCCTGCGCTGGGTTATGGGCGAATCTTCTGCCCGTTCCCTCCGTGGGGGGGAAATGGATGACCTTATTTTTGCAGGCACCACAGGCCGCCCCGCCCGATCTTTAGCCGAAGTAACTGTTACGCTGGAAGGCACCAAGGGTTTTGGCCCTGCCGCCTTTGCAGATATGGACGAACTGCAAATTACCCGCCGGGCAGAACGCGGGTCTGGCAGTGATTACCGCATAAATGGTCGGCCCGTACGTGCGCGAGATGTGCAAACCCTATTTGCCGATCTGGCATCTGGCGCACGTTCTTCCGCCATGGTGAGCCAAGGCCGCGTGGCCATGCTGGTGGGCGCTCGACCAGAAGAACGCCGTACCATTTTGGAAGAAGCCGCAGGCATTACCGGCCTGCACGCCCGCAGGCATGAAGCAGAACTCAAGCTGCGTGCCACAGAATCCAACCTGACACGCGCAGAAGACCGCCGCCAGCAACTCTCAGACAGGCTGGATGGGCTAGCCGAACAATCGCGCGATGCCAGCCGCTACCGAGAGCTTTCTGCTGCGTTACGAGAAGCAGAAACAGAACTTCTGGCCGTATTACATGCACGTGCCCGGCTGGCTGTAGAACGCGCGATTGATAACGCCGCCCGCGCCCGCAAAGCCCTAACCGAACATGAGGAAGCTGCGGAAAGCGCGGTGGTTGCCGAGTTTGAAGCCAATAAGGTTTTGCCCGGAGCCAGAGAAAAAGCTGATGCAGCCCGCACCGCGCTGGAACGGTGCCGTGTGCTGGCCGAAGGCGTTGCACGGGAAGAAGAACGCGCCGCCACACAGGCCAATGATGCAGCAGAACGCCTAAAACAGCATGAAGCAGACGCAGACGCGGCCAAAACCCGGCTGGATGATGCCACTGCAACACTTGAACGCCTACAAGCTGAAAAAGCAGAAACAGAAGCCAACATTATCTCACTCCCTGCCCGCACGGCAGAGACAGAGGCAAAGCAACAGGCTCTTACAAAAGAACTGGCAGAAACAGAGCAGAAGCTCACCCAGTTAACCGCAGACCTGAACACCGCACGCGCCGCCCATGAACGTGCAGCAGAAAATCTAACAACCGCACAAAATCACCATGCCCGTATTGCGGCTGCATACACCGCATTACAGGCAGAATTGACATTACTAGAGCAGCAACTACCGGATTCTGAGGCCATTCAAGCGACACAAAAATCTGTCGAAGAAGCCCAAACCGCTTTTCAGAATGCCAAAACCACATTGGATGCGGCGGAGCGCACGCGATCTGAATGCAATGTGGCGCTTTCCGTTGCGCGCAATAATGCACAAGCAGCAGAACAAGCGCTCACCGAACTGCGGCGCACTCTGGAACAAGCACGCTCTCGGCTAGATTCTCTCAAGGCTGATCTCGCCCAAGCGGAAAAACGTCATGCCGATACGCTGGCCGCTTTGGTTGAAGAAAGCATCCGAACCCAGCTTAAGCAGGAAACCGAATCTGCCTTTCAAGCCGTGCACGCTGCCCGTGAAGCGCTGGAAAAAGCTGAAACAGAACGGCTAACCACCAATACAGCCCTAACTGATGCCAGCCGCGCCGCGCAGGAAGCTGAAGCCCAGCGCCGCAATGCAGAAAACAACCTGCGGGCTGCCGAATCCTCTTTCAAACGCGCAACGCAGGAAGCCCAAACCCTTACGCAAGCGCTGGAAAAGGCACAGGCAGACGCCCCGCCTGAAGATGCGCTCAAGCAAGCGCGGGAACAACGCGCCACACAAGAACAGGCCCTGCAAACAGTTGTGCAGGCGCTTGAAACAACAGAGCATAACCTGCAACACCATCGGCAGGAACAAACACAAACTCAGCAACAGCTTACCACTCTGCAAGCCGAACTCACCCGCCTGCGTGCGCAAGCTGAAGGCTTGGCCGAAGCACTGGGGAATGAGAAAGAAGCCTCGGCTGAGCCCATATCCGCTCAGATCACCGTTCCCGAGGAATACGAAGTTGCGCTGGCTGTAGCGCTTACAGATGGGTTGGACGCCCCCGCGGCAGACAATGCCCCGCACGGCTGGCATTTGCTAAAAGATGCCGCTACCGCACCTCTGCCCGGCAAAGCTGTTGCGCTTAAATCCGTTATTACGGCACCGCCAGAACTGAACAGAGTGCTGGCATATACTGGCGTTTTACCCGATGGCACAGATGGCACCAGCTTGCAGGCACAACTTTTGCCGGGGCAATGCTTGGTTTCTCGTGCCGGAGATTTATGGCGGTGGGATGGTTTTTACACCCGCGCGGGTGAACCCGATTCTTCTGCCCGCAGGCTGGCCCAACGCCGTATTCTGCGCGAAACCTCGGCCCGCATTGCGGAAATGGAACAGCATGTTCCGCAAACTGAGCAAAAAGCTGTAGCCGCCCGCGCCAATGTACAGGCCGGGGAAAAGCTAGCGCAGGAACAGCGCATAGAACGCAGTAAGCTAGAACAAAACCTGCAAAAAGCCCGTACGCAGGAATCTGAGCTGGAACGCCAGCACACATCGTTCCGGGCACGGTTAGATGCGCTGCGTCCACAGCAGGAACGCGCGCTTGCCGCCAAAACAGAAGCCGAATCTGCCTTGGCAACGGCCACAGCAGCACAACAGAATCTGCCCCCCGCTCACAGCTTTCAACAAGCCCTCGCTACCGCGCGGGAACAACATGCAGCCGCACAAAAAGCGGAGCAGGACTGCCGCACAGCCCTTAAACTGGCAGAACAGACCTTCCAACGTGCGCAGCAAAAGCAGACCCAAACAGAAAACCAGCACACAGCCGCCACAACGCGGCTGGAAACACTGGCGCCAGAACGCCTCCGCCTCCGCCAGAATCTGGAAGCTGAAGAAGCCAACGTTCTTGAACTTGAGCAGCGGTTAACATCTGCCCAAACAGAAAACGCCACAGCGGTGGCCCTGAAAGACGCACAAAACAATCTGGAACAGGCGCAACAGGCCTTTCAAACAGCCACATCCACCTTTGCCCAAGCCGAAAAAGCTGCTCAAGACACCATCCAACAGCAGCAAAAAATACAGGAGCAGGCCCTTACGCTGCGCAGCCGAATTGCCGCCCTAACCCCTCGGCTAAAAGAATTGCAGCAAGAACAGCAGGACTCCCAAGATAAACTCACAGCCGCCACACAAACAGAAGCCCAAACAGCCGCAGATCTGCCACAGGATGCCGAGGAAACACTCGCCCAGTTGCACACACAACGCGCAGCTCTTACCAGTCAGCTAGAAGCAACGCGTGAACTGCGCGCCACCCTTCAGGCCGAATCCTCAACGCTGGAAACACGCCTGACATCTCTTGTGGCCGCAGCAGAAGAATGGGGCCAACGCGCCACCACAGCGCGCACAGAAGCCGAGAACGCAGCCCAACGCGTGGAAACAGCACGTAATGAGCACACCAAGGTTTCAGAACTTCCGGCCGAAGCGCAACGCCAGAAACAGCAAACCCTTTCAGCACTAGAAGAAGCCGAAGCAGCCTATGCACAGGCAGATAAAATACGCGCTGAAGCCGAAGCTGCATTAAACGCCGCCAATGAACAACGCCGCCGTACAGAATCTGAGCTGAACACTGCGCGGGAAAACCTGCTAAAAGCCGATGCTAAAAGTGAGCAGGCACAGGCCATTCTGGATCAACTTTTGGCCGATACCCCTGCCCCGCCGCGTCAACCCACGGGGGATCTAACAGAAGCGGCTGAAAGCTCCCTACGCCGCAAAATCTCTCGCCTCACGCGTGAACGCGAGGATATGGGGCCAGTCAACCTGCGTGCAGAAATTGAAGCCGAAGAGGCATCTACCCAAGCGCGCACGCTGGCAGATGAGATTGCAGATCTAGAAGCCGCTATTAGCCGCTTGCGTGGTTCCATCGGCACACTAAATAAAGAAGGACGTGAACGGCTGATGGCCGTGTTTACGCAGGTGGATCACCACTTCCAGTCCTTGTTCACCCGCATGTTTGGCGGTGGGCGTGCGCATCTGGGGCTTGTGGGCAGTGATGATCCGCTGGAAGCAGGGCTGGAAATTTACGCCCAGCCACCGGGTAAAAAGCTTGCTACACTTTCCCTTCTCTCTGGGGGTGAACAAGCTTTAACCGCATTGTCATTGATTTTCGCGGTTTTCCGCTGTAACCCTGCACCAGTATGCGTTCTTGACGAAGTGGACGCACCGCTGGATGATGCCAATGTAGGCCGGTTTAGCGCCCTACTTGGTGATATGGTAACCGAAGCGGGAACCCGTTTTCTGGTGGTAACCCACCATCAGTTAACTATGGCCCATATGGATCACCTGTTTGGTGTCACCATGCAGGAGCGAGGCGTAAGCCGCGTGCTTTCAGTTGATCTGGCACGGGCTGCTTCCATGGCTGGCCAGAATGATAAGGAAGAACCGAATGTCGCATCCTGAAAAGGCGGCTGACATCTCTGTGCAACAGAGCAGCAAGTCTTCTCGTGGCTGCTTTAAAAAGATCGCTCTGGCTGTTGGGCTGTGCGTGGCCGTGGGCACAACACTGGTTGTGCAACACTCCAAGGCCTATGGCATTATGGCGCGCATCCATCATGGGCTGATTGTTTGCACACCGGGTACAGGGCTTGTAACCACCCCGGTTTCCACCTCCTCACCTCATAATGGCGTGCCCTCCATGCTACGGTTGGAACTTGCCAATGGGCCGGATGGCCGGATTATGGTGGAACCCGGCTCTAATGAACTAGAAGGCGTGCTGGCCTCTGCCCACCACTCCAACACACTGCTGATGCTGGATATCAACAGCGCCAGTGCCGATAATGTGGTAAAGCTGGTACGCAAAACCCGGATGCGGGATAGGGTTATTCTGGTGCCTTCAGATCATAAGGACACAGAAACCGTTCTGCATGCCGATTCCAAAATTATGGTGGCCATTCCCGTGCATTCCGAGCGCGATGCCTATGCTGCCCACAAACTGGCAGGCCACCATCCTTATGCCGCCTACCTTTCGCCTTCTGCCGCACCATATTTGTTTGCCCTGACACACCGCGATGCCGAAGCCATTATTACGGATAATCCGGACACACCCAAAAGCTCCACCAGTGAGTTTCTGGCTGAACGCCCTGTGGATATCATGATTACTCAACAGCCCACACAAATGGCTGATACAACCACCAATAAAAGCTAAGCGTAAAAAAGGCTTCTTCCCACCTCTGTTAAAGATGCAGGAAGAAGCCAGAAAAAAGAGGTAGCAAACCTACCTCTTCTTCTTTTTACGCAGGCATCATGGTGCCTGTTTCAATAAACCGCTGATGCCAGGAAAGGGCTTCCGTCAGCAAGTGTGGTGTATGCTTGCCAAAGGAGTTCTTGAGCGCACGGTCAAAGTAATCCTGCAACATGGGCCGGTAATCTGGGTGTGCGCACTTAGAAATAATTTCACGCGCACGCTGCACGGGTGAAAGCCCACGCAAATCTGCCAGACCCTGCTCGGTTACAAATATCTGCGCATCCTGCATGATGTGGTCCACATGCGCAGCCATAGGCACAATGGCAGAAATCTTGCCACCTTTGGCCGTGGAGGGAGACAGGAAGATGGATAGATAGGAACTGCGGGCAAAATCTCCCGAACCCCCAATACCATTCATCATCTTGGAACCCATCACGCGGGTAGAATTTACGTTGCCGTAAATATCTGCCTCAATCATGCCGTTCATGGCAATACAGCCCAAACGGCGGATAATGCCGGGGCTGTTGCTCACATCCTGCTGGCGCAGAATGATCTTGCTCCGGAAGAAATCCATACGGTTATTGATTTCTTCCGCCGCTTCCGGGCTGAGTGAAAAAGATGTGGCAGAGGCAATACGCATACGGCCAGAATCCAGCATGGCCAACATGCCATCCTGAATGACCTCACTATACCCGACCAAATTTTCAAACGGGCCTTCCTTCAGCCCTTCCAGCACGGCATTGGCCACATTGCCCACGCCAGACTGAAGCGGCAGAAGTGATGGCGGCAGCCGGTTCTGTTTGACTTCATGCCCAAAGAAATCAAGCAGGTAGCCTGCAATGGCCTTGGCTGTTTCATCCGGCGCAGCAAATGGGGCGTTTCTGTCCCTATCATTCGTGCGCACAATGGCAGCAATTTTGTCTGGGTTTACACGTAAAACCGTACCACCCACGCGCTGGTCTGCCCGTACAATCGGCACAATATCACGCGTTGGCGCACCGCTTACGTTGCCATCCCAGATATCATGAATGCCTTCCAGCGCCGGATTCTGCCATTCATTCACTTCAATAATGACTTTGTCAGCCAGATTGAGGAATGTCTGGGAGTTGCCGACAGAAGATGTGGGCACAATACCGCCATCTTCCGTAATCGCTGTAGCTTCCACCAGAGCAATGTTGAACTTGCCGTAATTGCCCTGAATGGCGCGGCCAGCTACCTGCCCCAGATGGTTATCAAAATATTCTGTCTCGCCCGAATTAATACGGTTGCGCATGGTGGCATCCGTATTGAACGGTGAGCGGAAATAAACCCCGTTGGCCTTTGCCAGTTCACCATCCAACTGTGGGCCGGTAGAGGCACCCGTAATCAGGCTGATCTGGTATTTCTCACCCCGATCATGCGCAGCCTCCATTCGGCGGGCCAGCGCCTTGGGTACTTCCTTGGGGTAGCCTGCACCAGTAAAACCACTGGTGCCCACCACATCACCGTGTTTAATCAACTCGGATGCGGTTTCTGCCGGACATACTTTACTGCGCAGCGCGACGTTCCGAATGCGCTCTGTCATGAGAGGGCTTCCTGTTCTTTTTCAAGCTGTTCCGAATTCCCGAAAGCACAGACCACCAAGAAGGCGCGGCTGCAACTGTTTGAAGCCGTTCCAGCACATTCTTCTACCTGTGGCATGTTATCCTTCCGTTTCAGGCTGTTTTTCAAAAACCCGATTGCCCGTATAACGTAAGCGCAAACAGATCGTGCTGGCGCGTCACATACTTGTGCACGATCTGGGGGCAAATGAAAAAAAACTTGCTGTTCCAGTTCCTGTTTGATCTCGAAAAGCCTACATGGAAGTAAGGAAATAACGGATTAAAACACCATGCTTGAACTGCTTCCCCCTGACGGAAACGTGAAAGATGCAATGCGAAACGGACTCCGCATTGTGGGGGACGTGCATGGAGATCTGGACGCTTTCCGCCATGCCGTTGCCACAGACCGCTTTGTGATTCAGCTAGGTGATCTCGTAGATTACGGGCCAGACAGCGCAGGCGTATTGCGGCTGATGTTGCAGGTCATGCACGAAAAACGGGGGCTGTTTTTAATTGGCAACCATGATCGCAAACTTGGCCGCGCCCTTATGGGCAAGCGTTTGCGCTCTACCCCTCATTTAGAAGAAACGCTGGCACAGCTTTACCAGCCAGAAAACACCGATGTGTTGCATGCCCTTTTGCCCGTGCTGGAAAACGCCCCGGCATGGCTGGTTATGGGCCAGACCGTTTTTGTGCACGGCGCATTTGACCCACGTATGCTGATGGAACCACCGCCGCCGCCGTTGGGCCGCGTTACCTATCTGCTTTCTCGCGCATTGTTTGGAGAAACAACAAATCGCATGCAGCCAGATGGATACCCCGAACGCACGCTGAATTGGGTAAACACCATTCCCGCAGGGTACACCATTTATTGCGGGCATGATCAGCGCTCCACCAATGGCTGCCCGCTGGCCATTCCGGGCCGTTCTGGCGGGCAGGCCATTTTTGTAGATACGGGTGCAGGCAAAGGGGGACATCTGGCATGGCTAGACCTGCCCCCACCTTTTGTGGAAAAAGCCTGAGCAGACTTTACCAACCACAGCGCATTTTACAGGCGCTGGTGCATATTCTGACAGAACCGGAACAGCATGACCGTGACAGACGACCAGTCCATCTCCCCCACTCAGGCCCTTCAGGACCTGCGCTGCAGCATAGACAACATCGATTCCGCCTTAGTTTCCATGCTGGCGGAACGCTTCCGTTGCACCAAGGCTGTGGGGGCACTTAAAGCACGCTACAACATGCCGCCAGCAGACCCAGCGCGTGAGGCCCTGCAGATTGCCCGCCTGCGCAAACTGGCAGAAGATGCGCATCTGGATCCGGATTTTGCTGAAAAGTTCCTGAACTTCATTATCCATGAAGTTATCCGGCACCATGAGGCCATCGCACGGCAAACAGCCGAAGCCCCCAAGGCATAAGGCCTACGCATGCGCCGCCTTGTTCTGCTTCGCCATGCTGAAGCAGCTTCCGCCCCGTTAGGAGATTTCAGCCCTGAAGCTGATATGAACCGTCCCCTTACACCTGCGGGGCAAGAGGCGGCACGGCGTTGCGGGCATTGGCTGGCAGCGCACAGCATTGTTCCTGATAGTATTATATGCAGCCCGGCCTTACGCACACGGCAGACATTGGCTGGGGCAGTTACGGCTCTCCCGCCCACTCTCCCTCCACCGGATTATTGTGCGGATATTTACGAAGCCACGCCCGAGGCTTTGTTGGCACACATTCAGCAGGTGCCTGATACAGCCCTTACCGTGCTGATGGTTGGGCATAATCCAGGTATTTCCTTATTAGCCCACCACTTAGATATGCAGGCCAGTGAACTGGACCAGGGATTCGCGCCGGGGGCTGTTGCCATTTTTGAAATGTACGGAAGCAACACATTGCCGGATATGACACACTGGCAAATGTGCGATGGCCAAAGCATGCATTTGCACACATTCGCGCGACCCTAACCCCAAAAAACTGTGGTTTTCCAAGCATACTCCGTTCCGATAACGCTTCGTTTATCGCCGGCAATCTTCCGGTTTCCTTTTGAATAGGTGACAAAGTGGAACGAGCAGGCCGCAGCAGCGACCGTGGCCCAAACATGCAAAAGGAAACACTAATGAGCGCGTCGCAGAAAGAAGGTAAGCTATCTACCGCTACCATTTCGGTTGGTGGGAAATCCGCCGAAATGCCTGTACTTTCAGGCACTCTGGGACCGGATGTTGTCGACATCCGCAAACTTCCGGCGCAACTGGGCGTTTTCACGTTTGACCCCGGTTACGGGGAAACAGCCGCCTGCAACAGCAAAATCACCTTTATTGATGGCGACAAGGGTGTTCTGCTGCACCGTGGCTACCCCATTGCCCAGCTAGCGGAAAATGCTTCCTATGAGGAAGTTATCTATCTGCTTCTGAATGGTGAACTGCCGAACAAAGCACAGTACGATACCTTCACCAACACCCTTACAAACCACACCCTGCTGCACGAGCAGATCCGCAACTTCTTTAACGGCTTCCGGCGTGATGCCCACCCCATGGCCATTCTGTGCGGCACGGTTGGGGCTTTGTCTGCCTTCTACCCAGACGCCAACGATATTGCCATTCCCGCCAACCGGGATCTGGCCGCCATGCGCCTGATTGCCAAAATCCCAACCATTGCAGCATGGGCATACAAATACACGCAGGGTGAAGCCTTCATCTATCCGCGGAATGATCTGAACTACGCAGAAAACTTCCTGTCCATGATGTTCGCGCGCATGTCCGAACCCTACAAGGTTAACCCTGTTCTGGCCCGCGCCATGAACCGGATTCTGATCCTGCATGCCGATCATGAACAGAATGCTTCCACCTCTACCGTGCGTCTGGCAGGTTCTACAGGCGCCAATCCGTTTGCCTGTATTGCCGCGGGCATTGCGGCCCTGTGGGGGCCTGCACATGGTGGCGCTAACGAAGCCGTGCTGAAAATGCTGGCTCGCATTGGCAAGAAAGAAAACATCCCTGCCTTTATCGCGCAGGTGAAGGACAAGAACAGCGGCGTAAAGCTGATGGGCTTTGGCCACCGCGTTTACAAAAACTTCGACCCACGTGCGAAGATTATGCAGCAGACCTGCCACGAAGTGCTGACAGAACTGGGCATTAAGGACGATCCGCTGCTTGATCTGGCTGTCGAGCTGGAAAAAATTGCCCTGAGCGATGATTACTTCGTGCAGCGCAAGCTCTACCCGAATGTGGATTTCTATTCCGGCATCATTCTCAAGGCCATGGGCATTCCCACCAGCATGTTCACCGTGCTGTTTGCCGTTGCCCGCACCACCGGCTGGGTCAGCCAGTGGAAGGAAATGATTGAAGAACCGGGCCAGCGTATCAGCCGCCCCCGCCAGCTTTATATTGGCGCACCACAGCGCGACTATACGCCTCTTGCCAAACGGTAAGATAGGTTAACCCAAAAAGCCGGTTTTCCTTATGGAAGACCGGCTTTTTGTTTGTGCTGTTCTTCAGCGCCACAAAGACACAAGCCACCACTTGGGCATAAAAAAACGCATGCCCTAACGGAACATGCGTCTGATTACATAGGGCTGTACGCCTTAGGTGCGTTAGTTGCAATCACACCCTTTGGTTGGCCCGGAATCCATGCGGACAACATGATGATCAATCCATTCGGACACAAGGCGGCGCGCCTCATTCACTGATGCTTCGGGGTGATGAATACGGTACAAGGTGGTGCAGGCATTAAATGCCGTAACATCCGCTGTCCCAACTTCGCGCAGTTCCTTGTAAGCCGTTATAACGGCCCGCTCACACTTGCGCGCGATACGATTAGCTTCGGCGGCCACGGCATATTCCTTAACTGATAATCAATCTTAACTGGGAATGATTAAACGCTACATCCACCATATAAGCAAGGTGCAAAAATCAATTCTGGGGCTTTTGAACATCACAAGTTTTTCACTCATACGCCGCCCACCTATTTATCTGGCATGCATATGCAGGAAAACTGCCATATCAGGCATAGATTTTCCACGCCTGCGGCGTTATTCCAAACATATATAGACAACCGCCAAATTCAAGGACATGCGCACATGACATCACCCTCAGGCGTGGCCTCTGCCCACCCCGCTGAGACCAGCGACTGGGACCGCGACGCGGCCCTGACCACCGCACGCCTGCTGCTGGAAATCAAAGCCGTAAATTTCCGCCCGGAAGATCCGTACACCCTGACTTCTGGCTGGAAATCTCCCGTCTATATTGATTGCCGCCGCATTATCTTTTTCCCCCGTGCCCGTGCCAAAATTATGGAACTTGGGGTAGAAAAAATTGGCCGCCACGTTGGGTATGAAAGCCTGGATGCCGTTGTGGGTGGTGAAACCGCAGGTATTCCGTTTGCCGCATGGATGGCAGACCGCATGATGCTGCCGATGGCTTATGTGCGCAAAAAACCCAAAGGCTTTGGCCGCAACGCCCAGATTGAAGGCGATGTACCTGAAAACATGCGCACCCTGCTGGTAGAAGATCTGACCACCGATGGTGGCTCCAAAGTGCAGTTTGCCAATGCGTTACGTAATGCTGGCGCCATTATCAACCACGCATTTGTTGTGTTCTATTACGGCGTTTTCCCCGGTGCGCAGAACACGCTGGCAGAAATGAACGTATCTTTGCATGCCCTGTGCACGTGGTGGGATGTGCTGGAAGCATGCTCTACACGGCCATACTTCTCTGAAGAAGCTGCATCAGAAGTACGGCGTTTTCTGGAAGATCCTTGCGCTTGGTCTGCTCGCCACGGTGGCGTTGGCACTTTGGAAGAAGCCGCTGCATTTAAAGCCAACAAGGATAAATAAAACGGTGCAGATAGATGGCCCTGCCCTTTTTGGCCCCCGGCATATTCTGGCATTTGATTCCGGAATTGGAGGTTTGGGTATTGTCAGGGCCATTCAAGTGCTGGCGCCAGATGTCTGCATAGATTATTTGGCCGACACCGCCATTTTTCCGTATGGCGAACAGGATGACGATTTTCTTATTGAGCGAATCGTCTCCTTGCTCTCTCAGGCTATTCGGCGGCTTCAGCCTCAGGCTGTGGTGGTGGCCTGCAATACGGCCAGCACATTGGCGCTGGAAGCCCTGCGGGCCGCATGGCCAGATATGCCCTTTGTAGGATGTGTTCCGCCCATACGCTGGGCTGCGCGTATCACCCAAACCAAGGTTATCGGGTTGCTGGCCACACGCGCTACCGTGCGGCGGCCATACCTTTCTCGGCTCCATGCGCTTTACGCGCCAGAATGCACACTTATTGCCCATGCTGCCCCCGGCTTAGCTGGATGTGCGGAATTAGCCTTCCGTGGACAGGATGTGCCTGATTCTACGATTTTACGAGAAATAGAAGGGCTGTTTATTCACCCGGATTCTAACAGACTGGATGCTGTAGGCCTTGGCTGCACACATTATACCTTTGTGCTGAACCGTCTGCGTGCGCTCTCTCCACCCGGCCTGACGTGGCTAGACCCTGCGCCAGCCGTAGCGCGGCATACCTGCAACCTGCTGGCTCATTTACCACAGAAAACCCACGCACACCCCTGCGCATGGTTTACGGCCCTACCTGATACCCAGAACGATCAAGCCCTGCTCACACACTTAAAACCTTACGGGTTCAGTGCCGTGACATTATGGGAAGATATTAATGAGGTAGAAGCCAGCTATTAACCCGTAATAGCCAGCCCCCCAATACACAGATGCTCTTAACGCTCGCGGCTGGCAGAATAGCTGGCCGTTTCCAGCAGCAGGTTTTTCAATGTGTCATCTGGGAACATAGAAAGATTTTCACGTGCTTTAGCCGCGTAATCTTCTGCACATTTTAAGGTAATCCCAATTGCATTTGTTTCTGCAATACGACTCAACGCGGCTTCCAGATCTCCGGGGTGCTGATCACATTCCTCAATCACCCGGCGCCAGAAAATACGGTCTTCCTCATTCCCGGCTTCGTAAGCTGCCAGAACAGGCAGGGTGACTTTTCCTTCACGGAAATCATCCCCCACTTCCTTACCCAGTGTGGCCTGATCTGCCGCATAATCCAGCGCATCATCAACAAGCTGGAAAGCCATGCCCAAATTGGCACCATACATGCGCAATGCTTCACGCTGTTCTGGCGTAGCTTCACCAATGACAGCGCCAGATTCGCACGCAGCAGCAAACAGCGCTGCTGTTTTGCCGTAGATAACCTGCAAATACTGATCTACCGATGTGGAAAGATCATTCTGCGTGGTCATCTGCATGACCTCACCTTCCGCCAGCGTGGCAGAAGCCGCAGACAGAATCGCCATAACACCCAGCGAGGCATCGGCTGTTAGAATCTGGAAAGACCGCGCAAACAGGAAGTCCCCCACCAGCACAGAAGCCTTGTTGCCAAAAATGGCATTGGCGCTTGCCAGCCCACGGCGAAGCTGGCTGTCATCCACCACATCATCATGCAGCAGCGTGGCTGTGTGAATGAATTCTACACACGCGGCAATTTCTACATGCCGCATGCGCCCATCCTGATTATTGTAGCCGCACATTCTGGCCGCAGCCAGAGTAAGCAAGGGCCGCAGCCGCTTTCCGCCAGCCGCCACTAAATGGGCCGCAAGCTGCGGTATAAGTGCCACGGGGCTTTGCATACGGTCTACAATGACCTGATTGCAGGCAAGCATGTCCGACGCAAGATAATCGGCCAGCGCTTTCAGGCCTGCTTCTCCTGGTTTACTCACTGAAACTCCAGATCCATCCTGGCTTGTGGTTCTGCCTGTTTCTGACAGACTGATTGCAACACCCAAACGTTTTATCCCCCAGCCATGGGATGAGTTGACGTTCTTCTATATGCGAGGCACCTGAAAAACGGTCAAGCGCCTACGAATTCAAGCCAGCCAGACACATAGCTCCCATCGGAAACCATGCCAGCTCGTTTTGCCATTACTCCCGGAACGCTTTTGCGTGGCCGTATCTCCTATAGCCAGTTTCTGCAAGGCTATCGCACCGGGTTGGAACCCGTGCTTATGGCTGCCGCTGTACCGGCCCGTAAAGGCCAGCATGTGCTGGAAATTGGCTGTGGCGCTGGAGCCGGGCTGCTTTGCCTGCTCCACCGCGCGCCCACCCTTCAGGGCACGGGCGTGGAAAAAGAAAGTGATACAGCAACTCTGGCCCAGCAAAACATGGTCGCCAACCATCAGCAGAATATCAGGATTCTGAATGCCACATTTCCCGATGTTTTTCTGGAAGATAACCCGCTGCCCGAACAATATTTTGACCACTGCATGGCGAATCCACCGTGGCATGCCCCTTTAGGCACAGCCTCGGCGCACCCGCGTCGTGATCTGGCCCGGCGGATGGGGGCAGATACCTTACCCACATGGATTGCAGGCGCAGCCCGAATCCTGCGCCATAAAGGCAGCCTTACGCTTGCTTTACCCGCAGCATTAGCAGACCAAGCCATTTTCTGCCTGAGCAAATCCGGATTTGGGGGTGTTACGCTTTATCCGTTCTGGCCAAAGGCCGGGCGAGAATCGCGCATTGTCTTGGTGCAGGCCCGCAAAGGCGTTAAAAGCCCAGCCCGTGTTTTGGCTGGGCTGGTGCTGCACGAAGCCGACGGCGCTTTCACGCCATCGGCCCGCACAGTGCTGGAAGAAGGCGCCCCGTTGCCAGGGCTATAAGCTGTTTATTCGAACACAGAGTTTTCAAAAGCCTCTTCCCACGTACCGGCTGTGGAAGCACGGCTGTATTCTGTGGAGCGGTTTTCAAAGAAGTTGGTGTGTTCTACGGCATTCAACATATCATCCAACCACGGCAGCGGGTTGGTTGTGGTGTTGTAAATTGGCTCCAGCCCAAGCTGAGTAAGGCGACGGTCTGCAATAAAGTGGATGTAGGTTTTCACCTGCTCCGCATTCAGCCCTTCTACAGCACCCATTTCAAAGGCCAGATCAATAAAGGCCTCCTCATGCTCTACAATGGTGCGGCAGATATCTGTTAGTTCTGTGCGTAGCTGCTCTGTCCACAGCTCAGGATTTTCCTGAATGAACACGCGGAACAACCGGATAATAGACAGGCAGTGCAGTGTTTCATCACGCACAGACCATGAAACAATCTGCCCCATGCCCTTAAGTTTGTTGAAGCGCGGGAAGTTTAGCAGAATGGCAAAAGAGGCAAAAAGCTGAAGCCCTTCCGTAAAGGCCCCAAAAGCTGCCAGCGTTTTGGCGATTTCATGCTTGCTGTCCACCGTGAACGTTTGCATGTAATCGTATTTATCCTTCATTTCCTTATACTTAAGGAAAGCGGAATACTCGGTTTCGGGCATGCCGAGTGTATCCAGAAGGTAGCTGTACGCTGCAATATGGATGGTTTCGATGTTAGAGAAAGCTGAAAGCATCATCAGCACTTCCGTGGGTTTAAACACACGGCTGTAGTGCTTCATATAGCAGTTATTCACTTCCACATCGGACTGGGTGAAGAAGCGGAAAATCTGCGTCACCAGATGCTGTTCACCTTCGTTCAGAACGCGGTGCCAGTCTTTTACATCATCGGCCAGAGGCACTTCTTCTGGCAGCCAGTGCAGCCGCTGCTGCGTCAGCCACGCATCATACGCCCATGGGTAGCGGAACGGCTTGTAAACCGGGTTGGCTGTCAGCAGGTCAAACTTCTGTTCCTGCTGCGGCTCCTGACCAGACATATGCTCGCTCATGCTGCCTCCCTTAACGGCAACACGCAGGATGCCGTCATATTTCTTTTATAAACAAATTGTTAGTAGCCAATGCTTACTGACAGGCCAAGCATTCTTCGTAGTCATTCCCGCTTGATGCAGAACCTGACGATGCTTGGGATGAATCCACATTCATCACATCATTCTTGGCCAGAACATTGCTCACTGTATCTGCACGCTGGATAGACAGGCTGCGGCAATAATACAAAGATTTCAGGCCCTTTTTCCAAGCCATGTAGTGGATCTGGTGCAGATCCCGCTTATGCACATCGGCCGGAAGGAACAGATTGACGGACTGTGCCTGACAGATAAACGGCTGGCGATCTGCCGCATGCTCCACGATCCAACGCTGATCCAGTTCGAACGCGGTTTTGAACACGTCCTTTTCCTGCTGGGTCAAAAAATCCAGATGCTGCACGCTGCCTTTGCTGGTGGTAATGGAAGACCACACCTCCGGCGTATCCTGCCCTTTTTCCTCCAGCAGCTTCTGCAAATGCCGGTTACGTACGGTAAAGGAGCCGGAAAGCGTTTTCTGCAAGAACACATTGGCCGCAATTGGCTCAATGCCAGGGCTGGCGTTCCCCGCAATAATGGAAATGGACGCCGTAGGCGCAATAGCCATCTTGTTAGAAAAGCGTTCCATAACGCCGTATTCTTCAGCATCCGGGCATGGGCCGCGCAGTTCCGCCAACTTGCGGGATGCTGCATCTGCCTGCTCACGAATATGCTTGAAAATCTTACGGTTCCAGACCTTTGCTATCACACTTTCAAACGGCACATTGCGGCTTTGCAGGAAGGTGTGGAAGCCCATAACACCAAGCCCAACAGAGCGTTCACGCATGGCCGCATATTTGGCGCGGTGCATATCTTCTGGCGCACGGTCTATAAAGTCCTGCAGCACATTATCAAGGAACAGCATCACGTCCTCAATAAACTGCGGGTTATCCTTCCACTCATCCCATGTTTCCAGATTCAGGGAAGAAAGACAGCATACAGCCGTACGTGCCTTACCGTGATGATCGATCCCGGTTGGCAGCGTAATTTCGGAACACAGGTTGGAGGTTTTGACTTCTAGCCCAGCTAACTTGTGGTGTTCCGGACGCGCATTGTTCACATGGTCGGAGTAAACAATGTAGGGCTCACCTTGCTCCATGCGGGCCGTAAGAATACGTATCCACAACCCACGGGCAGAAATCTTACGGATAACACTGCTATCTTTAGGGGAGATCAGCGCCCATTCATCATCGCTTTCCACAGCCCGCATAAAGGCGTCTGACACCAGCACACCATGATGCAGGTTCAGCGCCTTACGGTTGGGATCTCCCCCAGTGGGGCGACGCAGTTCGATAAATTCTTCAATTTCTGGGTGCCAGACGGGCAGATACACCGCAGCAGACCCGCGGCGCAAAGAGCCCTGAGAAATAGCCAGTGTGAGGCTATCCATCACGCGGATAAACGGAATAACGCCGGATGTTTTGCCATTGCGGCCAACATTTTCACCAATGGAGCGCAGATTACCCCAATAGGAACCAATGCCGCCGCCCTTACTGGCCAGCCAGACGTTCTCATTCCACAGATCAACAATGCCCTTCAGGCTATCGCTGGCTTCGTTCAGAAAGCACGAAATAGGCAGCCCGCGTGATGTTCCGCCGTTAGACAGAACGGGCGTTGCTGGCATGAACCAGTGCTTACTGATGTAATCATAAATGCGCTGGGCATGGGCTGCATCTGCCCCGTAATACGAGGCCACACGGCCAAACAGATCCTGATACCCTTCATCCGGCAAAAGGTAACGGTTATCCAGCGTGGCCTTGCCAAAAGGTGTGAGCAACGCATCACGAGAGCGATCTACCCGCACTTGGTGGTGGCCGGGCAACTGCACCATATCTTCCATCTTGCCAGCGTTGAACAGATCGGGTTCCCCGGCTTCTGCCCCCCCGGACGAGGAACGACGAATGTCATTTTCCTGTACGTCAATCAGGGTCATGGCTGGGTTACTCCGCTATTTTCTGCGTCAATTTTGGGGTCGGATGGGGGGCTTTGCCTCCGCACCATATCTCGTGCTTGTGCTCTATCTTGCCCCCTATATCTAGTGAATTTTTGCACAGAAAGCCAGAAAAAGGGGCTTGAAATTTTGAAAGTGGCGGTTTTCTCCCGCTTCTGTGGGGTGCTTTTTTATTCGGCCTGAATCAGTCCGGAAAGCTCCATCCGGCGGCGAGATTCGGCAATACCATCTGCCACGGCCAGAGCTGCCGCCAGAGCGCGCCGACCGGCATTTGCGTCCACCACCACAGGGGCACCATCCAGACACGCAGCAACAAAAGCTTCGTGTTCAGCCATAAGCGAATCATGCTCTTTCCACGTGATGTGCTCGCGCCGGAATCCGCCTGTACCCGGTAAGGGAAGGCCCCGATCACGGCCAATCATTGTCAGTTCCCGTTTTACAAAATCGGCGGACAAGTAGCCTTCCTCAGAAAACAGGCGCATGCGCCGTTCCGTTTTTAGCGAGATGCGGCTGGCGGTTATGGTGGCCACACAGCCGTTTTCAAACCGCACACGCGCATTGGCAATATCTTCATGAGCAGAGCTTACCGCCGCACCCAAGGCATCCACCTGCGCAATAGGGCTATCTACAATAGCCAGAACCAGATCCAAATCATGGATCATCAGATCCAGAATAACGGATACATCCGTGCCGCGCGGCTTGTAGGGGGCAATGCGTGTGGCCTCTATATAAAGAGGGCGGGTGATACGCTGGGTAATGGCATCGTGCTCGGCAGAATAACGCAGCAGGTGCCCAACCTGACAGACCAGCCCGCTTTCATGCGCCAGAGTAACCAGAAAATCTGCCTGTTCCAGCGTGGCGGCTATGGGCTTTTCCACCAACACATGCTTGCCCGCACGCAGCGCTTGCACTGCCAGTTCAAAATGAAATTCTGCTGGAGCAGCCACAACCACGGCATCACACGCTGCCAGTAGGGTATCAACATCCTGCATAACGGGGCATCCGGCTTCTTTTGCTACCAAGGCCGCGCGCTTGTTATCGGGATCAAACAGCCCCACCAGCGTTTCCCGCGCAACATGGCGCACTTTCAAGGCATGAAAACGTCCGAAATGTCCGGCTCCAATTACGCCAACCTTAAGTGTTTCAGCCATGAAATCCGCCTTCTTTTTGTGCCCTACAAGACTGCATGCAGGCGTAGCACCCCCGTAGCCGAATGCAAGCGCCCTCAACAACAGGCAGCCTTGCCGCAAACTGATGCAGTTTGGCCACGTACATCTTGGTGTGGCGGCCATACAACAGGTATGAAACGCGAATAATGCAGCACAACGGTTGCATCCCGCCTGCCGGGGCGGCATGTTCCCGGCAAGAAAACTGCAAGCGATCAGGTGAGAATGTATTACAGCCGCCTCAAACTGGCCTCGGTGCTGGGCGTGTGCCTGTTGGGCCTGCTGCTGTGCCTACCCAACGGTATGCGCAAGCCTTTCCCTTCCATACCATGGCGTCAAATCCATCTGGGGTTAGATTTGCGGGGCGGGTCTTACCTGCTGATGCAGGTTGACCTTAAAAGCCTCACGCACGACAGGCTCCAGACCTTGGTAGAAAACACGCGTGATGCCCTGCTGAAATCTCAGCTCGGTTATCAGAACATCAACGTGAATGCCGACAAAAACACCGTCTCCTTCCAACCGCGTGATACGGCTGAAGCAGATAGGGATGTTGCTACGCTGGACAAGCTACCCCGCGTTGTGCCCAATGAATTCAGCGTTAAAAAGCAGGATGACGGCACAATCGCTCTGGTGCTTTCTGCAGATGCCATTAAGGCCCGCGCGCGGGAGGCTGTGACACAGTCTATCGAGATTGTGCGTCGGCGTATTGATGGCACGGGCGCGGTTGACCCCGAAATCACCCGTCAGGGCGATGATCGGATTGTGGTAGAGCTGCCCGGCATCAGTGATCCAGAACGGATTAAAGCGCTGCTTGGCACCACGGCCAAAATGACCTTCCGGCTGGTAGATTCTAACCCGCTGCATGCCACCTATGCCCCCCCGGGTGTGAGCCTTGTGCCCATGGCTAACCCGGCGGAAGGCGGCCCCCTGCCAGTTTTTGACCATGTGGATGTGGATGGCACAGACCTGACCAACGCAGGCGCAGTGATTGACCAGCAAACAGGCGAGTGGGCTGTCAGCTTCTCATTCGATTCAGTGGGCACGCGCGCTTTCTCATCTGTTACGCAAACCAATGTTGGCAAACGCTTCGCCATTGTTCTGGATAACAAGGTGATTGAAGCCCCCGTTATCCGCA